>DASWGQ010000269.1:0-12237 GCA_036393595.1 Myxococcales bacterium | reverse complement strand
ATCAGCTGCCCAGCATCGACCTCTGGGTGCCGCTCTTGAACTGCCTCGATCCGCGCGCACCCTCCTGCCCGCGCGCGGCGCCGCGCTCCAGCTACGGCAAGCTGTGGTGGTACCAGAGCTGCATGTCGCACGGGTGCGGGCCGCTGCGGCCGCGCGACCGCGACGCGTTCGTCGGATGGCCGAGCTACATGATCGACGCGCCCGCCACGGCCGCCCGGGCGATGGGCTGGCTCGCCTTCGCCAACGGGATCTCCGGCGAGCTGTATTTCGACGTGGTGCACGCGTACGGCCAGGGCGATCCGTGGCGGTCTCAATGGGCCTTCGTGGGCAACGGCGACGGGACGCTGTACTACCCGGGCACGCCGGGGCGGATCGGAGGCGAGCACGACGTCCCCGTCGAATCGCTGCGGGTGGTGCAGATCCAGCGAAGCCTGCAGGACCACGCGTATCTGGCCCTCTGCGCGCGGTTCGGCGACCCGCGGCTGGCGCAGGCAGAGGCGCGCGCCCTCGCGCCGTCCTTGCGCGGCTGGGCGCGCGACCCGCGGGCGTACGCCGCCGCCAGGGAGCGGCTGGCGGCGCGCATCGAGGCGCTTTCCGCGGATCGGCGGGCGGGGGCGCTCGAGCCGCGACGCTAGAGCGCATCCCATGACGTCCGCGCTGTGAAAAGCGTAGCGCCGCCCTACCGGCGGCGACTAGCCCGCGGAGCTCGCTGTTTTACTTGTCCATCCCCACCCCTGGGGAGCATCCTTGCCCGAGGAGACTTGGATGACGGCCACCCTGCTCGCCCTGCTCCTCGCGGCGCCGAGTTGCTCGCCAGCGGCGGCGAGCGCGCGGGCCTCGCGATTCGCTCTCGGCGAACAGCTCCGCTACCGGCTCGACGTCCTCGGGGCCGACGTGGGCACCTTCGAGGTCGCGCTGGAAGCGCCGCAGGCGGCGGACCGCGGCCGCGCCTCCCTGGTCGCGCGCTCGCGGGCGAAGACCAGCGCGTTCGTCAGCACCAACCTCGGACGGTACGAGGGCTTCATCAGCACCCTGCTCGGGCCCGACCTGATGCCGATTCACTTCCGCGAAGAGCTGGACGAGGGCGACAAGCACCGCGCCGTCGAGGCGTCGTTCCCCCCGCGGGCAGGAAAGCTCGCGGCCAGTGCGAGCACCGACGGAAAACCCGAGCCGCTCGAGCTCGACGCGACCCCGCTCGCGCGCGACATGCTCTCCACGTTCTTCCTCCTGCGCGCGATCCCGCTGAAGACGGGCACCCAGGTGTGCCTCGAGGTCTACGCCGCGCGGAAGATGTGGAGCATGGCCGGGGCGGTGGGTCCGCGCGAGCAGATCGAGAGCCCGCTGGGGAAGTTCAGCACGGTGCGCATCGACGCCGTCGCCACCCGCCTCGACGACGCGAACGTGAAGCGCTCGGCCCACGTCTGGGTCACCGACGACGATCGCCGGCTCCCCGTGGTCGCCGTCGGAGAAATGAAGGGCAAGACCATCCGCGCGCAGCTCGTCGAGGCGCCCGCCGCACGCCTGAAGACCACCGCCGCGAAGTCGGAGCGCAAGACCGGAGCGCCCCGCGTCGGCACCTCGATCGGCCGGTGAAGAGCGCTCACCACGTCGCTCGATTCACAGAGCGTGATCTGTTGGGGGGTCGAGGGGGGGAGCGAGCTCCCCCCTTGTAGAGGCGCCGAAGGCGCCGGATCGAACAGCGTGCGCCGAAGGCAGAGCGGTCAACCCCAAGCGATCTAGATCAATCCTTTGTTCCGGCGGATCTGCTCGACCGTCTTCTGGTACTCCACGTCCCACGCCTGCGTGCCTTCGCTGAGGTGCTTGAGGCGAGCGCGGGCCTCGCGGTCGATGTCCTCGTCCACGTCGAGGTGCTTCTTGAAGACCTGGTAGATCTTCTTCCGGATCTGGTGGTCCTCGGTGTAGACCTCTTCCACGTTGCGCGAGATGAGCAGGAACTCGATCATCTGGTTGATGATGTAGTCGATGCCCTCGTCGCCCATCTTGAAGCCGCGCACGTCGGCCATCTCGCGCTTGACCTGGTTGAACTTCGAGTGGTCGTAGCCGCGGCGCTCGAGGGCCTCCCGCGTGGCCTGGTTCACCCGCTCCTCGGCCGCCAGGTACTCCTTGAGGATGGCGGCCATGTCCATCTCGGCGTCGGCCACCCGCATGGTCTCCACCTCGATGTCCCCATCGGCCATGAGCGTTGCGACGGTGTCGCGGGCGATCGATGGAATGATCTTCGGGTAGAGCTTCATGCTGCCGGTCCTTTCACGACGCATTCTGGAGGGGCGAGGCCGCGTTCTAGGACAGCTGGCAAGGGGGTTCAAGGAAAAACCGCGCATTCGCCGCCGGATCGACGCTCAGCCGCCGCCGCAGACGGCGGCGCTGTGCTTTTTCCTGCGGACGCCATGGCATGCGCTCAGGTAGCGCCGGTGCGTCCGGCGCTCTCGGAGACCGGCTCGGCTCCGGACGGCTCCGGCTCCTGAGGGCCGATCGGCTCTGCCTCTCCCACCTCGGAGTCCTCCAGCGCCTCCAGCTCGGCGGCGGCGGCGTCGAAAGCGACGTCGTCGCGGTCCGTGGCGAGGGCGCCGTCGCCCAGCGGCGGCGGTCCCTCGCCCGCGTCGGCGGCGCCCTGGGCGGCCTCGCGCGCTTCGGCCTCCAGGACGGCCCGTTGCTCGGCGGCGAGGAACCGGTGCACCCGCTCGGCGAGCTGGAGGTTGAACCCCTCGACCTGCGTGATCTCCTCCGGAGCGGCGGCGCGGATCCGGCGGAGCGAGCCGAAGTGCGCGAGCAGCGCGCGCTTGCGCTTGTCACCGATGCCGGGGATCTCCTCCAGGACGCTGCGGAAGTTCCGTTCGCGGCGCAGCTTGCGGTGATAGGTGATCGCGAACCGGTGCGCCTCGTCGCGCAGCCGCGCCAGAAGGAACAGCTCGCCGGTGTTCTGCCGCAGGATGACTGGGTTCTTCTGCCCGGGGAGGAAGACGCGCTCGGGGCTGCGCTCCACCTGGTCCTTGACGAAGCGGCCCTTCCGGCGAGAGCGGCCGGGGGTCATGTCGGGGGTCGGTGCCGGGGTCGGGGTCGAGGTCGCGTTCGAGGTGGGGGACGCCCCCTCCTCCGCGTGAGCGATCTGCGCCACTTCGGGCTCGGGCCCCGCCCGCGCCGCCCATGCTTCCGTGACCGCGTACCCCTGCCGCGCCGCGAAGCGCGCCTCGTCCTCCAGCACCCGGCTCTTCGCCAGCCCGGCGAGCGGCACGTCCGAGAGCGACAACCCCGCTTCCTTGAGCGCCGCGCGCGCGACGTTGAGCTGTCCCTTGCCGCCGTCGACCACCAATAGATCTGGCAGGTCCTGCTGCTCGATGCCCCGCTGCAGCCGCCGGGTCAGGACCTGGAACATGGAGGCGAAGTCGTCGCCCGCCGCCTCGCCGCGCACCTTGAAGAGGCGATACGCGCTCTTGTCGGGCTCACCGTCGGTGAAGACCACCTGCGACCCCACCGTGAGCTGCCCCTGGAAGGTGGAGATGTCGAAGCACTCGATGCGGCGGGGAAAGCGCGGGAGCCGGAGCCGCGTCTGCAGGCGCTGGAGCGTCTCCACCGCGTTCTTCTGCGTGCGCTGCCGCTCGTCGAAGTTGTGCTGCGCGTTCTCCGAGGCCATCTCCACCAGGCGCGCCTTCTCGCCCCGCTCCGGCACGTGCACCCGGACGCGCTCTCCCTTGCGCTCGCTCAGCCACGCCTCGCGCGCCTCGGGCTCCGGCAGATCCGCGGGCAGGAGCAGCTCCTTGGGGATGAACGCGCCCGACTCGTAGTACTGGTCGAGGAAGCTGGAGAGCAGCTCCTCGGTGGGGAACTCCTGCTTGCTGAAGCTGAAGCTGCGCCCGCCCGAGAGCCGGCCGCCGCGGAAGAAGAGGAGCTGGATCTCCAGCAGCCCGCCCTCGCGGTGGAAGCCGAGCACGTCCTGGTCCACCGCGTCGCCCAGCACGGTCCGCTGCTTCTCCAGGCTGCGCTCGATCGCGTGCAGCTGGTCGCGCAGCTGCGCCGCGCGCTCGTACTCGAGCTTCCCGGCCGCCTCCCTCATCCGCCCGCCGAGCTGCGCGGTCAGCTCGTCCGCCTTCCCCTCGAGGAACAGCGCCACCTCCTCCACGCTCCGCTGGTAGTCCTCCTGCGGGACGCTGTAGACGCAGGGCGCGGGGCACCGCTTGATCTGGTACTGCAGGCAGGGCCTTCGCCGGTTCGCCATCACCTGGTCGGTGCAGGTGCGCAGCTGGAAGTGGCGGTTCACGATCCCGAGCGTCTCCCGGATCGAGGAGGCGCTCGAGTACGGCCCGAAATAGCGCGCTCCGTCCTTGCGCACGCGCCGGACCACCTCCAGGCGCGGGTACGGGTGCGTCCGCGAGAGCCGCAGCGAGATGAAGTTCTTGTCGTCGCGCAGCCGGATGTTGAAGCGCGGCCGGTGCTTCTTGATCAGCTCGTTCTCGAGGAGGAGCGCGTCCTTCTCGCCCGGGGTGATCATCACCTCGATGTCGCCGAGCAGGTCCGTGAGGAAGGGGATGAAGATCCGGCTGTCGCCGGTGCGTTCCTGGAAGTACTGGGCGACGCGCGAGCGGAGGTTGACCGCCTTGCCGACGTACACCACCGCGCCGGCGCGGTCCTTCATGATGTAGCAGCCGGGCTGCGCGGGCAGCGCGTCCAGCTTCCGCTGCAGCTCCTCGGAAAGCATGCCGCCCGATTCTACCTACCGCCGGACTCCGCCGCCGCGGCTGCGGGGCTGCTTGCGCCGGCCGAACCGGCCGTGCTCCGGGCGCTGCGGCGCCGCGATGCCCGCCGCCGCGCGCGCCTCGGCGCGCAGCACCTCCGGGCGCTTGGGCAGGATGCCCAGGTCGAGGTCCTTGATGGCCTGGATCCGGTCGCGGAGCATGGCCGCGCCCTCGAAGTCCAGCTCCTCGGCCTTCTCGTGCATCTCCGCCTCCAGCCGCGCGATCAGCTTGGGCACGTCGCGCTTGTCCTTCGGCAGGTAGCCGGCCAGCTCCTCCTTGCCGGCGAGCGCATCGTCGGCATCGGTGGCGATGCCGTGGATCTGCATGTCGAGGATGGCCCGCTTGACGCTCTGCGGAGTGATGCCGTGCTGCTCGTTGTAGGCCTTCTGCTTGGCGCGGCGGCGGTCCGTCTCCTCGAGCGCGGCCTTCATCGAGGCGGTCACCGTGTCGGCGTAGAGGATCACCCGGCCTTCCAGGTTGCGCGCGGCGCGGCCGATGGTCTGGATCAGCGATACCGAGGAGCGCAGGAAGCCTTCCTTGTCCGCGTCGAGCACCGCCACCAGCGAGACCTCGGGGATGTCCAGGCCCTCGCGCAGCAGGTTGATGCCGACCAGCACGTCGAACACGCCGCGGCGCAGGTCGCGCACCAGCGCGAGCCGCTCCAGCGTGTCGATGTCCGAATGCATGTACCGGACCTTCACCCCCAGGTCGGCGTAGTACTCGGTCAGGTCCTCCGCCATGCGCTTGGTCAGGGTCGTCACCAGCACCCGCTGCCCGGCGGCCGCTCGCCTGCGGACCTCCTCGAGCAGGTCGTCGACCTGCGAGGCGACCGGGCGGACCTCCACCTCGGGATCGATGAGCCCGGTGGGGCGGATGATCTGCTCCACGATCACGCCTTCCGACCTCTGCAGCTCGTACTCGGCGGGCGTGGCGCTGACGAACACCGCCTGGTTGACCAGCTTCTCCCACTCCCCGAACTGCAGGGGCCGGTTGTCCAGCGCGCTGGGCAGCCGGAACCCGTACTCGACCAGCGTCTCCTTGCGGGAGCGGTCGCCGCGGTACATGGCGCCGATCTGCGGGACGGTCTGGTGCGACTCGTCGATCACCAGCAGGTAGTCCTTGGGGAAGTAGTCGAGGAGGCACGGCGGCGCCTCGCCGGCCTTGCGGCCCGAGAGGTGGCGCGAGTAGTTCTCGATGCCCTGGCAGTAGCCCATCTGCTCGATCATCTCGAGGTCGAACATCGTGCGCTGCTCGAGCCGCTGCGCCTCCAGCAGCTTGCTCTGGCCGCGCAGCTGACCCAGTCGCTCCCGCAGCTCTTCGCGGATGTCGAGGACGGCGCGCTTGCGGCGCTCGCCGCTGGTCACGTAATGGCTCGACGGGAAGACCGACGTCTTCTCGATCTGCGCCAGCACCTTGCCGCGGAGCGGGTCGATCTCCTTGATGGACTCGACCGTGTCGCCGAACAGCTCGACGCGGATGGCGCGCTCCTCCTCGTACGCCGGGAAGATCTCGACCGTATCGCCCTTCACCCGGAACGTCCCGCGGGAGAAGTCCGTGTCGTTGCGCTCGTACTGGATCTCGACCAGGTCGCGCAGCAGCTTGTGGCGCGGGTACTCCCGGCCGGCCTCCAGGCTGATCTTGAGTTCGTAGTACGCCTCGGCAGTGCCCAGGCCGTAGATGCAGGAGACCGAGGCGACGATGAGCACGTCGTTGCGCGTGAGCAGCGAGTGCGTCGCCGCATGGCGCATGCGGTCGATCTCGTCGTTGATGGACGAGTCCTTCTCGATGTACGTGTCCGTGGTCGGGACGTACGCCTCGGGCTGGTAGTAGTCGTAGTAGCTGACGAAGAACTCGACCGCGTTCTGCGGGAACAGGTCCTTGAACTCGCCGTAGAGCTGGCCGGCCAGCGTCTTGTTGTGGGCGATGACCAGCGTGGGCCGCTGAATCTCATTGACCAGGTTCGCGACCGTGAACGTCTTGCCGCTGCCGGTGACCCCGAGCAGCGTCTGGTGCCGGTCGCCCCGGCGCACCCCGGCGATGAGCTCCCCGATAGCCCGGGGCTGGTCGCCCTGCGGCTTGTACTCGCTGACCAGCTTGAAAGGCATGGCTGTCGAGTGTAACAGGCGCGCTCGGATACTGCCTCCCACCGAGGTCCCCATGCGCCAGACGATCGCTTGCACTCTCGCCGCCCTGCTCGCCGCCTGCGCCGCGGAGGCGCAGACCACGCGCCCCGTGCCACGACAGCAACCCGCGGCGCCAGCCGCGGCGCGGTCCGACGCGCCCGTGATGGGCGAGGCCCAGGCCCGTCCGGGGCTGCCGGTCGTCAGGCTGATCGCGACGGGCGGCACCATCGCCATGAAGATCGATCCGGTGAAGAAGGCCCCGGTGCCCGCCATCTCGGGCGAGGACCTGGTGGCCACCGTCCCCGAGATCGCGCAGGTGGCCCACGTCGAGGTGGAGAACCTCTCCAACGTGCCCAGCGACTACATGGACCCGGACCGCTGGGTGCAGCTGCAGAGGTCGGTGGCGCAGGCCCTGGCGCGGCCCGAGGTGGCCGGCGTGATCGTCTCGCACGGGACCGACACCCTGGAGGAGACGGGCTGGTTCCTCGATCTGACGGTCGACAGCCCCAAGCCCATCGTGCTCATCGGCGCGCAGCGCAACGCCAGCGAGCGCGACTTCGACGGGCCCCGGAACCTGCTCAACGCCGCCCGCATCTGCGTGGACCCCGGGGCGCGCGGCAAGGGTTCGATGATCGCGCTCAACAACAACATCAACGCCGCCCGCGACGCGGTGAAGACGCACACCTCGGACGTCGACACCTTCAAGTCGGGCGACCTCGGCTTCCTCGGCTACGCCGACTACGACCGCGTGGTCTGGTATCGCGCGCCGACCCGCCGCCAGCACGTCCCGCTGCGGCCGCTCGGCGACGGCCAGCACCTCCCCCGGGTGGACATCGTGCCGATGTACGGCGGAGCCGACGGCACCTTCGTGCGCGCGGCGGTGGCGGCGGGCGCGAAGGGGCTCGTCATCCAGGCGCTCGGCTGGGGCAACATGAACGTCCCGATGTTCCAGGCGGTGAAGGAAGCGATCGCGAAGGGCATTCCGGTGGTGATCAGCACCCGCGTGTGGACCGGCCGCGTGCTGCCGAACTACGGCTTCGAGGGAGGCGGCAAGACGCTTCAGCAGTCCGGCGCCGTGTTCGCCGACAATCTCTCCCCGCAGAAAGCGCGCATCCTGCTCATGCTGGCGCTGCAGACCACCAGCGACCCGAAACAGATCCAGCAGCTCTTCGATCGCTGAGTCTCAGAGCAGGACGCGCCAGTCGGTGCCGGTCGGCGAGTCGCGCAGCTCGACGCCGCGGCCCTTCACTTCTTCGCGGATGCGGTCCGCCTGGGCGAAGTCCTTCGCCTTGCGCGCGGCGACGCGCGCCGCGATGCGCTCCTCGACCCAGCGGGGATCGATGTCCTTTCGGCGGGCGGCGAGCTGGCGGCGCGAGCGGACGGCCTCCTCCGGCCTGCGCGTGGAGAGCCCGAGCACCTGCGACAGCTCGCGCGCGGTGCGCAGCAAGGGGGCCACCTCGGCCGGTGGTGCCTTCGCGTCGATGCGCGCGTTGAGGCGCGCGTAGAGGTGCTCCACCCGGGCCAGCGCGTCGGCGGTGTTGAAATCGTCCTCCATCGCGGCGCGGAACTCCGCCACCGGCTCCGGCAGCGGCTGCGCCTCCCCGCCGGACTTCTTCTGCGCGAGGTACGCGCCGCCCTTGGCGAGCGACTCGTAGAAGTACTCCACCCGCCGATCGGCGTCGGCGAGCGCGGACTCGGTGAAGTTGATCGGGTGCCGGTACTGCGTCGAGAGCAGGAACGCGCGCAGCGACTCGCCGTCCCAGTGCTGGAGCAGGTCGCGGATGGTGCGGAAGTTGCCGAGCGACTTGCTCATCTTCTCCGCGTCGATGGTGACGAAGCCGTTGTGCAGCCAGAAGCGAGCCAGCGGCTGCCCCGAGGCGGCCTCGCTCTGCGCGATCTCGTTCTCGTGGTGCGGGAACACCAGGTCCTTCCCGCCGCCGTGCACGTCGAAGCTCGTCCCCAGGTACTTCTGCGACATCGCCGAGCACTCGATGTGCCATCCCGGCCGGCCCGGGCCCCACGGACTGTCCCAGGTCACGCTGGCCGGCTCGCCGGGCTTGGCCGCCTTCCAGAGCACGAAGTCGAGCGGATCGCGCTTGCGCTCGCCGAGCTCCACCCGCGCGCCCGCGAGCAGGTCGTCGAGGTTCCGCTTGGAGAGCTTCCCGTACGGAGGATAGGAGCGGACGGCAAAGTACACGTCCCCCCCGGAAGCGTACGCGTTCCCGCGATCGATGAGCTGCGCGATCAGCTTCTGCATCTCGGGCACGTGATCGGTCGCGCGCGGCTCCACGTCCGCGGGCAGCACCGAGAGCGCCTGGAAGTCCTCGCGGCAGGCGGCGATGTAGCCTTCGGCCAGCGCCTTGGGGTCCTGGCCTCTCTCGGCGGCCCGCCGGATGATCTTGTCGTCGACGTCGGTCCAGTTGCGGACGTAGGTCACCTTCCAGCCTGCCCAGCGCAGGTACCGCACCGCCGCGTCGAACGCGACCAGGAAGCGCGCGTGCCCGACGTGCGAGACGTCGTAGACGGTGATGCCGCAGACGTAGATGCCCACCCGCCCAGGCTCGAGCGGGACCAGTTCCTCCTTGCGGTCCGTCAGGGTGTTCCACACCCGCTGCGGCATCCCTGCCTCAAAGCCGACGGGCGCGAGCACGTCAATCGTGCCCGCGCCCGCCGCGAAACTGTCCAGTAGCTGGTCAGCAGTTGAAGATCTGCTTCAGATCCGTCTCGATGTCGTCTTCGTTGACGCCCTTCGCCAGCGACAGCTCCTTGATGAGCAGGTTGCGCGCGGTGTCGAGCATCTTGCGCTCGCCGAACGAGAGGTCCTTGTCGAACTTGAGCAGGTAGAGGTCGCGCAGCACTTCCGCGATCTCGAACACGGAGCCCGTCTTGATCTTCTCCATGTACTCGCGGTAGCGCCGGTTCCAAGTAGCGGAATCGACCGAGATATCCTTCTGCTTCAAGATGCCGTACACCTTGACGACGGCCTTCTCGTCGATCAGGTTCCGCAGGCCGACCGAGCCGACCTTGTTGATGGGAATCAGGATCTTCATCCCGTTTTCCATGATCTTGAGCACGTAGAAAGACTGCCGCTGACCGGCGATGTCCTTGTGCTCGATCCCCATCACCTCCCCGACTCCCTGCCCCGGGTAGACGGCCTTGTCACCGACCTTGAACGTCTGCATATGCGGCTTGTATCACGGCCTTGCACCCTGCGTCAAGCTCGCGGCTTGACTCGCCGTCGTGGCGGGGTGTAGGGTTACCGACTGGCGGTCGGTATGTAGGACTTGTCCTACATCGGGTTCTAGGGTGGGGGGACGGGCGATGGGGCGGCCGCTCCTGGCGGCATGCGCGGCCTTTTCCGCGGCCGCGTACTTCGGACTCGGTCGGGATTCGGGACTGGCCATCGCATTGGCCTGCTGCGCCGCGGCGACCGGCGCCGTTGCGGTCCTGCGCTGGCGGGCTGCCGCCGCCCTGGGCCTGTGCGCGGCGCTCGGATTCGTCCGGGGCGGCTGCGGCGGGAAGCCCGCGCGGGACGGAGCGCTCGACGGCGCGCTGATCGACCCGGCGCTGGACCGGGGCGGGCGCGAACCGGTCCGCGTCGAAGGGACGGTGCTCGAGGCGGAGCCACGACCCCGCGGCCTCTCGGTGGTGCTCCGCATCGAGCAGCTCGAGCCTCGCCCCGGCGACGCCCTGCACGAGCCCCGCGACCGGCCCCTGGCGATGGTCCTGGTGGCGAACGCGCCCGTCCTGGCGCGGGGCGCCCGCATCGGTCTCTTCGCCCGGCTGCGCGAGCCGCCCCGGGCCCTCAACCCCGGCGAACGCGATCGGCGCCGCGACCTGGCGCTGCGCGGGATCGCCTACCAGGGATCGGCCGATTCCGCCGAGGTTCTCGCCCCGGCGCCCCGTCCCTGGCAGCTCGTGGCCGAACTGCGGGCGCGCTTCGCGCGGCGCTGCGCGGACGTGTGCACCACTCCAGCGCGGGCCGGCCTGGTCGCCGCCCTCGGCGCCGGGGACCGGTCGCTGATCCCGCCGGAGGTCGAGGAGGACCTGGCCGCGAGCGGCCTCGTGCACCTGCTCGCCAGCTCCGGGCTGCACCTCGCGGTCGTCGCGCTGCTGGTCCGCTGGGCGGCGAAGCAGCTCTGGCTGCGCGGGCCGTGGGCCGCCCGCGCGCGGGCCGCGGCGGTGGCGTCGCTCTGCGCGGCTCCGGCCGTCGCCGCCGAGGTGCTCCTGCTCGGCGCGCCCTGGCCCGCGATCCGGGCGGGCGCCGGCGCCGGGCTCGCGCTCTCGGCCGACCTGTGCGGGCGGCGCACCGACGGGCTCACGGCCCTGTTCGCGGCCGCCGCCACGTGCGCGTTGGTCGATCCGGCGGCGACGCACGATCTGGCGCTGCAGCTCTCCGTCGCCGGGGTTGCCGGGATGCTCGTGCTGGCCGACCCGCTGCGCGATTTCTTCCCGCGCCCCCTCCCGCAACTCCCCGGCCCCGGTCGCTTCCCCGAGATTGCCGGACGTGTGGCGGAGCACGGCCTGCGCCTGGCCTGCGCGACGGCCGCCGCCACGCTCTGCACCGGCCCGCTCATCGCCGCCGCATTCCACCGGGTCTCGCTCGCCTCCGTGGCCGCGAACACGATCGGCCTGGCGCCCGGGTTGCTCGCCATCCCGATCGCGTCGCTGGCCGTGCCGGTCGACGCGCTGTTCGCGCCCGCGGCGCTGCCGCTGCTCTGGGCGGCGGACCACCTCGCGGGCCTGACGCTGCTCGCGTCGCAGGGCTTCGCCGCCCTGCCCTACGCCCGCATCGTGGTGGCGGCGCCCGCGCCGTTGACGGCGCTGCTGTGGTGGGCCGCGGCGTTGCTCCTGGCGGGATACCCTGCTCCGCTCGGAGCGGGTTCGCGACCGCGGAGACCAGCGCCTCGCGCCCGCGTGCGCCGGGCGCTGCTCCCGGCGTGCGCGCTGCTCTGCACCGGGTTCGTCCAGGCCGCTTCACCGCAGCTGTCGAGCTCGCTGCGGGTCACTTTCCTCGCCGTCGGCCAGGGCGACGCCGCGGTCGTGCAGCTCCCCGGCGGGCGCGCCCTCCTCGTCGACGGCGGAGGCGACCTGCGCGGCCTGGCTCCTCCCGGAGCGGACGTCGGCTCGCGCATCGTGCTTCCCGCGCTCGCGGAGCTGGGCGTGTCGCGCCTGGACGCGGTCGTGCTCACCCACCCGCATCCCGATCATGCCGGCGGGCTGTTCGCCGTGCTCGACCAGCTTCGCGTGGGCGAGCTGTGGGTGACCGGCGAAGCCGGACCGGGGCGTCTGGGAGATCTGTTGCGCGAACGAGCGCGGGCGCGCGGCGTCCCCGTGCGCGAGCCCGCGCCAGGCACGGTGGA
>DASWGQ010000268.1:0-9312 GCA_036393595.1 Myxococcales bacterium | reverse complement strand
CTGCAGGTCGATGCGCGGCAGCGCCAGCTCGACGGAGATGGCGCGCGCGATCGACGACTCGGTCGCCAGCCCCAGCTCCGCGACCTGCTGGACGATGTGCCCGCCGCTGCGGGATCGGGTGCGGCTCATCACCGCGTCGTGTGCGCGGTCGTCGATTAGCTGCACTTTCTGCAGCAGGTCGAGGATGGTCCCCACGATTACATCTTCGCACCCTCTTGACGGCTGTCCACAATGAGACTGACGGCTCTGCTACCCCAACACGCTCTTCGATCCGGCGCCTTCGGCGCCTCCACGAGGGGGGAGCTAGCTCCCCCCTCGACCCCCCAAAAGATCGCAGTCGATCCATCGAGCGGTCGAGTCGACCTACCGAGCGCTTGAATCTCGGCGGTCGGCCTCGACGGGCGGCATGAGCTCGACGAGGTACTCGCCGGTGAAGCACGCGTCGCAGAACGTCCGCGGCTCCGCGCGCACCGCCTCGTGCATCCCCTTCTCGGAGAGGTAGCCGAGCGAGTCCGCGGTGACGTACTTGGCGATCTCCTCCACCGTGTGCGTGGCGGCGATCAGCTCCTTCCGCACCGGCGTGTCGATCCCGTAGTAGCAGGGCCACCTGGTCGGCGGCGCGCTGATGCGCACGTGCACTTCCTTGGCGCCCGCGTCGCGCAGCATCTTGACGATCTTGCGGCTGGTGGTTCCGCGCACGATCGAGTCGTCCACCACCACCACGCGCTTGCCCTTCACCACGTGCTGCACGGGGTTGAGCTTCAGCTTCACTCCGAAGTGCCGGATCGACTTCGACGGCTCGATGAAGGTGCGCCCCACGTAGTGGCTGCGGATGAGCCCCATGTCATAGGGGATGCCGCTCTGCTCCGAGTAGCCGAGCGCCGCCGCCACCCCGGAGTCGGGCACCGGCACCACCACGTCGGCCTCCGCCGGCTGCTCGATGGCGAGGCGGCGGCCCAGCTCCTTGCGGGTGCGGTACACGCTGCGGCCGAACACCTGCGAGTCGGGGCGGGCGAAATAGATCAGCTCGAAGATGCACTTGCCGCTCCGCTGCGGCGGCAGCTTCTGCACGGTGCGCACGCCGGAGGCGTCCGCGACGACCATCTCGCCCGGCTCCACCTCGCGCTCCAGCTTCGCCTCGATCAGGTCGAACGCGCAGGTCTCGCTGGCGAACACGGGCGCCCCGCGCAGCTTCCCCAGCACCAGCGGCCGGAAGCCGAGCGGGTCGCGGACCGCGATGATCGAGTCCTGGGTGAGGAAGAGGAGCGAGTACGCGCCGCGCACCTGCGCCAGCGCGCGCTGGATGCGCTCCACGGCCGTCCCCTCGCGCTCCCGGGCGATGAGGTGCAGGAGCAGCTCGGTGTCGGACGAGCCCGTGAAGATGGCACCCTGCGCCTCGAGCGAGGCGCGCAGCTCCTCGGCGTTGACGAGGTTGCCGTTGTGCGCCACCGCGATCGGTCCGGCGACGCCCTTGAACACGAACGGCTGCGCGTTCTCGATGCGCGACTGGCCGGCGGTGGAGTAGCGCGTGTGCCCGATCGCCGCGTTGCCCGGCAGGCGGGTGAGCGTCGCCGCGTCGAAGTTGTCGGCGACCAGCCCCATGGTCTTGTGCACCTGGATCTGCCCGGCGTCGAGCGCGGCGATGCCGGCCGATTCCTGCCCGCGGTGCTGCAGGGCGTGGATCCCCAGGTAGGTGATGTTCGCCGCCTCGGGGTGGCCGAAGACGCCGAACACGCCACACTCGTCGTGGAACTTGTCGTCGTCGATCGGGTCTCTGAGGACCTTCAGCTGCACGGCCTCTCCGGGAGAGCGCGGGGAACGAAGCGTACAGGGCTGGCACTCGCCCTGCAATGGTGCCAGAACACGCCGCAGCCACGGGCACTTCCGGACGACCCCGCTCCCGCCGACCCCGGCCGGCCGCCCGGCAGGCATCCTTTTGCGGACGGCGGGCTCCGGTTAGCATCGGCGCATGCCGGACGACAAGGAAGCGCGGATCGTCGAAGCACGCATGAAGCTGCGCGAGCGCTTCCAGAAGCGGATGCTCGAGACGCCCTCCGCGGCCGACGCCAAGCCCCAGGGATCGGGGCCGGCGAACCGCCACGGCATGCCCAAGCTGCCGGTCGGCCAGACCGTCACCAAGGGATGGCCGGTGCTCGACCTGGGACGTCTTCCCAACGTGCCGCTGTCCAAATGGGAGCTGGTCGTCGACGGCGCGGTCGAGGAGCCGCTCCGGCTGGCCTGGAAGGACTTCATCGCCTTGCCGCAGACCAAGGACGTGAGCGACTTCCACTGCGTCACGACCTGGTCGAAGCTGGACGTGCCCTGGGAGGGAGTGCAGCTGTCCTTAGTCCTCGCGCTGGCGCGGCCGGCCGCTGCCGCCACCCACGTGATGACCCACGCGTACGACGGCTACACCACCAACCTGCCGCTGGAGGAGGCGCTCAAGGACGACGTCCTCCTCGTGCACACGGCGGAAGGCCAGCCGCTGCCCGTCGAGCACGGCGGCCCGGTCCGCGTCATCACTCCGCAGCTGTACGCCTGGAAGGGGGCGAAGTGGGTCCGTCGCATCGAGGTGCTGGCGCACGACCGGCTCGGGTTCTGGGAGCTGCGCGGGTACAGCAACACCGCGCATCCATGGCGAGACGATCGCTACTCCTAGCCCTCGCCCTGGCCGTTCCCGCGGGCGCGGCGCCGCGCCAGAACGTGCTCGAGTACGTGCGCGAGAAGCTCGCGCGCGACCGCGGGTTCACGCCGGCCCAGCGGGCGCAGTTGCAAAAGGCGCTCGAGGACCGATTCGCGAACTACGGCCACAACGTCGTCCGGCCCGACAAGCCGCAGGACGTGCAGACGCTCATGCACGTGGTCGCGGAGGGCATGTTCGATCAGGCGCCTATGGACCGCATCGCCGAGGTCGCGTTCGCCGCCTACCAGGCGGTCTGGCGCGGCGCGCCCGCGGAGGTGGTCGACGGGATCGCGCTGTACGGGTTCCGCAAGCCGGTGCCGCCCGACAAGCTGGCCGCGTGGGCCAACGGCTATCGGGTGGCGGTCAAGGGGGGCGTCCCGGACGAGGTCGCCGCCGACCTGGTGCGCAACGCGATGGAGCATGGATGGGACGTCCGCGGCTTCGACACCGTGAAATGGGGCCTGATCGACGCGGCGAGGCGCAAGTACGACGTGAAGCTGTACGCCGCGTATGTGTTCGCGGGGATGGAAAAGGACCCGCTGCACCCCGGCGCGCTCCTGGGGACGACGCGCGCCACCTTCGAGGACGCCGCGCGCAAGAAGACCGTGCCCAAGGACCCCGGGTATCGCGGCGTCTTCGAGGTGGACACCGCGCCGCCGCGCGCGCAGCGCAACCGGCCGCCGCCGGACACGTCCTTGCCCGACCGGCAGCATCCGCCCGACAAGCCGGCGCCTCCCGACGAGACGGAGCTTCCGCCCGAGCCTCCGCGCGCGCAGGAGGGCGAGGGGCCGTTCAGCTCGTGGGCGCGGGTGGAGCGCACCGCGCTCTCCTACCTGGGCACGCCATACGTTTGGGGCGGCGAGACGCGCGCCGGCATCGACTGCTCAGGGCTGACCCGGAACTCGTACCGGGCCATCGCGATCCCCCTGCCGCGCGTCTCCAAGCTGCAGTGGAAGAGCGGTGCGCCGGTGGCCAAGGAGGCGCTGCGCGAAGGCGACCTGGTGTTCTTCGACACGGACGGTGCGGGCGTCTCGCACGTCGGCATGGTGATCGACCCGCGCACGCGCCGCATCATCCACGCCTCGTCGTCGCACGGCGTGGTCGAGGCGGACATGGACCAGCCGTGGTTCCAGTCGCGGTACCTGGGCGCGCGGCGCGTCGCCAATTGAAGCGCGCGGTCCGCATCGCCGGGGCGGCGCTCGGCCTTCTCGCGCTGGTCGTGCTGGCCGTTCCGCTCGGACAAAGGTCCGCGCAGCCGCCGCCCCTGTTGGTGCACGGGCGGGGCACCCTCCAGGTCAGGTCCGAAGGGCCGGTCGAGGTCGGCGCGCAGAGGGTGACCATCGAGGTCCCGCGCGGAGCGTCTCTCGCCGGCTACGCCGGGCGGCGGCGCGCTACGAGCGAAGGCCAGGTGTATGTCCGGGCCCTGGTGCTTCGCTCCGGCGAGGTGCGGGCCGTGATCGTCGCGCTCGACGCGCTGCTCGTCTCGAGCGATCTGGAAGAGGAGGTCCTGCGGCGCGCGCAGCTGCCGCCGCGCACCTGCCTGCTGCTCGCTGCGACGCATACCCATTCGGGCCCGGGTGGGACCTGGGACGACGCGCTCGCGGAGGTCGCGGGGAACGGGCGGTTCGACCGGGCGATGCGCGACAGCGTGGCGCAAGCCGTGGCGGACGCGATCCGCGGAGCGCTCGGGTACCTGCGGACGGGCCGCCTCGCCGTCGCGCAGGTCGAGTGGGGCGACGGGCCGGCGGTGGTGCGCAGCGCCGGGCCCGTCGATCCGACGCTGCTCGCCCTCCAGGCGCGCGACGAGGGAGGGGTCGTCGTCGCGACCCTGGTGGTCTACGCGATGCACCCGACGGTGCTGCCGCGTTCCTGGCGGACGCCCTCGGGCGACTGGCCCGGCGCGGCCGCGCGCGCCCTCGAGCACGACACCCAGGCGCCGGCGCTGGTGCTGCAGGGCGCCGGCGGCAACGCGACCTGGTCGCGCGACGGCCTGCCCGCGGACCCCCCGGCGGCGGCCCAGGCGCTCGGGACCCGGGTCGCGCGGCGGGCGCTGGACCTGCTCGAGACCGCCGCCTGGACCGACGGCGCTCCGCTTGCGTGCGCGGTCACGCTGCACTCGTTGCCTCCCGCCCAGGCCAGCGCTCGCGTTCCCTGGCCGCTGCGCCGCGCGGCGAGCAACGCCCTGGCGCTCTGGTCCGAGCCGTTCGCGGTGAGGACGCGGCTGAGCATCGACGGCGTGAGGCTCGGCGGCGTCCCCGGCGAGCCGGTCGGCAGCCTGGCGCTGGGTGGAGGGCCGGAGCGTTTCATCGGTCTGGCCGACGGATACCTGGGCTATGTGGAGGATCCGGCGCGGGCGGTCCGCGGAGAGGGCGAGTCGCCGCGCACGTACCATGGTCCCGGCCTGGCGCGGGCGCTGGACCTGCTGGAGGAGCGTTGATCGAGGTCTCCGACGAGGTCCGCCAGGCGATCGCGCGCGGCAACGCCGTGGCCCTGGAGACGAGCGTGGTCGCGCAGGGCCTGCCGCCGCCCCACAACCTCGAGGCGGCGCGGCGGTGCGCACGGGCGATCCGGGACGCGGGAGCGGTGCCCGCCGCCGTCGCGGTGATCGGCGGCCGGGTCGTGGTCGGGGCGACGGAAGCGGAGTTGCAGCGCCTCGCCGCTCCGGCGCTCGGTGCGGCGAAGGCCGGGGTCCGCGATCTGGCCGCGCTCTGCGCCTCTGGCCGCGACGCCGGCACCACCGTTTCCGCCACCTGCGCGGTCGCGGCCCGGGCCGGCATCCGCGTCTTCGCCACCGGCGGCATCGGCGGAGTGCACCGTCGCGCGTCCCCGGCCGAGCCCCTCGACGTTTCGTCCGATCTGATCGAGCTGTCGCGCCGGCAGGTGTGCGTCGTTTGCGCCGGACCGAAGGTGATCCTGGACCTGCCCGCCACCGCCGAGGCCCTCGAGACGCTCGGCGTCCCCGTGATCGGGTTCGGCACCTCCGAGCTGCCCGCGTTCTTCACGGGGTCGACCGGCATCCGCCTGGAGCACCGCCTCGACCACGCGGCCCGGGTCGCACGCGCGCTGCGCATCCACTGGGACGAGCTGGGCCAGGGCTCCGGCGTGCTGGTCTGCGTCCCGCCGCCCTCGCCGCTTCCCCGCGCCGAGGTGGAGCGCGCGCTCTCCGCCGCGCTGGACGAGGCCGCCCAGCGGAAGCTCGCGGGAAAGGAGCTGACTCCGTTCCTGCTCGCCCGCCTCGCGGACGCGAGCGGCGGGCGCACCCTGCAGTCGAACCTCGATCTCCTGGAGAACAATGCCCGGCGCGCGGGCGAGGTCGCGGTGGCGCTCGCCGCCGGAACGTAGCGCTACGCCGCCGCGCGGGTGAGGCGGTCCCGGATGGCATCCCACTCCGGTGAGGCGGGGACGCCCTCGATGCAGATCGAGGTGCACCCGCGGTCCTCCAGCTCGCGCAGCGCTGCATAGAGATCGCGGGCGTAACCCGCCGGATCGGCCGGGAGGCGGAGGGAAACGACGCTCTCCGGGAAGACGACTTCGCTGCGGACCAGGGCGCCCACCCGGCCGGGCAGATCGGCGACGATGCGCGGCAGCGCGACGGGGTCCGCCATCCGCACCACCGCGGCGGGCGCGTAGTGCCGCTTCTGCTGTCCCGGGGAAAGGGCCACCCGTCCGCTGGGCGCCCCGTCGGGGACTTCGCCGAGCAGCTCTTCGAGCGCGGAACGGGGGACCGCGCCGGAGCGCAGCAGGCGGGGGCCCGCCAAGGTCAGCGCGACGACCGTGGATTCGATCCCCACCGGGCAGCGCCCGCCGTCCAGCACGGCGTCGATGCGGCCGTTCAGGTCACGCAGGACGTGGCGCGCGGTGGTGGGCGAGACGTGCTCGCTGCGGTTCGCGCTGGGCGCAGCGAGCGGGGCGCGCACCCGCGCGAGGAGCTGTCGCGCCGCGGGATGCGACGGCGCCCGGACGGCGACCGTCGATCCGCCGCCGGTCACCTCGTCGGGAACGCGCTCGGTGCGCGGCAGCACCAGCGTGAGCGGGCCGGGCCAGAAGCGCGTCACCAGCTCCTGCGCCTCGATCGGCCAGCGCGCGCACAAGGGCCGCGCCTCGTCCTCGCCGAGCACGTGCACGATGAGCGGGTTCGTCGCCGAGCGTCCCTTGGCCGCGTAGATCGCGCGCACCGCGAGCGGCTCGAGCGCCAGCGCTCCCAGCCCGTACACGGTCTCGGTGGGAAACGCGACCAGACCGCCCCGCAGCAGCAGCCCCGCCGCCTCGTCCAGGTCGGCCGGGCTGCGCGCGCTGAGCAGCTGGGTGTCCACCTATCGCCCTTCGAGGGCGACCTGGTGGATTCCCTCGCCGACCACCTGCGGGATGGAGCTGGACCAGGAATTCTTGAGCTCGGCGACGCGCGCATCCACGAGCGTCCGCTCGCCCGACTTGATCAAGAGCGACGGTCCGCCGACCTCGCCGATCTCCAGGAAGGGCGCGCCGTGCTCCCGGGCGACCGCCGCGACGCGATCCGCCACCGAGGCCGGATAGGCGATGAGGATGCGCCCTGCGTTCTCGCCGAAGAGCAGCGCGTCGGCGCGCCCGGGCTGCGCGGGAAGCGCCACCTTGCAGCCGAGATCGCGGCCGAAGGTCATCTCGGCGAGCGCGACCGCCAGCCCGCCCTCGCTGGTGTCGTGCGCCGTGCGGACGAGCCCCGCGCGGACCAGCGCGCGCACGGTTCCCTGGACCTTCTTCTCGAGCTCGAGATCCAGCGGAGGAGGCGTCCCCGCAGTGCGGCCGTGGACCGCCTTGAGGTACTCGCTCCCGCCGAGGTGACCGCCCTGGGGTCCCGCCGGGCGCCCGAGGAGCGCGATGCGCTCTCCGGCGGCCAGGAAGGCGGACAGGGCATTCCTGCCGCAGTCCTCCATCAGGCCGACCATGCCGATGGTGGGGGTGGGGAAGATGCCCTTCCCCTCCGTCTCGTTGTAGAGCGACACGTTGCCAGAGACGACCGGAGTGCCGAGCGCGTTGCAGGCGTCGGCGATCCCGAGGCACGCCTGCTCGAGCTGCCACATGATCTCGGGCCGCTCCGGGTTGCCGAAGTTCAGGCAATCGGTGATGGCCAGCGGCTCCCCACCCACGCAGCTCACGTTGCGCGCCGCTTCGGCGACCGCGTGCGCGGCCCCGAGGCGCGGGTCGAGGTAGCAGTAGCGGGAGTTGCAGTCGACGCTCAGCGCCACGCCGCCCTCGCGCTGGCCCGTGAAGCGGACCACCGCGGCGTCGCCTTGCCCCGGCCGCACCGCGGTGCCGATGCGGACCATGTGGTCGTACTGCCGGTACACCCACTCCTTCGAGGCGACGGTCGGCGAGGCGAGCACCTGCTTCAGCGCGCCCGCGAGGTCGCCGGGCTCGGGGACCTGTGCGAGGTCGAGCTTCCGCGCCTCGTCCAGCCACTCGGGGCGGCGGCGGGGACGGTCGTAGGAAGGCGCCTGGTCGGTGAGCGGGGCGATGGGCAGCTCCGCCACGGCCCTCCCCTCCGACTTGACCACCAGCTTGCCGGTGCCGGTGACGCGCCCCACGACCGCGTGCGCCAGGTCCCACTTGTCGCAGATCTCGAACACTTCGCGCTCGCGCCCCTTCTTCGCGACGAGCAGCATGCGCTCTTGCGACTCGCTGAGCATCACCTCGTACGGCGTCATCCCCGTCTCGCGGCGCGGCACCGCGTCCACGTCCAGCTCCAGCCCGCTGCCCGCGCGGGAGGCCATCTCCACCGAGCTGGAGGTGAGCCCGGCGGCGCCCATGTCCTGGATGCCCACCAGGCAATCCGTCTTGAACAGCTCCAGGCAGGCTTCGAGGAGCAGCTTCTCGAGGAACGGATCGCCCACCTGCACCGTGGGGCGCTTCGACTCGCTTTCCTCGTCGAACTCGGCGGACGCCATGGTCGCACCGTGGATGCCGTCGCGGCCGGTGCGCGCGCCGATGTAGATGACCGGGTTCCCCACTCCCGACGCCGTGCCGCGGAAGATGCGGTTCGACTTGAGCAGGCCCAGCGTGAAGGCGTTGACCAGGCAGTTGCCGTCGTAGCTTTCGTCGAACGCCACCTCGCCGCCGACGGTCGGCACGCCGATGCAGTTCCCGTAGCCTGCGATGCCGGCGACCACGCCTTCCAGGAGCCGGGCGGTCTTCGGGTGGGAGGGCTTGCCGAAGCGCAATGAGTTGAGCGAGGCGATCGGCCGCGCGCCCATGGTGAACACGTCGCGCAGGATACCGCCGACGCCGGTGGCCGCGCCCTGGTACGGCTCGATGTAGCTGGGGTGGTTGTGGCTCTCCATCTTGAACGCGACCGCCAGCCCGCCGCCCACGTCCACCACCCCGGCGTTCTCGCCCGGACCCTGGAGGACGCGCGGGCCCTTGGTCGGCAGGCGCTTGAGGAAGCGGCGCGACGACTTGTACGAGCAGTGCTCGGACCACATCGCGGAGAAGATGCCCAGCTCGACCAGGTTCGGGTCCCGGCCCAGGTGGCCGACGATGCGCCGGTACTCGTCCTCGGTAAGACCATGCTGCCGGACGATCTCAGGGGTGATTCGCGCATCCATGGGGTCGCGCACTGTAGCAAACGCCGGCTGCCGCCGCAGCCCGGCGTGAGC
>DASWGQ010000267.1:0-6774 GCA_036393595.1 Myxococcales bacterium | reverse complement strand
GGAAGCTCGCGGCGCCGCGCGCTGGCTGCCGATCGCGCTCGCCGCGATCGAGCTGGTCCCCGGCGTCCGAGCGCTTCGCGCCCCGGTCCCGGTCGATTTCGGCCGGCGCGCCACTGCATTCGAGGCGGCGGTCGGCGGCCGCGGGCCCCTGCTCGTCGCGCCTGCCGTCGACTCGCATTTCCAGCTCTATGCCCTTCCTTCCGGGGTGCCGCTGCTGCAGGGCACGAGCGGCCGGGCCCCGGCGAACGTGCAGCTCCTCGATGCGCTCCTCGCCGGCGCGGCGGCGGGCAAGGACTCGCTGTCGGACGTCCTCGAGCTCACCCGTGCGCCGCTCGTCGCGGCGGTGGATCCGCGGTGGATTGCGGAGCTCTCCTCGAATGCGCTCCTTGCACCCGAGGGCTGCGTCGAGCAATTCGACCTGCGGGTCTGTCTCTTCCGTCCGCGCGGTTCTCCCGTTGCGCCCAGGGTGCGCCTCGACCGCGACGCGCGATGGGAGTACGGCGCCACCGCCGCCGGGTGGCCGCTGGCACAATTGCGCGCGACACGTTCGGGCGTGCTCGACTACGCTGAGCTGGGCCGCTGCCGGCTGGCGGAGACCACCCGGCTGTGGGGCCTGGAGTGGACGCGCGAACTGATCTTCCCGGGCGCGCACCTTCGAGGCGCGCGGTTCGACGAGGGGCAGATCGTCCTATTGCGCGAGTCGCGCCAGGCAGTCTTCCGGCTGCCGGGGTGGGCCCGTCCGAGTCGCACCTATGCGGTGCGCTGCGATTGAGCGGGCCCTGCCCTCGAGATCGGCACAACGCGGCCGCGGCTGGCTACGCGCTCTTGATCTTGTCCCGCCCGAAGGTGACGTTCTTGGTCGCGTTGCGGCTGTCGACCACCAGCTTCGCGTCGCGCACCAGCTTCTGGTAGTCGATCGAGTCGTGGTCGGTGGCGATCACCACCACGTCGGCCCACGCAACGCCCTGCTCGAGCGGCACGCTCTGCATCTCCAGCATGTACCGGGGCTGGTGCCGCATCTCCTTCATCTTGGGGCAGTACGGATCGTGATACTCGACCGTGAGCCCCTTCTGCCGGAACAGCTCGATCAGCCGGATCGACGGGCTCTCCCGCAGGTCGTCGATGTTCTTCTTGTAGGCGAGCCCCAGGATCAGCACCTTGGCTCCCTTGGCGGGCTTGCCCTGCCCGCCCAGCGCCTCGATGGTGCGGTCGACGACGTGGTAGGGCATCTGCCAGTTGATCTCGCCGGCCAGCTCGATGAAGCGCGTGTTGAACTCGAACTCGCGCGCCTTCCAGGTCAGGTAGAAGGGATCGATCGGGATGCAGTGCCCGCCCAGGCCGGGACCCGGATAGAAGGCCATGAAGCCGAACGGCTTCGTCTTCGCCGCGTCGATCACTTCCCAGACGTCGATGTTCATCCGTTCGCAGAGGAGCTTCAGCTCGTTCGCGAGCGCGATGTTCACGCAGCGGAAGATGTTCTCCAGGAGCTTCGTCAGCTCCGCCTCGCGGGTCCCCTTCACCGGGACCACCTTGGTGATGGCGGAGGCGTAGAGCGCGCAGGCCACTTCGGTACACTGCGGGGTGTGTCCGCCCACCACCTTGGGAATGGTGGCGGTGTTGAAGCTCGGGTTGCCCGGGTCCTCACGCTCGGGCGAGAAGGCGAGGTGGAAATCGATGCCGGCGCGCAGCCCGGAGAGCTGCTCGAGGATGGGCTTCACCACCTCGTCGGTGGTGCCCGGATAGGTCGAGCTCTCCAGCACGATCAGCTGGCCGGAGCGCACGTGCGGCCCGATGGCCCGCGCCGTGTTCTCGATGTACGTCATGTCCGGCTCGCGGTTCGCGTTGAGAGGGGTCGGCACGCATAGGATCAAGACGTCCGCCTCGCGCGCCTTGCGGAAGTCCATGGTGGCCGAGAAGCCCTTGTCCTCGCGCGCGTTCTGCTTCTGGATGCGGCCCGCTTCGATGTGCCGGATGTAGCTCTCGCCCTTCTCCAGGGCCGCGATCTTGCGGGCGTCGATGTCGAACCCGATGACCGGGAAGCCCTTCTCTCCGAACGTGAGCGCGAGCGGAAGCCCGACGTATCCCAGCCCGCAGATCCCCACCACGGCCTGACGCGCCTGGATCTTGTCGTGCAGCGTCGGCTCCTTGACCTGCAGCATTGCCACAAACCCCCTCGTGTGCCCGTTCCGGGCGGGTCATCTGGACCAGGCGAGCGCCCGGTCCAACCGGATGCGGGCAAGCTAGGCACTCACTCGCGCGCAAGCACGAGCACGGCGGTCCAGATCCGCGCCGGGACCTCGCCGGCGCAGCGCAGCGTGACCGCGCGCGCGGGGGTCCGCTCCGCGTACCCGGGCGACACGTCCGTTTCGTCCACCGACAGTTCGAACCGCAACGAGGCGGCGAAGGCGAACAGGGCAAACGGTTTCCCATCCACCCCGACCTCGACGCAGCGCGAAGCGTCGAATCCTTCCGGCGCGAACCCGGCTGGTGTCTCGGCCTCCAGGCGGCCCAGCTCGCCGGGGGCCGCGGCCCGCTCCACAAGGTCCGTGTGCGGGACGAACCAGCGCGCCTCCAGCACGTGCGCGCCGTCGCCGAACAGGTCGTCCTGGAACGCGGCGAATCCCTCGCCCAGCGCCGCGAGGCGGCGGTGGACGACGCCGCGAGGCAAGCGCTGGTAGCCCAGGTGCTCGCCGCTGGCCATCTCGTGCCCGTTCGGACGGTCCATCCAGCGGATCCGGGCCCGCGACGTGTCGGGCAGGGCGAACAGGCGTCCGGGGATGATGCGGTTCTGCTCCGTCCCGTCGACCTGCACCGTGCTGTGGGCCGCGGTCCCGCGCCGGCGGTCCCGCTCGCGCGGGTCGCGCGCGTACACGAACGTGCCGCGGTCCAGGACCAGGTCCACCTCGCCGAACGACAACTCGACCGAGTTCTTGTCGTTGTGCGCGTGCCCGCCGCAGCCGCCCTGCCCGTTCGGCCCGGCGGTCAGGCAGAGGTAGCCACCGCCGCGGCGGAGCACGGCGACGTTTGCGTCGGGCAGCAGGGAGCTGCCGGCGTGGCCGCGCGCGGGCAGCAGGTCGAAGCGCTCCACGCCGGGCGCGCCGAGCAGCCACGCCACCTCCACCGGGCACGGCGCGCCGGGAAGCTTGAGCGCCGGATCGACCAGCGCGGCGGCGCCGAGCGCCGGCAGGTAGCCGCAGTCGAGCGCGCCGCGCGGCATGAGCGGCAGGCCGCGGCAGGAGTCGAGGTCGCCGATCTGGGGGATCCGCCCGCTCGGCTTGAGCAAGTGCCCGATGCTGCGGAACAGACCCGCCACCGCCAGCTCCACCTCGCGCGGCGCGGGAGTCCCGGCGGCGCGGGCCGCGAGCACGGCGCCGAGGAACAGCTCGGCCGTGAGCCGCTGGTAGCCGGTCGAGGACTCGAAGTGCGTCCCGTCGCCGCGCACCTGCCGGGGGATCTCCTCCCACAGCTTGCGGCCGAAAACGTCGCGCCAGATGCGCGCGCGCGGCAACTCGGGAAAGAGAGAGCCCACGACCACGAGGCCGACGAGGTCGGCGGCGTAGTGGTTGGTGCGCACCGCGCCGGTGTCCTCGAGGTGCTCCTCGACGTAGGCGCAGTGCTCGTCGAGCATCTCGGCCAGCTCGGCGGAGAACGCCGCGTCCACCGCCGGGTCGTCCTGCACGTAGGCGAAGGCGAGCGCGGCGTGGAACGCGCGGGAGGAGACCTCCATCGCGCACGACCACTGCACGCCCATGCCGGCCGGGCAGTCGGCGCGGAACTGGCGGATGGTCGCCATGTACGCGCGCGCCCAGGCGGAGCGCTCGGTGGCGGTGCCGGCCAGCCAGCGCGCCTGCCCGAAGCGCCAGAGCTGCTGCAGCCGGCCGATCTCCCAGGCCGCCTTGACGTCGGCGCCGTCGACGAAGTGGTCGATGCGCGTGCCCGGGGTGCCCGGATCGTAGCGGACGCCGTGCCCGATGGGGTCGAGGCCGTAGTCGAGCGGAACGATGTCGGCAAAGGCGGTCTGCAGCTGGTGCTTGCGGCAGGCCTTCCACTTGCCGAAGACGGGCACCTCGCCGCGCCGGCAGGCCTCGGCCTCGTGCTGCACGAAGCGGCATGCTTCCGGGAACCGCTCGCGCAGCAGGTGGGCGGTCACCTCGCCGAGGGACGGATCGACGATCGAGGGCCGCTTGCCGCGCAGCTCGCGCCGCCTGCGCTGCTCGGGCGGCACCTGCATGAAGAAGGGCGTGCGCAGCGACGGGTGGCGCGCCACCGGCCCCAGCACCTGGCGGATGCCGCCGCGCAGCGCGCGCCTGGCCCGCGCCGCCACCGCGCGGGCGAGCTCCCGCGGTGGCACCGTGCTCGCCAGGTAGGCGAAGTAGCCGAAGTCGATGCTGCTCACGCCGCCTTCTTCCGGGCCGCCAGGGCGGCCGCCACGATGTCCTGCATCTCCAGGACGCGCGCCTCCCAGCCCTCGCTACGGACCTGCGCGGCGCGCACCTCGCTGGGCCCCGGCCCGGCCGCGATGGCGGCGGCGATCTCGCGCACCAGCGAGTCGGCGTCGGCGCCGATCCGGCAGATGCCCAGCCGCTCCACCTCGGGGATGGCGGTCGAGACGACCGGCAGGCCCGCGGCCAGGTACTCGCGGACCTTGAGCGGGTTCGAGGCCAGCGTCAGCTCGTTCACCTTGAACGGCATCAGCGCGACGTCGAACGCTTTCGCGTAGCGCGGCAGGTCCGCGTACGGCTTGCGTCCCAGGAAGTGCACGTTCCGCGCGCCGTCGAGCGCGGAGAGGCCGGTGGTGCTGGACCCGAGCAGCACCACCGAGCCGCCGCTGAACGCGTCCGCGACGTGGCGGACGAGCCGCAGGTCGACCCAATCGGCGATCAGGCCCCAGAAGCCGATCACCGGTCCGGGGAGGCCCTTCACTTCGTCCGGCACGGCCGTCGCGGGATCGAACGCCCTGGCGAAGTGCTCGAGATCGACGCCGTGCTGGACCAGCCAGGCGTTCGGGTTCACCCGCTCCTTGGCCTTGCGCAGCTTCTCCGCCGAGCAGATCACCACGTCCGCCTTGGCCAGCAGGCGCCGCTCCAGCTCCCGGATCTGCTGGGCGGGCGCGTCGGAGAAGGCGCTGAACTCGTCGACGCAGTGGTAGACGACGAGCTCTTCCCCGATGGTCCCGGAGACCGGGGCGGACGAGGGCAGGAAGGACCAGCTGATGGGGGCCTTGAACCCGAGCTTGGCCATCGCTTGCTTCACCTGCGCCCGCAGCAGCGCGCCGTTGGCCGCCCGCACCAGCTCCGATCCGTAGAAGGGGATCGCGAGCGGCGTGAGCACGAACAGGTTCGGGTGCCGCTCGCGGATGCCTTCGATCGCGCCGCGCACCTTCTTGACCATCCGCTTCACGTCGCGCGCCGAGGCCGTGGGCCTGCGGTTGCCGATGCTGTTCACCCACAGCACGCGGTTCTCGCGCGCCAGGATCTTCATCGCGTGCATCTTGGACAGCGGATCGCCGTCCCAGTCGTTGGAGAAGCAGACGATGTCCCGCCCCTGAAGCTTTCCGCCCATCGACACGTTCCTCCTCGCGTTCACCTCGGGCGCGCGAAGCTCAGGCGCGCGCGCGCTCCACCCCACCTGGTGCTGCCGGAGCCACAGCTCCAAGACCCACAGCGCGTACAGCTCTTCCTTGCGGTCGCTGACGCCGTGCTTGTGATCCTCGAGCAGCCGCCGGAGCGGCTTCTCGCCGAAGCGCTGGCGGCAGAATGCGTCGTTCGCGAGCAGCGCCTCGCGCAGCGGCTCGTGCAGCTGCTTGCGGAACCAACCCGAGACCGGGACGGTGAACCCCCGCTTCCCCGGCGCGGTGCACTCGGGTGGCAGCCGCTCGTGCGCGGCCTGCCGCAAGAGCCACTTGCCCAGCCGGCCGCGCAGCTTGACCCGCTCGGGCAACCCGGCGCACCACTCGATCAGCTGGTGGTCCAGGAACGGGACCCGCAGCTCGAGCGAGGTGGCCATGGTCATCTTGTCGGCCTTGACCAGCAGGTCGTCGGGAAGCCACACGCGCCGGTCCAGCTCCAGCATGCGCTCCAGGGGCGGCAGGCCTTCCGTCTCCGCCCAGTGCATCGCCAGCCGGTCGACCAGCTTGGCGCTGATCTTGCGCGGCGGGACGATCCCGCCTTGCTCGCCGCGCAGGATGGACTTCTCCTCGTCGACGAACGCGCAGGAGACGCCGCGGTAGCGCTCCTCGAGCGGCAGTGTCGACCAGTAGAGGTACTTGCGCACCTTGGGGTTCTTCACCACCCGGGCGGCGAGCGGCGCCGTCCGGTCCACGGCGCCGGCGGCCGCTTGCCGCACGCGCTCGAGGTAGAGCATGGTCCGGTAGATCGGGTAACCGGCGAGCACCTCGTCGGCGCCCTCGCCAGAGAGCACCACGATCACGTCCTCGCGCGTGCGCTTCGACAGGTAGTAGAGCGGCACGCAGGCCGCGTCCGCCACCGGCTCGTCGAGGTGCCAGACCAGGCCGGGCAGGAAGTCGGCGAAGTCCTTCGCCGTCACCACCACCTCGCTGTGGTCGGTGTCCAGGGCGCGCGCCACCCGGCGGGCCTGATCCAGCTCGGACGACCCGTCCTCGGCGAGGTAGCCGACCGAGAAGCTCTTCACGCGATCGCCGCCGCTCTCCCGGCGCAGGTCGACCATGTGCGCGGCGATGGACGAGGAGTCGAGCCCGCCGGAGAGGAACACGCCGAGCGGCACGTCGGACATCAGCCGGATCTTCACCGCGTG
>DASWGQ010000266.1:0-20733 GCA_036393595.1 Myxococcales bacterium | reverse complement strand
GCGTGACGCCCGCCACCAGCTGCGTCCCGTAGGCGAGCATCTGCCTGGAGTGGAACGACCCCGCGCTCCCGGTGATGCCCTGGCAGAGCAGGCGGGTGCTCTTGTCGACGAGCACGCTCATTGAAGGACCTCGGGATGTGGGGGCCAGACGCGCTCGCCGCCGTCGGTGAAGCTCCCCAGCGTGTCCGCGTCGGCCGGGAAGCCGAGGTCGCGCTGGCACTTCCGCGCGATGCTCTCCTCGGTGCCGCCGTCGGCCCGTCGGTACACCCAGCCGAGCGGGAAGAGGTGCTTCGTGCCCTTCTCCGACCTCACCCGGATCGCCGGACCGAGCGCGTGGCCGGGCACCCACTCGCCCGCGAAGTTCCGCGCGAGCAGCTCGCCCAGGTAGCACCCCACCGCGTCCCGGTACTCGTTGTGCCCCTTGAGCCGCTCCACCAGGGAGTCGACGAAGAGCAGCTCGTCCCGGCCCCAGGTGAGCCCGACTCCATGCTCGCGCATCACGCGCACGAAATGCTCGGCCGAGTCGCGGAAATCGGCCGCGCCGGGCTTGCCGAGGATGTTGCGGAAGAGGGAGGAAACGAGGCCCATTCTGGTTCAAGCGGCTTTCTTGGCGGCGGCGACCGCCTTGTAGGCGGCGTCGCCGAGGTCGTCGGCGGGGATGATGGGCAGCCCGGAGGTGCGCAAGAGCTCCTTGCCCTGCTCGACGTTGGTGCCCTCGAGCCGCACCACCAGCGGTACCCGGAGCTGCACCTGTTTGGCGGCGGCGATGATGCCGGCGGCGATCACGTCGCAGCGCATGATGCCGCCGAAGATGTTCACCAGGACGGCTTCTACATGTGGATCGGCGAGCAGGATCTTGAACGCGGCGGTGACCTTCTCCTCGTCCGCGCCGCCGCCCACGTCGAGGAAGTTCGCAGGCATGCCACCCGCGGTCTTGATCATGTCCATGGTCGCCATCGCCAGGCCGGCGCCGTTCACCATGCAGCCGATGTTGCCGTCGAGCGCGATGTAGCTGAGATCGTGCTCCTTCGCCTGGAGCTCGCGCGGGTCCTCCTCGTCGGGATCGCGCAGCGCGGCCACGTCGGGGTGGCGGAACAGCGCGTTGTCGTCGAAGTTCACCTTCGCGTCGAGCGCGACCACCTCGCCCTGCTTGGTCAGCACCAGGGGGTTGATCTCGACGATCGAGGCGCCGGTCTCCTGGTAGGCGCGGTACATGGCGCCGGCGAACTTCGCGAAGGAATTGACCGCGCCGCCGGCGAGGCCGAGCCCGAAAGCGAGGTCGCGCGCCTGGTAGCCTGCGAGCCCGACCACCGGATCGACGGCCTCGCGCAGGATCTTCTCCGGGTGCTTTGCCGCCACCTCCTCGATCTCCACGCCCCCCTCGCTGGAGGCCATCAGCACGTTGCGGGAGATGGCGCGGTCGAGCGTGAGCCCCAGGTACAGCTCCCGCGCGATGTCCATGCCCTCCTCGACGTAGACCTTGCGGACCTTCTGGCCCTGCGGGCCCGTCTGGTGGGTGACGAGCTGCATCCCGAGCATCACGCGCGCCAGCTCCGCGGCCTGCTCGGGACTCTTCGCCAGCTTGACCCCGCCGCCCTTGCCGCGGCCGCCGGCGTGGATCTGGGCCTTCACCACGCACACCGGCTTGCCGGCCAGCAGCTCGCGGGCGGCGGAAGCCGCCTCCTCGGGCGCGGCGGCGAGTCTGCCCCGCGGCACGGCGACGCCGAACCTGCGCAGGATCTCCTTGGCCTGGTATTCGTGGATCTTCATCGAGGCACCTCGGAGGCGCCGCAGATACACCCCACCCGCGCGCGGTGCAAGCCGATGTACCGCGCCTGCGGATCTGCGACAATCCGTCCGTCTTGCTGCGGACTCCCCAGGATGCGCTGGAGCTGCTGCGCCGCGACCGGGTGCTGACGCTGACGCCCGCCGGGCGGCTGCGCTCGCTGGTGGGCGAGATCGCGGGAGAGGTGCGCGGCAGCTGGTGGGGGCACCCCCAGGGCGGGCTCATCTACTCGATCGCGACGGCGCTGGAGGACTCGCCGGAGGTCCTCGGCGCCAAGCTGGTGCGGGGGAAGGTGACCTTCGTCCACCGGGCATTGTGGCCGCAGCTCGTGCGGGTGGTGCTCGATCCGGAGTGGCGCCGGGGCGCCGAAAGCAGGCTGCCGGCGCCCGCGCGGCAGCTCCTCGCCGAGGTGGAGCGCGAAGGAACGCTGCGGCTCGAAGGACGCGCGCCGGCCAGGCTCGATCTGGAGAAGCGCGGCCTGGTGCTCGCCGCCTCCGAGCACACCGACAGCGGCCGCCACGCCGTGGTGCTGCGCTCCTGGGACGACTGGGCGCCCGCCGCGCTGCGGAAGAACGCGCGACTTCTCGACTTCGCGCAGGCGCTCGCCGAGCTGCGCTCCGCCGGCCTGACGCTCTGATCCGAGGCCAAGGCGGTGTTCGATCAGGTGCCACGGCTGTAGTCGGTGCGCTCCGGGATCCGCGTGCGGCGCAGCTTCTTCTGCTTGCGCGTCGACGCGCGCGCCTTCTGCGGCTCCACCTTCACCGAGGGAGGGAGGTGCCGCTGCACCTTCATCTGCGCGAACCCGAGCCCCGCCAGCAGCGCCCCGGCAGCGGCGAGCGAGATCCAGCCCAGCGGCGGCCGCCAGCCCCTCTGCATCACGCGCTCCAGCTCCGGCGCGAAGGTGGGCTCGTTGGCCGCGGGCAGCTCGTGCAGGCCCAGCGCCTCGACGCCCGCCCACAGGCCGCGCACGTCCCGCTCCACCGCCTCCCTTACGTCGGGGAGGGGCGGAAGCCGGGTGAGCGAGACGTCCTGGAGGCGCGGCAGCGACATGGCATTCCTCGGATGCCGCGAGGTGTAGCAGGGTGCGTGCCGGAATGCCGCAAGCGTGATTTCCCGGATTTGCGGCGATACGGACGTGCGAGAACGTACAGAAACCCGACGCGGATGCCGCGGATCAGCCAGGGCCGGACCCGGCCTTGCGTTCATCCCGGTACAAGAAGTCCCGCAGCGCCTGCAGCGTCGTCTCGCGCGCCATCTCCGCGATGCTGGAGGTGAGCGGGATTCCCTTGGGGCACGCCTTCACGCAGTTCGCGGCCTTCCCGCAGTCGTTGACGCCGCCGGGGAGCATCAGCGCGTGGAGCCGCTCGGAGGCGTTCATCTTCCCGGTGGGATGGTTGTTGTAGAGCCGCGCCTGCGAGATCGCCGCCGCCCCGATGAACCCGGTCGTCTCGCTCACCTGGGGACACACTTCCAGGCAGCAGCCGCAGGTCATGCAGGTGGAGAGGACGTAGTTGATCTCCTGGTCCTCCGGAGCGACGCGCGGACCCGGTCCCAGGTCGTAGGTCCCGTCGATGGGGATCCACGCGCGCACGCGCTTCAAGGCGTCGAACATCTTCTGCCGGTCCACCGACAGGTCGCGCACCAGCGGGAACTTCTTCATCGGCTGCAGCGTGACGGGCTGCTCGAGCCGGTCGATCAGCGCCGAGCAAGCCTGCCGCACCTTGCCGTTCACGTTCATGGTGCAAGAGCCGCACACCTCCTCGAGGCAGGCCTGGTCCCACGCCGGCGGAGGGACGCGCTTGCCGGCGGTGGTGACCGGGTTGCGCTGGACCTCCATCAGCACGGAGATGACGTTCGCGTTCTTGGTGTACGGGACTACGAACTCGTCCCAGTGCTTGGGGGCGTCGGGACCGTCGCGGCGTTCGATGCGGACCAGGATGGGCGGGGGCATTCGCTTTTTCAGTCTCCTTCAGGCGTACCAGCGGGGCTCGGGCTTCAGGATGGGGCTCGACAAACTCTTGATCGGCTCGAAGGTGACCTGCGGGCCCTCGGGCGACCAGCGCGCCACGGTGAACTTGAGCCATTTCTCGTTCCGCTTGCGCCAGGCCTCCATCCACTCCGGGTCCTGCCGCGGGTCCCTGGTCTTCGGCTGCGGCAGGTCGAACTCCGACTTGTAGTGGCTCCCCCGGCACTCGTCGCGCCTGCGCCCCCCGACCAGGATCAGCTCGGCGATCTCCAGCATGTTCCCGAGCTGGTTCACGTAGGCCGCGCTCTGGTTGAGCGTGCGGCCGGTGTCGAGGACGTTGGCGTTCTTCCAGCGCTCCTTCATGCCGCGGATGGCCTGGATGCCCTCGTCCAGCTCCCGGTTGTGCTTCACCACCGTGGACACGCGCTGCATCAGCTCGCCCATGTCGCGGCCGATCACGTACGGGTTCTCGTTGCCGGCCATCTTGTAGATGGACTCGAAGCGCTCGACCCACTGCTTCTGCGCGCCCTGCAAGAGACCCTGCGGCACGTCGCCCTTCTTCGGCGCCGCGTTCTTCGCATGGCTGATCATCGCCGGGCCCGCGATCATGCCGGCGTAGATGCAGCTGAGCAGCGAGTTCGCGCCCAGGCGGTTCGCGCCGTGGTAGGCGTAGTCGCATTCGCCGGCCGCGTAGAGCCCCGGCACGTTGGTCGCCTGCTGGCGGGGCGAGTCCTTCACCATGTCGTTGTTGGCGTCGGCCTCGTAATCGACCCACAGCCCGCCCATCGAGTAGTGCACGGCGGGGAAGATCTTCATCGGCATGTGGCGCGGGTCGACGCCGACGAACTTCTCGTAGATCTCCATGATGCCGCCGAGCTTGCGATCGAGGACGTCGGCGGGGATGTGCGAGACGTCGAGGTAGACCGCCTCCTCGCCCGTAACGCCCATCCCCAGGTCGCGGACCACGTGGACGATCTCGCGGCTGGCCACGTCGCGCGGGACCAGGTTCTTGTACTTGGGGTATTTCTCCTCGAGGAAATACCAGCGCTCCGGCTCCGGGATTGAGCGCGGGTCGCGCGTGTCGCCCTTCTTGCGCGGCACCCAGATCCGCCCGCCCTCCCCGCGCGCGGACTCGCTCATCAGGCGGTGCTTGTCCTGCCCCGGGATCGCGGTGGGGTGCACCTGGATGAACTCGGCGTTCGCATAGACGGCGCCGTCCATGTACGTGCGCCCGTTCGCCGAGCCGGTGTTGATGGTCGAATTGGTGGAGCGCCCGTAGACGATGCCGGGGCCGCCGGTGGCCAGGCAGACCGCGTCGGCGGGAAACGCCTGGATCTCCATGTTGCGCAGGTCGACGGCGACGATGCCCCGGCAGGCGCCCTGCTCGTCCTTCACGAACGACAGGTACTCCCAGTACTCGAACTTGCGCACCAGCCCCTCGGCCTCGAATCTCCTGACCTGCTCGTCCAAGGCGTAGAGGAGCTGCTGCCCGGTGGAAGCGCCGGAGAACGCGGTGCGGTGGTGGAGGGTCCCGCCGAAGCGGCGGAAGTCGAGCAGTCCCTCGGAAGTGCGGTTGAAGGGCACCCCCATCCGGTCGAAGAGGTAGATGATGGCGGGCGCCGTGTAGCACATGCCCTTGACGGGTGGCTGCTCGACGAGGAAGTCGGCGCCGCGGATCGTGTCGTACAGGTGGATGTCGGGGTGATCGCCTTCGCCCTTGGTGTTCACCGCCCCGTTGATGCCGCCCTGCGCGCAGACGGAGTGGCTGCGCTTCACCGGCACGATCGAGAAGACGTCGACCTGCTTGCCGGCCTCCGCCAGCTTGATGACCGTCATCAGCCCGGCCAGGCCGCCGCCGACGACGATGTAACGCTCCGCCATTGCAACCCTCCGGAGCCGCGCGTCATAGCGCACCGGGCCCCGAGCCGCAATGACGTGATCCCGCTACCGCTTCTCGTTCTGCGCCAGGGCCGGCTTCGCCGGCGCCTTCTTGGCCGCCTTCTTCGCGGCGACCTTCTTCTGCGGCTTCTGCTCCTGCTGCTGGGCGGTCTGGTGCTCTTCCTCGCAGGCCCCGGCCGCGCGCGCTCCGAGCAAGGCCGCCACCGCCGCGCCGATCCAGATCAGCTTCTTCATCGCGAACCTCACCCGGCCGGCACGGCCGGTTCCGTGAACCCTAACGGGTCGGCGCGACGTTTGCTACGGGTCGCGGCCTGGCCGACTACTCTACAGCTTGATCTCGTCGACCGTCTTCTTCACCGACTGGAAGGACTTCTCGAACATCGCCTTCTCCTCGGCGGTCAGCTCGATCTTGAGCACCCTCTCCACGCCGCCCGAGCCGATCACCACCGGCACGCCCATGTAGTAGCCGTTGATCCCGTACTCGCCCTCCAGCAGGGCGGCACAGGGCAGCACCCGCTTCTTGTCGCGCAGGTAGCTCTCCGCCATGGCGATGGCGCTGGTGGCGGGCGCGTAGAACGCCGAGCCGGTCTTGAGCAGCGCGACGATCTCTCCGCCGCCCTTGCGGGTGCGCTCCACGATCGCGGCCAGGCGCTCCTTGGAGAGGAGCCTCTCCAGCGGGACCCCGCCTACCGAGCACATGCGGGTGACGGGCACCATGTCGTCGCCGTGCCCGCCCAACACCAGCGCCTGCACGTCCTGGATGGACACGTTCAGCTCCTCGGCGACGAAGAGCCGGAAACGCGAGGTATCGAGCACGCCGGCCATTCCCACCACCCGCTCCTTGGGGAAGCCGGTGATCTGCTTCATCGCGTAGACCATGGCGTCGAGCGGATTGGAGATGACGATCACGAACGCGTTTGGACACTTTTGCTTAAGACTGCCCGCCACGTCGCGCATGATCTTGATGTTCACGCCGAGCAGGTCCTCGCGGCTCATCCCCGGCTTCCGCGGCACGCCCGCGGTGACGATCACCACGTCGGCGCCCGCCACCTCGTCGTACTTGTTGGTGCCGGTGATGCGCACGTCGTGGCCGTCCATCGCGCGCGCCTGCATCAGGTCGAGCGCCTTGCCCTGCGGGACGCCTTCCACCACGTCATAGAGCACCACGTCGCCCAGCTCTTTCTGGGCGGCGAGGAGCGCGAGGTTGCCGCCGATTTGTCCGGCGCCGATGAGGGCGATCTTCTTGCGGGCCATGGGTTTCTCTCCGGGTGGAAGCGGCGCGCCTATAGCGCACAACGGCGGGGCCCGCAATGTGCCCGGCGGAGGGCCCGGCGCTTGACACCCCGTCGCCGATCCGGGTCTAGGTCATCGTCCGGAGACCAGCTATACCTTCCAGCTCCGGACCAAGTCGCTCGGGTCCGGCAGCTCGAAGCACACGTACTTCGATTCGGCGAAGGCGGTGCGGCGATGAAGCGGACCTCGACCATCCACGGGTTTTTCGAGACGGCCGCGAGGGATCCCGATCGCGTGGCGGTGAACCAGCGGTTCGCGCGGGAGATCGAGGAGCTGTTCGGATGATCGCGGGCGCCGGATGTGCGCTGGGCTCGCTGGGCGCGGCCTCCTGCGCGTTCGCGCTCGCCCTGCCCGCGGCGGCCGCCCCCGACCCTCTGGGCGTCGGCGCCATCTATCCCGAGCTGGATGCGCTGTACGTCGACTTGCACCAGACGCCGGAGCTGTCGTTCCACGAGGAAAAGACGGCGGCGAAGATGGCCGAGCGGCTGCGCAGGCTCGGCTTCGAGGTCACCACCGGCGTCGGCCGCACGGGAGTCGTCGGCGTCCTGCGCAACGGGGCCGGCCCGACCGTCCTGCTGCGCACCGATCTCGACGCCCTGCCCGTCGAGGAAAAGACGGGGCTGCCCTACGCGAGCAAGGTGAAGGCCCGCAACGACGCCGGCGAGCTGGTGCCCGTGATGCACGCCTGCGGCCACGACGTGCACATGGCCTCCTGGATCGGAGCGGCCACCCTGCTCTCGCGCGGCCGGGACCGGTGGCGCGGGACGGTGGTGATGGTGGGCCAGCCCGCCGAGGAGATCGTCGCGGGCGCGGCGGCGATGCTCGCGGACGGGCTCTACACCCGTTTTCCCAAGCCCGATTACGCGCTCGCCGTGCACGACCACGCCCTGCTGCCCGCCGGGCAGGTCGGCTTCGTCCCGGGCTTCGCCCTCTCGAACATGGACACGGTCGAGGTCACCCTCTACGGCCGGGGCGGCCACGGGGCCAATCCGCACAAGACCGTCGATCCGGTGCTGCTCGCGGCCAAGACGGTGGTGGCCCTGCACACCATCGTCTCGCGCGAGATCAACGCCCAGGACCCGGCGGTGGTCAGCGTCGGCTCGATCCACGGCGGCACCAAGAGCAACATCATCCCCGAGGAGGTGAAGCTGCAGATCACCGTCCGCTCGTACAAGGAGGAGGTGCAGAAGCAACTGCTCGCGGCCATCGCCCGGGTCGCCAAGGGCGAGGCGGCGGCGGCCGGGTCCCCGCGCGAGCCCACCATCGCCGTGGACCCACGGGGGACGACCCGCGCCACGTTCAACGACGAGGCCCTGACCGCGAGGCTCACGACGGTCCTGCGGCGGACCCTGGGAGACGAGAACGTGGTCCCGTTCCAGCGGGAGATGGGCTCGGAGGACTTCAGCGAGTACGGGCATGCCGGCACGCCGGCCGTGCTCTTCTGGATCGGCGCGACGGAGCCGCAGAAGTTCGCCGAGGCCAAGGCGAAGGGCGTCTCGCCGCCCTTCCAGCACTCGCCGAACTTCGCGCCCGACCGCGAGCGGACCATCCGCACGGCGACCACCACCCTGACGATTTCGGCGCTGGAGCTGCTCGGCAGACCCTGACGGATTCCGCGAGGTCCGCGCTGTGAAAAGCGTAGCGCCGCCGAATACGGCTTGAAGCTGGTCCCGAGGTCGCGCGGCGGCGGACGCGGCGGCTGATTCGTCTCTTTCTACTGGCCGGCCGTGTGCAGACCGATGGCCGGCCTGGCGAGCGTGCTTCCGCCAGGCGAGCGAGCAGCGGCCGCGATGCTTGCATTCGTGCCCGGTCCGTGGCATCTGCACGCCCCCATGGAGGAGGGGTCCCGGCCATCCGTGCTGCTGGTCGAGGACGACGCCGAGGTGCGCTCCTCGGTTGCGGAGATCCTCGAGCTCGAGGGGTTCGCGGTCGACACCGCGATCCATGGCCAGCAGGCCCTGGACAAGCTGCGCTCCGGCGCGTCCCCGAACGTGATGCTCCTTGATCTCATGATGCCGGTGATGAACGGCCTGGAGCTCCTCCAGCACCTGCGCACCGAGGCCGAGCTGAGGCCCCCTCCCGTCATCGTCCTGAGCGCCAACCGTGGCTACGAGGCGGACGACCTCGGGGTCGCGGCGGTCGTGCGCAAGCCGTTCGACGTGGACGCGCTGGTCGGCAACATCGCGACCGTGCTGCGAAAGGCGGGCCACGCTCCGCCCGAGCCCTCCCGCGCGGGCACCTAGAGCCCTTGCGCCCGGGGAGTGCGCTCCGGGTCGAGCCTGCGCTGGTCGCGCGCCGGCGCCACCGTGATCACCACGGACTTGGACGCGGCGCTCAGGAGAAGTGCCGGACGACGGCCTCGCCGAATTCCGAGCACTTCAGCTCCTTCACCCCCTGCTGGCCCTCCTGCACCATGAGGCGGGCGAAGTCGTAGGTCACCGTCTTTGCCGCGATGGCGCCCTCCATGCCGCGGACGATCAGGTCGGCGGCTTCGTTCCAGCCCATGTGCCGCAGCATCATCTCGCCGGAGAGGATGACCGACCCGGGGTTCACCTTGTCCTGGTTCGCGTACTTGGGGGCCGTCCCATGCGTGGCCTCGAACACGGCGTGGCCGGAGAGGTAGTTGATGTTGCCACCCGGCGCGATCCCGATGCCGCCCACCTGGGCCGCGAGCGCGTCCGACAGGAAGTCGCCGTTCAGGTTGGGCGTGGCGATCACGTCGAACTCCTCGGGGCGGGTCAAGACCTGCTGGAGCGTGATGTCGGCGATGGCGTCCTTGATGAGCGTGCCGGCGCCCGGCTTTCCCTGCGGGATCTTGCACCAGGGCCCGCCGTCCACCTCGACGGCGCCGAACGAGCTCTTGGCGACCTGGTAGCCCCAGTCGCGGAAGGCGCCCTCGGTGAACTTCATGATGTTCCCCTTGTGCACCAGCGTGACGCTCTTCCGCTTGTTCTGGATGGCGTAGGAGATCGCACTGTGGATGAGCCGCTCGCTGCCCAGGTAGCTGATCGGCTTGAGCCCGACCCCGACCTGCACTCCCACCACGCGCCGGGGCGCGCCGATGGCCTCGAGCTGCTTCTGCCACTCCTGCGCGGCCTGCGTGGTGCCGAACCGGACCTTCTTGAACTCCTTCGGGAACTCCTTGGCGAAGAAGTCGAGCACCTTCTGCGAATCGGGCGTGCCCGCGGCGTACTCGATGCCCGCGTAGATGTCTTCCGTGTTCTCGCGGAAGATGACCATGTCGACCTTCTCCGGGTGCTTGACCGGGCTCGGCACTCCCTTGAACCAGCGCACCGGCCTCAGGCAGACGAACAGGTCGAGCATCTGCCGCATTGCCACGTTGAGGGAACGGATGCCACCGCCGACGGGCGTCGTCAGCGGTCCCTTGATGCCCACCAGGTACTTGCGGAACGCCTCCACCGTCTCGTCCGGAAGCCAGGTGTCGAACAGGTTCTTCGCCTTCTCGCCCGCGTAGACCTCCATCCAGGCGATCCGCCGCTTGCCGCCGTACGCCTTCTGCACCGCGGCGTCGAACACGCGCTGCGAGGCGCGCCAGATGTCCGGGCCGATGCCGTCGCCTTCGATGAAGGGGAGGATGGGCTTCTCCGGCACCTGGAACCGCCCGTTGCGCAACGTGATCGGCTCACCGCCGGAGGGGATCTTCGGAGCAGCGCTCGCCATCGGTCGTCCTTTCGCGGGATCCGTCGGAGGGCGTGGACGATAGCAGATCCCCTGGCGCCGGGCGGCCACTTGTCGCGCGCGGCGGGGATGAGTACCTGCCCGCGCGAAGTGCGCGCCCAGGCCCGGTCCAGCAGGAGCGCTCCCGCCGGGCGGCGGCGAGCACTCGTCCCGGGTGCAGGCGATGGGCCCTGCGCATCGCGTCAATCGACATCCGTCGGCCCAAGGCTCTTCCCTTGCCGCGGGCTGTGACTATGCTCACGCCGGCTCCTCCGCACGGGAGGTGAACGCATGCAGCCCGAGTTCCAGTGCCAGAAGTGCGAGGAGTCGTTCGGGGTGGACATCTCCGATCTGAGCAACGATCCCACGCTGCGCTGCCCCAACTGCGGCGCCCACGCGCCGGGCGAGCAGGTCGAGGCACTGGTCGGCGCGCTCGAGGACCTCTTCGCGGTGATCACGCCGCTGCGGCGCAAGTTCACCCTGGCGGTCGAGATCAACAGCGAGGAGCTGCCTCCTCCGTACGACGAGGCGCCCGCGGTGGCCCGCAAGGCCCCGCTCCTCGACGAGGAGGAGAGCGAGGACGAGGACGAAGCCGAGGACGAGGAGTCGACGGAGCGGGACCTGGATTTTTAGTCGCCGCCGACAGTCGCCGCCGCTAGGGCGGCGCTGCGCTCTTTGGAAGGCCGGTCAGGCGGCGCTACGTTTTTCACGGCGCGGACGGAATGGATGCGCTGTAGGCGGCCGGCGCAGCGAAGGCTCCCTGCCTCGATCCACGGAATGCAACCTTGCGGCCCTCGAACTCTGCCTCTAGGCTGCCCCATCCATGCGCAAGGCGAAGATCATCTGCACGATGGGACCGGCCTCCCGCGACGAGCCGACGCTCGGGAAGCTGGTCGCGGCGGGCATGGATTGCGCGCGGCTGAACTTCAGCCACGGCACCCACGAGGACCACGCCCGCGCCATCGTCAACGTGCGCCGCGCGTCCGAGATCGCCGGCCGGCCGATCGCGATCCTGCTCGACCTGCAGGGGCCGAAGATCCGGGTGGGGAAGATCAAAGGCGGCAAGGTGAAGCTCGCCGAGGACGCCGAGGTCACCATCGTCACCGACGACGTGCTCGGAACCGAGGAGCGCTTCTCCTGCTCCTACGCGGGGCTCCCGGAAGACGTGACCCCGGGCGACTCCATCCTGGTCAACGACGGCGCGATCCGCCTCGAGGTGATCAAGGCCGGCAAGAAAGAGGTGCGCTGCCGCGTGATGGTCGGCGGCGTGCTCTCCGACAACAAGGGGATCAACCTGCCGGGCACTCCGGTCAGCATCCCGGCCCTCACCGACAAGGACCTCGTCGACCTGCAGTTCGGCCTCCAGCAGGGAGTCGACTACGTGGCGATGAGCTTCGTGCGCTCCGCCGACGACATCCGGCTGATCAAGCGGTACGCGCCCACCATGCCGATCATCGCCAAGCTGGAGAAGCCCCAGGCGGTGGACCGGATCGACGAGATCTCCCAGATCGCGGACGGGGTGATGATCGCGCGCGGGGACCTCGGCGTGGAGATGCCGCTCGAGCGCGTGCCGCTCATCCAGAAGACCGGGATCGAGCGCACCAACTACCACGGCAAGATCGCCATCGTCGCCACCCAGATGCTGGAGAGCATGATCGTCTCGCCGCAGCCCACCCGCGCCGAGGTCAGCGACGTGGCGAACGCGATCCTCGACGGAGCCGATTCGGTGATGCTCAGCGCCGAGACCGCCACCGGCGCGAATCCGGTGGAGGCCGTGCGCACCATGGCCGCGATCATCGAGGAGGTGGAGCGGAGCGCGCGCTACCAGTCGCTCCCCGAGGCGATCCTCGATCGCGCAGAGAGCACCTTCGCCACCGCCGTGGCCAAGGCCTGCGCCGCGGCGGCCGGCCAGCTGGGCATCGGCACCGTGTGCGTCTACACGCGGACCGGGGAGACGGCGCGTCAGATCGGCGAGTACCGGCCCACCGCGCGCATCCTCGCCTTCACCGCCTCGCAGCAGGCCTACCAGCGCATGGCGCTGTACTGGGGCGTGACGGCGCGCCGGGTCCCGAAGCCGTTCGAGTCGACCGACGAGATGATCGCGAACATCGCGCAGACGCTGGTCGGCGCGGGCGACGCGATGCGGGGCGAGGCGGTGATCATCGCCAGCGCGGTGCCGCCGAACCGGCCGACCTTCGGCGCCTCCATGATGCAGATCCATCGACTTTGACCGCGCTTTACTGCGGCCCGGCGCCGGGGGCCCGGGGGGTGCGTCCGCTGCGCCAGCGTCGCCCCTGGGGTCCGAGAAGCGCCGACCGCCGAGACCGGGGCTCCTAATGTCGCTGCGGACGCACCCCCCGGCTCCCCCGTCGCCTATGGGCAGTTTGGCATTCCCAGTCGCCTGATCTGGCTAGAGTACGGGCGAGAGAACCGACCCAAGGCACTCAGTTTGCGGCGCGTCAGGGCGGATCGATGACGTCAAGACGGAATTGGGTCGTTTGACCAAGCCGCAGTACGCCACTCTGGTGCGCCTGTGGGTCGCTCGGAGCAGGCTGACACTGAGGGGCGAATACGTTCGGTGAACAGTTCGCGTCCGTCTGCGAGGATTCAGCACGCTTCCTCCCAAGGCGATTGCACACGCACGATATGCAACTACTCCCGACAGAACGGCGCATCCCGCGGCCACCCCGTCCGCGAGACGCATCGGCGGTGGGGAGCCGGGGGTGGGGCCGCAGCGACATTAGGAGCCCCAGTCTCGGGGGTTGGCGCTTCTCCGACCCCAGGGGCGACGCTGGCGCTGCGGACCCACCCCCGGGCCCCGCCGCCGGTCAGGATCGCGTCCAGCAGGCCGAGCGCCGCAGATCGCGAGCCGTCACTTCGCTTGGTGCGCGACCACCTGGTCGCGGATCTTCTGGTAGGTCGACTTGGGGATGATCTTCTTCTCCCACAGCTCGTCCTTGGCCTTGTACGGCCGTCCCGCGACGATCTTCTTGGCGTAGGCGTCGCCGATCCCGGGCAGTTCCTTCAGCTGGTCCTCGCTCGCCGTGTTGATGTCGAGCTTCTCGGCCTTCTTGCTCGCGGCGGGGGCCGCCTTCGCCCAAGAGACGGCGGGAGCGGTGAAGAGCAGCGCCACGGCGACGGCGATGGCCCTGAGCAGGTTTCGCAATGTGCACCTCCAGGCGTTGATCTACACGAGCGCTTGCAGGCCGCGAGACATCCGGTCCACCCCGGCGCGGATCTGAGCGTCCGAGGTCGCGAACGAGAGCCGCAGGTAGCCGGCCTGTCCGAACGCCGAGCCCGGGACCACCGCCACGCCATGCTCCTCCAGCAGGAGCTGGGAGAGCTTCACGTCGTCGGGCACCCGCCCCAGGTAGGCCGAGACGTCGCAGAAGACGTAGTACGCCCCCTCGGGCCGGGCGCAGCGGACGCGCGGGATTGCCCGCACCAGCTCCACCATCAGGTCTCGCCGCCGCTCGAACTGGGCGCGCATGGCCTCCACCCCGTCCTGCGGCCCGCGCAGCGCCGCCACCGCGCCGTACTGCGTGAGCGAGTTGGGATTCGAGGTGCTCGAGTCCTGCACCTTGTTCATCGCCGAGACGATCTCCTGCGGCCCGCACGCCCAGCCCAGCCGCAGCCCGGTCATCGCGTAGGCCTTGGAGCAGCCGTTGATCAGCACGGTCCGCTCGCGCAGCTGCGGCGCCGCCTGCAGGATGTTGCAGGCGCGCACTCCGCCGTAGACGAGCCGGTGGTAGATGTCGTCCGACAGGATGGTGATCCGCGGGTGCTTCTCCAGCACGCGCGCCATGCCTTGCATGGCCTCCTTGGACCAGACGGCGCCGGTCGGGTTGCTGGGGCTTCCCAGCATCACCACCTTGGTGCGCGGCGTGATCGCCCGCGCCAGCGCCTCCGGGTCCGGGTGCCAGCTGTCCTCGGGTCGGGTCACCAGATCCACAGGCGTGGCGCCCGCGAGCCGCACGATGTCCGGGTAGCTGACCCAGTACGGGTTCGGGATGACGGCCTCGTCGCCCTCGTCGAGCAGCGCCTGGCAGGCGTTGTAGAGCGCCTGCTTGGCGCCCGCGGTGCAGATGATCTGCGCGAGGCCGTAGCGCTGCCCGACCTCGGCGTGCATCCAGTCGCCGATCGCTTCCCGCAGCTCCGCGATGCCGGAGGAGGCGGTGTACTTGGTATGGCCTTTCCGCAGCGCTTCCTCGACCGCCTGGGCGACGTGAGGGAAGACGGGGAAGTCGGGCTCGCCCACGCTGAGCGAGACGACGTCGCGCCCTTCTCGCTTGAGCTGGATGGCGCGCGCGGCGGCCGCGAGCGAGGCGGACGGCTTGGCGGCCAGCACCCGGCGCGAGAAGCCGGTCACTTCTGCGCCCCCTGCGGCGGTCCGAACTTGCGGCGCAGCGCCTCGAGCACGTTCGGGGGCACCATCCCTGCCACGTCTCCTCCTAGCCGGGCCACGTCGCGGACGAAGCGGCTCGAGATGTAGAAGTAGTCCTCGCCAGTCATCATGAACAGCGTCTCGATCCCGCGGTCGAGCTTGCGGTTCATGTTCGCCATCTGGAACTCGTACTCGAAATCGCTCACCGCGCGGAGCCCGCGCAGGATGGTGTTGACGCCTTCCTGCTCGGCGAACTTCACCAGCAAGCCGCTGAAGGTCTTGACCTGCACGCGCTTGTCGCCGCCCAGGGCGCCCTTGAGCAGCTCCACGCGCTCGCCGACGGTGAAGACGGCGTCCTTGGCGAGGTTCTTCAGCACCGCCACCGTCAGCCCGTCGAAGATCCTGAGCCCGCGCTGGATGATGCTCAGGTGCCCGTGCGTGGGCGGATCGAAGGACCCGGGGTAGAGGGCGATGCGCACCGGCGCATCCTCGTTTGCGGACACGGTCTCCGTCAACGGCGTCGAGCGATCAGCACGGCCGTGTCGCCGTACCGCCTCTCGCCGGCCAGCTCGAACCCTTCCGGGGCAGCGGGGCCGGGCTCCCGGCGGTCCCGCTCCAGGACCACCCTCCCCTGCGGCGCGACGAGGCCCAGCCGGGCCAGCGCGTCCAGGGTCTCCTGCGCCGCCTGGAGCGCATACGGCGGATCGGAAAAGACCAGGTCGAAGGGCCTGCCGATTTGCGGCAGGGCGCGCGCCACTCCCTCGCGCACCAGCGTGCAGCGATCGGCGCAGCCAAGCTCCTCCGCGTTGCGCTGGATGACCTGCGCCGCCTTCGCGTCCTGCTCGACGAGGGTGGCGTGGGCCGCTCCCCGGGAGAGCGCCTCCAGCGACAGCGCCCCCGTGCCGGCGTAGAGGTCCAGCACGCGGAGTCCGTCGCAGCGCTGGCCGAGCAGGTCGAAGAGGCTCTGCCGCACCCGATCGGCGGTGGGCCGCGTGGACCGGCCGGGCACCGCCCGCAACGTCCGCCCCCGCCAGTCGCCGCCGACGACCCTCATTCCTTCTGCGCCAGGGTGGCCACCCGCTGCACGAGGCGCGCCGCGGTCTTCGCTGCGGAAGCCCGCGCATACAGCTCCAGGGCCTCGAAGCAACAGAGCGCCTCCAGCTTCTCCTGCTGCGCCGGCGGCAGCTCTCGCAGCAGCCGCTGGTGGCGCGCGGCAGCCTGCTCCAGGGTCGCGCCCCGCTCGTCCGCCCAGCCCTGCAGCGTGTCGAGCAGCTCGCGCGGCGCCGCCCGCTCCAGGGCGCGCAGGAACGGGCCCGCCGCGACCAGCTGCCGCACGCCGCGGCCGGCGAGCTGCTCGATGGCCACTTCCGCGGTGGTGCTGATCGCCACCGGCGACAGCTCCGCCGCCACGCCCGGCTCCGGGTCGGCGAGCCGCACCGCGCTGGGCGGCGCGCCGCGCGACTTGAGCTGCCGCACCAACTCGGCGGCCACCTCGCCCGATCCCCCGAGCGGCACGATCTCCAGGCCCAACTCGAGCCGGCAGACGTGGGAGGCGACCAGGGCCGCGTCGCGCGCGGCGGGCGCGCTCTCCGGAGTGGTCGCCATCGCCACGCCGGTGAACCCCGCGTCGATCTCGCGCTGGATGCGCTCGCCTTCGGGCACCGCGCTGCCCGCCCGGGGCGGCTCCTTGAGCAGCGCGAGCGGGCCGTGGAAGCGCAGCTCGTCGGCCGACTTCAGCGCCGCCGCGACGAACGCCGCGTCGTCGCGGGCCTCCTCCGGCCCCACCTCGTCCGCGGCGCCGCTGGGCCGGGACAGGAGCAGCGGCGCGCCGGCGTCGCGCGCGGCCCGGGCGAATCCCGCGCTCGCCGCCGGAGCGGGCGCGATCAGGGCGACCAGGAGCAATCCCTCCTCCTCCGCGGCGGCCAGCAGATCGCGCGCGCTGAGCAGCAGCAGGGGCCGGCCGGACAGGCGCGAGACGGCGGTGGCGGGCCTGCGGGTCCAGGCGCCCTCCATCAGTGCACCACGTCGTCGTGCTGGTAGCTCTCGCTCTCGAACTGGATGGTGGTGTGCTCGATGCGGAACTTCTCGCGCAGCACCTGCCGGGCGTCGGTGAGGATCTCGTCATGGCTGCGGCAGTCGGGACCCTCGCAGCTCACCACGATGTGGCAGGAGAGCGCGATCAGGCCGCTGGTGATGGTCCACACGTGCAGGTCGTGCACCGCGGCCACGCCGGGGACCACGCCCAGCGCCTGGTTCACCTCCGAGAAGTCGAGGTGGGCGGGCACCCCTTCGAGGAGCACGTCCACCGCCTCGCGGCACAGCCGGACCGCGCTCCACACGATGGTGGCGGCGATGAGGAAGGAGATGATCGGGTCGGCCTCCAGCCTCCCCGTCCAGGCGATGATCGCGGCGGAGGCGAGCACCCCCACCGAGTTGAGCAGGTCTCCCGCAAGGTGCAGGAAGGTCGAGCGCAGGTTCATGCTCGAGTCGCGGGCGTGGGTGAGCCACATACCGGCCGCGTTGAGCGCGATACCGACCAGCGCCAGGAGCGCAACCACCCGCACGTTCACCGGCTGCGGGTGGAGCAGCCGCTGCCAGGCCTCGAAGACGATCCCCACCGCGATGGCGATCAGCACCGCCCCGTTCAGCAGCGCGCCGAGGATCTCCAGCCGGTAGTACCCGTAGGTGCGCCGCGCGTCCGCGGGCCGGCTGCCGATGCGCAGCGCGATCAGCGACAGCGCGATCGCGCCGGCGTCGGCCAGCATGTGTCCGGCGTCCGAGAGCAGTGCGAGCGAGTGCGCGGCCCAACCACCCGCGGCTTCGATCGCGGTGGCGAGGAGCGCGAGGAACAGGGTGACCGCGAGCCTCTTCGCTTCCCCCTCGCGCAGCGGCCCCTTCGTTCTCGTCCCATGCTGGTGGTGCGCCACGGCGGGATGATCCGGATTCGAGCACGGTCCCGCAAGTCAGACCTCGATCGGCCGGTTCTGCGCTACCTTAGGAGCATGTCCGAAGAGCTCGCGCCCGAGGCCGACGAGGGCTACGCCCAGGGGAAGGACGGGACGCGCATCTACTGGTCCAAGACCGGCCAGGGCGCCCCGGCGCTCGTCTGCTGCGACGGGATCGGCTGCGACGGGTTCGCCTGGAAGTACCTGGTGCGCGATTTTTCCCCCCGGCACCGCGTCGTCCGCTGGCACTATCGCGGGCACGGCCGCAGCGGGCTCCCCGCCGACCGCACGCGGGTCAAGTTCGACGATCTGTGCGACGACCTCTCCGCGGCGCTCGACGCGACCGGGACGCGCGACGCGGTGCTCCTCGGCCACTCGATGGGCGTGCAGGTCGCGCTCGAGTACCATCGCCGGCACCCCGAGCGCGTGCTGGGCATGGTGCTGATCTGCGGCAGCCACGGCCTGCCCCTCGACACCTTCCACGACTCCAAGATGCTGAAGACGGTCTTCCCCGCGCTCCTGGGCGCGGCCGAGAACTGGCCCGAGGCCACCGACTTCCTCTGGCGCCTGGTGGTCGGCGGCGAGTGGGCATACCAGCTCGCCACCCATCTCGAGGTGAACGGCAAGGTGGTGCGGCGCGAGGACTTCGCGCCCTACTTCACCCATCTCTCCCGCATGGACCCGCGGCTGTTCCTCGGCATGCTGAAGCACGCCAGCGAGCACAGCGCCTTGGATCACCTCGCCGAGGTGGACGTCCCGGCGCTCATCGTCGCCGGCACCCACGACACGTTCACGCCCTACTGGCTCTCCGAGGAGATGCACGACCGCATCCCGGGCGCGGAGATGCTCACCGTCCCGGGCGGGACGCACATCGCGCCGCTCGAGCAGCCGGAGCTGCTCACGCTGCGCCTGGAGAAGTGGCTCGCCGGCATCCAGCCGTCGCGCCTGCGCGCCGCAGCCTCCTGATGCACAAAGCCTGGCTCTGCGCGCTCCTCTGGGCGCCTGCCGCGCTCGCCTTCGACCCGCGCTACCAGTGGCTCACGCTCGACACGCCCCACTTCGAGATCCATTTCCACCAGGGCGAGTACCGCTTCGCCGCCAAGGTAGCGCGGATCGCGGAAGAGGCGCACGCCCGGCTGTCGCCGCTCTTCGATCACCAGCCCTCGGAGCGCACGCAGATCGTCCTGACCGACGACACCGACTCGGCCAACGGGAGCGCCACTCCGCTCTTCTACGATCTGGTGCACGGCTTCGCCGCCACGCCCGACCCGCGCTCGAGCATCAGCGACTTCGACGATTGGGTCGCGGAGCTGATCAACCACGAGTACACGCACATCCTCCACCTCGACACCGTGCTCGGCGTCCCGGCCGCCGCCAACACGGTGTTCGGGAAGATCTGGATCCCCAACGGCGGCCAGCCGCCCTGGGTGATCGAGGGGATGGCGGTCATGGCCGAGAGCGAGATCAGCGCGGCGGGCCGCGTGCGCGCGTCGACGGAGGAGATGATCGCGCGCGCCGAGGCGTTGTCGGGCCGGTTCCCGCGCATCGACCAGCTCTCCAGCCTCACTCTCGACTGGCCCCGCGCCAGCAACTGGTACACGCTGGGCGGCCGCTTCCTCACCTGGATCGGCGACGAGTACGGCCTGGGAGCGCTGCGCGATCTGTCGCACGACTTCGGCGGCCGCCCGATCCCGCTCGGGCTCAACATCTCGTCCCAGCACGTGCTGGGAAAGAGCTACCTGGACCTGTACGAGGAGTTCCGGGCCAGCGAGGAGAGGAAAGCTGCCGCGGTGCGGGACTCGGTGCGCGCCTCGGGAGAGACGCAGGTCGAGCCGCTCACGGCGCTCGGCGAGCTGACGCACTCGCCCCGGTTCAGCGCCGACTCCGCCACGCTCTACTACTTCAACGCGGGCCCGCACCGCCTGCCGGAGCTGCGCGCGCTGCGCCCGGGCCCTTGCTGCCGCACGGGCGCGGACCTCCCGACCCCGACGCGCCCGGGAGATCGGCACCTGGGAGACAGCTACGGCGAAGGCACGCTCGCGCTCGATCCGCGCGGCCGGATCGTCTACGCGCGCACGCAGATCTACCAGCAGTTCGCGGAGGTGCAGGACCTCTACGCGCTCGACCCCGCGACCGGCGCAACGGAACGCCTCACGCGCGGCCTCCGCGCCAGCGAGCCGGACGTGGCGCGCGACGGCGCGCTGGTGTTCTCCTGGCGGCGCCCGGGCGGCGGCACCGCCATCGGGCTCCTCGAGCCGGGCTCGCCTTCGCCGCGCGTCCTGTTCGAGGACGCGAAGGGCGGGCCCGTCGCGTCGCCGCGCTTCAGTCCTTCGGGCAGGCAGATCGCCTTCCTGCACCACCGGGGTGGCGCATGGGACGTGCGCGTCGTCGCCCGCGAGGGCGGCGCGCCCACCGACGTGACGCGGGATCGCGCGTTCGACCGTGACCCCGCCTGGTCGCCGGACGGAAAATATCTAATGTTCTCGAGCGATCGAACCGGCGTTTTCGACGTCTACGCCTTCCGCCTGGAGGACCGCAGGCTGTGGCGGGTGACCAACGTCGTGCTCGGCGCCTTCGAGCCGGAAGTGTCTCCCGACGGCGCCCAGCTCGCGCTGGTCACCTACGGACCGGGCGGATACGACCTGTCCCGCATGCCGTTCGACCCGGCCACCTTCGTCGCGGTGGACGGCGCGTTGGCCGAGGCGGCGCGGCGCCCGCCGCCTTCGCCGCTCCCGCCGGAGGAGATCTACCCGGTGCGCCCGTACGATCCGTTGCCCACGCT
>DASWGQ010000265.1:0-10171 GCA_036393595.1 Myxococcales bacterium | reverse complement strand
GGTGGCCGAGGGCGCGATGTTGCCGATCGGAGAGGTGCTGTAGCGCAGGCTGCGGTCCAGCTCCACGACGATGCGGAGATTGTCGCTGGAGCCCACCGCCGCCATCTGCTGCAGGTTGGGGATCGCGAACGATTCCAGATCATTGTCCGCGACCATGTAGACGAGCACCGTCCAGCCCTTGGCCGTCCCGGCAGGGTTTCCGCCACCGCTGCCGCCACCCGAGCAGGCCAGGACCGCGCCGGCGCAGGCCAGCACCGCGAGAACCCTCCTGGTCATGGATGTGCCTCCCTGGTCCAGGATAGCACCAGCGGCTGAGCTGCCGGAAGATCGGCGGGCGAGCGCTGCAGCCCGCTTGCGCCCGGGCCCGCGGCACAATACCAAGGTCAGGATGCGACCCGCGCTGCTCGTGGTCCTCGACGGCTGGGGGAACTCGGCCCGGCGGGAGGGGAACGCCATCCTGCTGCAGGGCACCCCGAACCTGGACAGGCTGGCGGAGCAGTTCCCCGTCTCGCAGCTGCAGACCAGCGGGCTCGCCGTGGGACTGCCCGAAGGGCAGATGGGGAACAGCGAGGTCGGGCACACCAACATCGGCGCGGGGCGGGTCGTCTACCAGGACCTGGTGCGGATCAACCGGGCCATCGAGTCGGGCGAGCTCTTCCACGACGAGGTGCTCCGCCGCGCGATGCACGCGGGCCACGGCGGCGCGGTGCACGTGTTCGGCTTGGTCTCGGACGGAGGCGTGCACAGCCAGGACACGCACCTCGCCGCGCTGGTGGAGATGGCGCGCCGCGAGGGGGTGAAGCGCCTGTTCGTGCACGCCTTCACCGACGGGCGCGACACGAGCCCGAGCGCGGGCGTCCGCTACCTGGACGAGCTGGAGAAGCTGCTCGCGCAGAAGTCCAGCGCGGACGGCCTCCATGCGCAGGTGGCGACGGTCTCCGGCCGCTACTACGCCATGGACCGGGACAAGCGCTGGGACCGCGTCGCGCGCGCCTACCACGCGATGGTGCCCGGCGAGGGGCTGCGCGCTTCTTCCGGGGTGGAGGCGGTGCAGCAGTCGTACGCGAAGAACGTGGGCGACGAGTTCATCGAGCCCACCGTGATCGTCCAGCCCGACGGGTCGCCCCGGGGGCCGATCCGCGACGGCGACTCGGTCATCTCCTTCAACTTCCGCGCCGACCGCGTGCGCCAGATGACCCAGCTGCTCGGCTTCGACGACCCGCCGGGCTGGGACAGGAAGTGGCCGCCCGTCTCCCAGGTCCGCAAGGCGCGGCCGCGCCTGTCGGCGTACACCACCATGACCGAGTACGACGCGAAGTTCACCGAGCGGGGCATTCCGGTCGCCTTCCCGCCCGATCAGCCGACCGACATCCTGCCCGAGCTGGTCGCGCGGGCCGGCGCACGCCAGCTCCGCTGCGCGGAGACGGAGAAGTACGCGCACGTGACCTTCTTCTTCAACGGCGGGCGGGAGACGGTGTTCCCGGGCGAGGAGCGCATCCTGGTGCCCAGCCCGCGCGACGTGAAGACCTACGACCTGAAGCCCGAGATGAGCGCCGAGGAGGTCACGCGGCAGCTCGAGAAGCGGATGCACGAGTTCGGCTTCGTGCTGGTGAACTATGCGAACCCGGACATGGTGGGCCACACGGGCGTGCTGGCCGCGGCGCTGAAGGCGGTGGCGAAGATCGACGAGTGCATCGGGCGCCTGTGGACCGCGGCGCAGAAGTGCGGGATGGCGATGGTCGTCACCGCCGACCACGGGAACATCGAGACCATGATCGACCCCGCGACGGGCGAGCCGCTCACCGCGCACACGCTGAACCCGGTGCCCATCTACGTCTGCGACCCGCAGGTGCAAGGCGCCCGTGTCCGGCACGACGGCATCCTCGCCGACGTGGCGCCGACGCTGCTGCAGATCATGGGGCTGCCCAAGCCCGCGGCAATGTCCGGCAAGAGCCTGCTCCAGACCTGAACCGCGCCCGCTGGAGGATCGAGTGCCGGACCCCACTCCGCTGCCGTCGACCCCGGGCGCGCTGCGGCGCGGGGCCGCGCTGTTCGACCAGGGCCGGTTCTGGGACGCGCACGAGGCCTGGGAGGAGGCCTGGCTCGAGGAGGACGGCGAGGTGCGCCTGTTCCTGCAGGGGCTCATCCAGGTGGCGGCGGGGTATCACAAGGCCACGGTGCAGTTGCAGCCGAACGGCTGCGTGAAGCTCCTCCGCAGCGGCCTCGTGAAGCTTGCGCCCTTGCCGCTGGAGTTCCTCGGCGTGGCGCTCGGCGAGTTCCTGCCGCAGGTGGAGCGCACGCTGGCCGAAGCACGGCGGTGGCAATCTGGCGAGCTGCCGGCGTTCCCCGGCCACCTGATTCCCAGGCTCGCGCTGGGCGCTTGAAGGCCCCTCGCGGCGGCCGCTGGCCTGGAGCGTGCAGGCGCGCTCCGGGCCATGTCCAGAGCGGGTTTGCGCGATCTGCTGGAGGCGATTCCGACGCTCCTGTTCCCCGAGCGCTGCGGGGCGTGCGAGGCGCTGTGCGACGGGCCGTTCTGCGCGCCGTGCTCGGAGACGCTCCTCCCGGTGCCCGCGGGGTGCCCTCTGTGCGGCGAGCCCGGGGACGAGGCCCTCCTGCCCGCGCTGCGGCCGCGGCGCTGCGCCCGGTGCCGGAAGGATCCGCCTCCCTACGCCCGGGCGCAGGCGCCGTTCCTCCATGGCGGGGCGCTGTCGGAGGCCATCCACCGCCTCAAGTACGAAGGACGCGAGGAGCTGGCGCGACCGCTGGGGGCCCTCTTCGCCGGATGCGACCCGCCGCGGGCCGACATCGTGGCCCCGATCCCGCTGCACGCATCCCGCCTGCGCGAGCGCGGCTACGACCAGGCGGCGTTGCTCGCGCGCGAGGCGGGGCGGCGCTTCGGGCTGCCCATGCGATCCCTCCTGATCCGGGTGCGCCCCACGCGGCAGCAGGTCGGCCTCGATCGGACCCGCCGCGACCACAACGTGCGCGCCGCGTTCCGCGCGCTGCGCGGCGCCGCTGGCGTTCGCGTCTGCCTGATCGACGACGTGCTCACGACCGGCGCGACGGCTGCGGAGGCCGCCCGCGCGCTGCTCCTGGCCGGGGCCATCCGCGTGGAAGTGCGGACGCTTGCGCGCGCGGTATAGCGGGCGGTAGGCCGCTCGGCCGGGTAGCCGGCGGGACGGCGGCACGCTAAGGAATGCTCCAGGGTGCCGGGCCGTTGCGGCTCTGACCCGTCTTCAGGAGACCGATGCCGAGCCGACTCGCCGCACTTGCGCTGCTCCTGCCCCTCGCCGCCACGGCGGCCGCCAGCGGCGAACGGGCGGCGGCGCTGTCCGCCCGGCTCGCGGGCGAGCTGGGGTCGGCGCGCGCGCTGCCCGACCTGTTCCGGCTGTACGAGCTGCGCGACGAGATGTCCGACCTGCCGGCGCTCGCGCGCCTGTTCGACCGGATCGCTAGAGGCCGCAAGGCGCGCGCCGACGTGCGCGCGGCGGCGCTCGAGCTGCGCGCCCAGCTCGCCCTGGCCCAGGGCCAGGTCCCGCAGGCGAGGTCGATCATCGAGCGGGCCGCCCCGGTGCGCACCTGGGCGGTGATCGGTCCCTTCGACAACGACGGGCGCAGGGGGCTGCGCGCCGTCTACGGTCCCGAGAAGGACGGCTACGACCCGGCGGCGAAGTATCCGGGGAAGGACCACGACGTCTCCTGGCGGACGCTCCCGCCGCAGCTGTTCCCGCTGGGGTACGTGGACCTGTCCTCGGCGGTGTGGCCGGCGCAGGACTCGGCCGTGTATGCCGCCACCGTGGTGCGCTCGCCGCGGGCGCGGACCGCGGTGCTGCACCTGGGCGCCAGCGGCGCCACCCGCCTGTGGGTGAACGGGAAGCTGGTGCGGGAGGACCCGGCCGTGCATCCCTCGCGCTGGGACCAGGCCGCCTTCGCCGTCGAGCTGCGCGCCGGCGACAACGCGGTGCTCCTGAAGGTGGCGCACGGGATCGGCAAGCCCGGCTTCTCCCTGCGGATCTGCGACGGGCGCGACGAGCCTCTGCGGGAGCTGGCGCGATCCGCGCGGGCGCCGGACGGCAAGGGCGCGCTGGCCGCCGTGCAGGAGGCCCCTGGCCGCAAGCCTTCGGTCCGCGTCCCTGACGCGCTGGGCGAGCTGCGCGAGGCTGCACGGCAGGACCCCAAGGACGCGCGAGCCCAGGAAGACCTGGCGATCGTGCTCGCCTGGCGCAGGCCGGACGACGAAGGAGAGCGCCTGGCGCTGCACGCGCAGGAGCGGGCCTCCGAAGCCTCGCCGGGCGATCCGCAGATCGAGCTGCGGCTCTCCCGCTACGAGGACCGCGACGGGAACCGCCGCCGCGCGGCGCTGGAGCGGGCTCTCGGTCGCGATCCGCAGGACTCGGCGGTGCTGGACGCGCTCGCCGGGCAGCGGATGGAGCACGGCGATTCCTGGGGCGCGGTGCGTCTCGCGGAGAAGGCACGCGCGGCCGCGCCCGGTGCGCTGCAGCCGGCCCTGACGCTCGCGCGCGCGCTGGAGGCGGTGGGCCTCACCGCGCGCGCTTCGCTGCTGCGGCTCGAGGCCGCGCGGCAGCATCCCGCCCTCCCGGCCGCGCGCCGGGCAGCCGCGAACGCGCAGCGGCGCTTGGGCCGCGCGGCCGAGTCCGAGGCCGAGCTGCGGGCGGCGCTCGCGGCGCGGTTCGACGACGCGGAGGCGCGCGGAGATCTCGCCGCGCTCCTGCTCGACCGGGGCGATCTGGACGGCGCGCTGCGCCTCTTGGGCCAGTCCATCTCGCTCGACCCCGCCTCGCCGTATACGCGGCTGCGCGCCGCCGAGCTGCTCTCGCAAAACGGGCGCACCGCCGAGGCCGACCGCGCCTACGCCGAGCTGCTCGACCTCGCGCCGGACCGTCCCGACGTACACGAGGCGATCGGGCGCCACCGCCTGCGCCAGCGCGACGACGCGGGCGCCCTGGCCGCGTTCACCCAGGCGCTGGCGCTCAAGCCGCAGAACCCTGCCCTCCGCGAGCTGATGCGCACCGTGCGTCCCGAGGAGCAATACGCCGCGCCTTACCTGTACGACGCGGCAGCCCTCGCCCCGGCGCCCAGCGCGGCGGGCGGCGACGACATCGAGATCCTCGCGGACCTCACGGTGACGCGCGTCTTCGCCAACGGCCTCTCCTCGCGCACGCGCCAGCTGGTCCTGCGCGCGCTCACCCAGCGCGGCGTGGACCAGTCGCGCTGGCAGTCGGTGCAGTACTCGCCGGACCGGCAGGTGGTGCGCATCGAGCGCGCCCGGATCGTGCGCAAGGACGGCACGGTGGTGGAGAGCCGCAGCGACGGCGAGCGCACCGTGAGCGAGCCGTGGTACGCGATGTACTACGACCTGCGCTCGCGCGTGGTGGGGTACCCCCAGCTCGAGCCGGGCGACACGCTCGAGCTGGTGCAGCGGATCGACGACTCCGGCACCAACTTCTTCGCCGACTACTTCGGCGACTTCCAATACCTGCAAGGGTATTCGCGCAAGGCCATCGCGGACTACGTGCTCCTGGGCCCGCCCGGGCGCAGCTTCTACGCCGCGGCCACGCCGCTGCCCGGTCTCACCCACCAAGAGGGCAAGCTCCCCGACGGCGGCACCTGGCAGCGCTGGACCGCGCGCGACGTGCCCCGGGTGGTCCCCGAGCCGTCGATGCCGGGCGCGAGCGACCTGCTCGCGTACGTGCACGTGTCCACCTACAAGGACTGGGAGAGCGTCGCGCGCTTCTACTGGGGCCTGGTGAAGGACCAGCTGCGCGTCACCTCCGAGGTCCGCGCCGCCGCCGAGGAAGCGGTGCGCGCCGTCCCGCAGGCCGACGAACAGGCGCGCATCCGCGCCGTGTACGATTACGTGGTCTCGCGGACGCGCTACGTGGCGCTCGAGTTCGGGATCCACAGCTTCAAGCCGTACCCGGTGGAGACCGTGCTCACCCGCCGTTTCGGCGACTGCAAAGACAAGGCGTCGCTCATGCACGCCATGCTCGAGGCGCTGGGAATCGATTCGCGGCTGGTGCTCCTGCGCACCCGCCGGATGGGCAACCTCGAAGAGGCGCCGGCCTCGCTCGCCGTTTTCGACCACGCCATCCTCTACGTCCCCAAGTACGAGCTGTACCTGGACGGAACCGCCGAGTTCCATGGCTCGGCCGAGCTGCCTCCCGACGACCGCGGCGCCGAGGCCTTGGTGATCGAGCCGGACGGCACCGGATCGCGGATCCGCCGCACGCCCGACGCGCGCCCGGCCGACAACCTCGACGAGACGCGCGCCCGGCTCTCGCTGAGCGCGGACGGCAGCGCCACTCTCGACCTGACGGCGAGCGCGCGCGGCCCCTGGACGGCCGAGCTGCGCCGGACGTTCGAGTCGCCCGACGAGCGCCGGGCGCGCGCCGAGGAGCAGCTGGCGCGGGCGGCGTTCCCCGGCGTCAAGGTGACCCACGTCGAGGTCTCGGACCCGCACGACATCGAGCGGCCGTTCACCGCGCGCTTCAAGGCGGACGCCCCGGCATTCGCCACGCTGTCCGCCGGCGCGCTGCGCTTCTCGCCCTTCGGGCAGCAGCGCAGCTACGTCGAGTCGTACGCGCAGCTCTCGCGGCGCGCGCTGCCGCAGCGCCTGCCCGCTCCGCAGCGCCTGACGGTGTCCGCGGAAGTCGATCTTCCGCGCGGGTTCCGCGCCGCCCTGCCGCAGGACGCCTCGGAGGAAGCTCCCCAGGGTAGCTGGTCGATCAAGTACGCCGGCGGCGAGGGCAAGGTGACCGCGAGCCTCACGCTGGAGCTGAAGGGCGGCACGGTGGCCCCGCCGGAGTACGCGGCGTTCCGCGCGTTCCTGGGCAGGCTCGACCGGGCCCTGCTGCGCAAGGTCGAGGCAGCCCCGCCCGCGCAGACCGCGGTGAACGAGGGCCGCTGATCGTGCACCCGCTCTCGCGTCCGGCCGCGCTGCTGGCCATCTCCGCGCTCGCGCTCGCCTGCGGGCACGCGGGGCGCACCAGGGCGCCGCCGGCGAACGCGGAAGAGGAGGCGCATCGCCGCCTCGACGAGGCCGAGCGCGCGGCGCTCGCCGATCCGATGGCGGCGGCGCGGGCTGGCTGGCTCCGCTACCTGGTCGCCTCGGACGCTCCCGGGGCGGAGGAGCGGCTGCGCGCGGCCGCGCGGGACGGGAAGGACCGCGCCCGGGCGCTGGCTCTCTGCGGGCTGGCGGAGATCCTGGAGGACCGCCTCGACACCCAGCCGGCGGCCCGGGCGTGGATCGATGCGCTGAGGGCGGCGCCGTCCGATCCCGTGGCGGAGCTCGCCGCGTCGAGGCTGCTCGACGTGCAGGGCGACTCGCGGGCGGTCGACGATGCCATCGTGGAAGCGGCGGAGCGCGCGCCGGACGGTCTTTCGCCGCGGGCGGCGCGCCTCCTGCGCGAGGCGGCGGCGCGATCGGCCGCTGCCCGCGTGGCCGAGGTGGGTCCGCGGGTCGAGGCGGAGGCGTGGAGACGGATGGGCGTGGTGCGCAACTGGCGCGTGGCCGGACCCTTCGGGGCGCTGCGGCTGTTCGACCTTTCGCGCGCGCTGCCGCTGGACGGGCCGGCTTCCGCGACGGCGCCGGCGGAGGGTCCCGCGGGGCCGACGGGCTCGCGCGCGCTCGATTTCCCGGACGGGGACGTCGGGCTCGACCTGGAGCCCTCCGACGGCGACGTCTTCTATGCCGAAAGCTCGCTGCGCCTGGAGCGCGGTGGCGACTACCTCGCCTGGATCGAGGGCGCGGCCGCGCTCGAGCTGCGATTCGACGGGGCCGTCGCGCTCTCCCGCACGCCCTACCCGCGCGAGATGCCGCGCGCGCAGACCGTCGCGGTGAGGCTCGCGCCGGGCACGCACCAGGCGCTGGTGCGGTGGAGCCGCGCCGAGGGGGCGCGCTTCCGGCTCACGCTGGTGCGCGCGGACGGCGCTCCCGCGGACTTCGTCAGCGCCGCGCCGGCGCAGCTCGCCGGCGCGCGCCTCGAGGCGCCCTGCCCGCTGGGCCGCAGCTGCTCCGCTCCCGCAGCGTGGGCGGAGCCTCCTTCTCTGCGGCGCTTGGCGGAGGAGCGCCTGCGCGAGGACGGCGGCGACCCGCTCGCGGCGTGGCTCCTGGCGCGCGCGGTGATCGGCGACGAGCGCGGGCAGGCGCGGGTGGCAGTGGATCGGGCGGTGGCGCTGAGCGCCTCCGGCGCGCCCGCCTTGCTGCTGCGCGCCCAGGAGGTGCTGCGCGACCCCGAGGTGCCGGATCGACTCGGCCGATCGCGCGCGCTGGTCGATCTGTCGCAAGCCGCGCGGAAGGACCCGCTGCTGCTGCGCGCCCGGCTCACCGCCGCGGCATTGCAGCGCGACGCGGAACGGTACGACGACGCGGCGCAGGAGCTGCAGCAGGCCGAGGCGGCGCTGCGGCACCTGCACGATGCGCCGGCGGGCCCCGCCGGCGTGAAACCGGCTGCGTTCGCCGCGGGTCCGTCACCCGCCACCGCCATGCCCGCGCGGTTGCAGCTCGCCCGCGCCCGGCTGCTCGACGCGCAGGGGAACGCCTCCGCGGCGCGCGCCGGCGTCGAATCGGCGCTGCGGGCCGACCCCGGCCGCTGCGACGCGCGATCGCTGCGCTACGAGCTGGCCCGGCGCGACGGCAGCCTTCCCGACCAGCAGAAGGCCGCCGAAGGGCTCCTCCCTTGCGGCGATGGGGCGTCCACGCTGGCCGGCCTGCTGCGCGATCGCCGGGACCTCCAGCGCGCCGAGGAATTGCTCGCGCTCCTCGCCGCCGCCCACCCAGCCCAGCCTTCGCGCCTGCACGCGCTCGCGGAGGTACAGGGCGCGCGGAACGAGGTGGGCGCGGCGGTGCGTACGCTGCGGCTGGCCGCGACGCTGGCGCCGCGCAGCGCGGATCCGCTGCGCCGGCTCGCCGGCCTGCTCGAGGCGAGCGGTGACGCCCGCGGAGCGGAAGAGGCGCGTGCGCGCGCCGTGGCGCTCGCGCCCGGAGACCTGGGCCTGCGCCGGCAGCTCGCGCTCTCCCGGGGCGAGGACGTGATGCCCTGGGCGGAGCGCGACGGCCTGGCGCTGGCCCGCGATGCGAAGGTGAAGGTCCCACCGGGCGCCTCCGCGGTCCGGCTGCTCGACCAGGGCGCGGTGCAGGTCTACCCGGACGGCGGGGCGGTCGAGCGGGTGCACACCGTCGTCCGCGTGCTCGACAAGAAGGGGGTCTCGCGCTTCGGAGAGGCGCGCCTCCCGGGCGACGCCGAAGTGCTGCACCTGCGCACCATCAAGCGGGACGGCCGCACGCTCGAGCCGGAGTCCATCCCGGAGAAGGAGGGCGTGACGCTGCCGGGCCTGGAGCCGGGCGACGCGATCGAGATCGACTACCTGCGCCCGATCGCGCCGCGGGGGCCGGAGCTGCCGGGGATCGCGCCGGGCGGGTTCTTCTTCCGCGACGAGCAGACGCCGATGGTCGAGAGCACCTACGAGGTGCGCGCCCCCGCGCGGCCGCCGCTGGAGGTGGACGCGCACAACACGGCCGCGCCGCCCATCGAGACGGTGGCGGGCGAGCAGCGCTTCCGGATGACGGCGCGCAACGTAGCGCCGCAGGAGCCCGAGCCGCACCAGCCGCCGGAGGCGGAGACGATGCCCTGGATCCAGCTGGGCTCGGGCGCCGGCCAGCGCGAGCTGGTGCGCTCGATCGCCGACTGGGCGCTCCTGCGCGGCCGGGCCGGCGGGGCCACCGACGAGCTGGCCCGCGCCGCCGGAGGCGCGGCGCCGCGCGAGCGGGCCCTTCGCATCCATGCCGCCGTGGCGCAGGCGGTGCGCGGGCGCTCGCAGGGATCCGACTTCTCCTCGCCCGCCGCGCACGTCCTCGCCCAGGGGCGTGGGAACCGCCTGCTGCCCCTCAAGGCGGCGCTGGCCTCCGCGGGCATCCCGAGCCACATCGTGCTGGTGCGCGGGTTCACCCAGGACCAGGCGCCCTACCGCTTCCCGCGGGGCGACGCGTACGGCTGGGCGGTGCTGCGCATCGATCTGCCCGACGGAGCGGCCTGGGTCGATCCGACGTACCGTCTGGGCCCCTTCGATCGGCTGCCCCCGTTCCTGCGCGGGCAGGACGCGTGGGTGGTGCCGGAGCCCGGCGAGGAGCCCCAGCAGATCCGCACGCCGA
>DASWGQ010000264.1:0-9513 GCA_036393595.1 Myxococcales bacterium | reverse complement strand
AGGGGCGCCCTCCGCGCTTCGGCCGTTGACGGCCACGCCGCCGCGCCCGACACTGCCCGCATGCGAATCGCCCTTGCGCTGGCCGCGGTCCTCTCCCTCTTCGGGTGCGCGCACTCCCCCGAGGCGCCGCAGCGGCCCGCCAGCCCCGATTCGGAGATGGCCTCGCAGTGCACCTCCGGCGGCCTGCAGTGCGAGGCCGACGACAAGCGCTCCTGCGAGCTGTGCCGCTGCGTGCGAATGGCCTTCTAGTCGCCGTCGCGATCGGGCGCGTCCAGGACCTGCCTGCGCTCCAGGACGCGGAACTCGACGCGGCGGTTCGCTTCGCGCCCGGTCCGGGTCACGTTGGTGGCCAGAGGCCGCGAGGGACCGAACCCTCGCGCGGCCAGTCGCGACGGGTCGATCCCGTGCGAGACCAGGTAGGCGACCACCGACTCGGCGCGCGCCTGCGCCAGCGCGGTGTTCGTGCGGGCGCTGCCGGTCGAATCGGTGTGCCCCTCGACCTGCACGCGCACCACGTCCGGGTGCGTCTTCAGCACGCTCACCACCTGGTCCAGCATGGCGAACGAGCGCGGGCGGATCCGGGCGCTGCCGGGCGTGAAGTGGACCTTCTCGAGGATGTCGATGCGGTCCTCGCGCATCGCCACCTTCTGCCGCCGCGACATCGGGCAGCCGCGGTTGATCACCGGCCCCTTCTCGGAGGGGCAGTTGTCGAGGATGTCCGGAATGCCGTCGTCGTCGCTGTCGCGCTCCTCCGCTTCGCGCAGTGCCCGGGCGCGCGCGGCTGCCTTCTCCTCCGAGTCCTTCACTCCGTCCCGGACCGCTGCGCGCGAGGCGTCGGCCGCCGCTTCCTCCTCGGCCCGGGCGAGCCCGTCGCGCAGCCCCCGCGCGGCGGCGAGCTGCTCGAGAAGGGCGTCGACGGGCGGCTCGGGCGTCGCAGCGCCCGCCGCGCAGGCCGCGGGCGCGTACCGGACGGACAGCAGGAACCGCAGGTCCGGCGCGCCGAGCGCCCCGTCGAGGCGCGTTCCCGCCGCGCCGTCGAACGCGAGCCGGCCGAGCGCGCAGGCGCGGAGGCCCAGCCGCCACTCCGCAGGCGCGGTGAGGACCGACAGGTCGCGCACCGAGGTCTGCCCCTCCAGCTCCAGGTATGCCCGCCACACCGGAGATACCGAGTAGATTCCGGCGCCGCGCAGCCCGATCTGGGTGCCCAGCCGGGCCGTGCCGAGATCGCGGGGCGGGCGGAACCGCACCAGCGCGTTGCCGATCAGCTCCACCCGATCGGAGACGCGGCGCGCCGCCGACAGCAGCGCCTCGACTCCCAGGCGGCCGTCGCCGGTCAACGCCTGCTCCTGCGAGGTGGCGAGCTCCAGCGAGACCTGCGCGGCGACGGCGAGCTCCGGCGTGGACAGGAGCGCCGCGCGCAGGCCGACGCGCAGGTCGCCCAGCCCGGCACCCGGAGAGGGCGAGCCCGGCGCACCCAGTTCGCCGTCCTCGCGCAAGGTGACGGGGATCTGTACCGACAGCGAGATGCGCGGGTCGACGCGGCCCTGCATCGAGATCCAGCCGCCCAGGCGGCGGTCGACGCGCGCCAGCGGATCCCGCACGGGCTTCAGGGCGAAATCGAGCAGGAGCTGCAGCTCGATCGGCTCCGCGCCTTCGGGGAGCGGCCTCGCTCCCTCGACCCCGAGGGTCCCGTCCGCGCCGCTCGCCGGGCGGAACAGCGACAGGTCCACCTCAGGCGCCTGTGCGCCCGCCCGCAGCGCTACCAGCAGGAGGAGCAGCGCGCCGGCCGCGCGATGGCGCATCCCGGGCAGGATACCCGCCCCTCGGGATCCGTCGAGGAAACGGCAGCGATCAGCGCGCCCCGCCGGGCACGGCGCGCCGGGCCCAGCGCAGCACCGCGAACAGCAGGAGCCCGCAGGCGAGGGTCACCAGCGCGAACCGCAGGTCCTCCCACCTCATGTCCTTGAGGAACAGGAGGCACCCGGCGGTCGCGGCGGCCGGCACCAACAGTCCGAACGGCAGCCGGAACTTCCGCGGCATGTCCGGCTGCAGCCAGCGGAGCACCGGCACCGCCAGGCAGGTGGAGAGGTACTGCGCGAAGACGGCCACGTTGCCGAGGTCGGAGAGCCGATCGAAGTCCGCCCACAGGACCAGCGCGATGGTGACCGCGGCGGTCACGATGATGGCGACGCCCGGGGTCGCGAACCTCGGATGCCGGCGCCCCAAGGCGGGAGGGAGCAGCCCGTCATCGGCGAGCGCGGAGAGGTAGCGCGGCCCGACCAGCGCGACCCCGGTACAGAAGCCGAAGGACGACACCGCGGCGCCGACAGTGAGCAGGCGCGCGGCCCACGGCCCGGCGAACGCCGCGGCGGCCTCGGCGAGCGGCTTGTCGGCGTGAGCGGGGTCCGGATGCGTGCCCATGAAGACGATCTCGACGAGCGCGTACAGGAGCATGGCCCCGAGCAAGGCGCCGAGCAGCGCGAGGGGTACGTTCCGGCGCGGGTTGTCGGTCTCGCCGGCGGGGACCGGCACGTACTCGAATCCGGTGCAGGCGAAGAGCCCGGCCAGTCCTCCCAGGCGGAGCGCGGTCCAGGTCGACTCGCCGTTCGGTGGCGGCACGGCCAGGCGGTGCGGCTCGACGAAGAAGAGCCCGACCGCGACGAAGCCCAAGAGCGGCAGGAGCTTCGCGCCGCTGAAGACGTCGCTCGCCACCGCGCCCGGCTTGACGCCGCGCCAGTTGAGCAGCGCGAGCGCCGCGACCACCGCGGCCGCCAGCGCGCCCTGGGCGAGCGGCGCGGAGAGGCTGGGGGCGATGTAGGACAGGTTCCTGCCGAGGGCGCGCGCCACCGCTCCGTACGAGAGCACCACCGAGGCGAAGGCCATCCAGCCGACCGCGAATCCGACCCAGTCGCCGAAGGCGGCGCGGGCATACGCGTACGGTCCGCCGCTGCGCTCGGTCCCGGAAGCCGCCTCGCCGAAGCAGAGCCCGACCAGGAGGCACACCCCGCCCACGGCGAACCAGGAGGCCCAGGCGAGCCCGCCGGCGTGCGCGAACACGCGCGCGGGCAGCAGGAAGATGCCGCTTCCGATGATCCCGTTGATGCCGATGCCGAGGCAGTCGACCAGCGTGAGCCGGGACTTCACCCGAGCTGCTTCTTCGAGGGCCACGAGTGCATGCGGTCGATCCCTTCGTGTGTCCGCGAGCGGCCGGCAGGATACCCGGGCGGCGCCGCGGGGCGCAAAAACGGACCCGCATGCCGGCTCGCCCCGGTCCGGCTTGACACAGCGCGACTCGCCGCTATCATGGCGCGCCCTTTCGGCCCCGGTGGGGCCAGGGTCCCTTTTGTTTCCAGGCCGCCGCGGGCATTTCCCGGGGGCGGCTCGTGTGTTGAAAGGCACTGATGCCGACGATCAGCCAGCTCATCCGCAAGGGGCGCGAGAAGGTGGTCTACAAGGGCAAGGCGCCCGCGATGACCCGCTGCCCGCAGAAGCGCGGGGTGTGCACCCGCGTCTACACCACCACTCCCAAGAAGCCGAACTCGGCGCTGCGCAAGGTCGCGCGCGTGCGGCTCACCAACGGGATGGAGGTCACCAGCTACATCCCGGGCGTGGGCCACAACCTGCAGGAGCACTCGGTGGTGATGATCCGCGGCGGCCGCGTGAAGGACCTGCCGGGCGTGCGCTACCACATCATCCGCGGCACGCTCGATTCCGTCGGCGTCGCCGGCCGCAAGCAGGGCCGCAGCAAGTACGGCGCGAAGCGCCCCACCTAAGGATCGATCCCACATGCCTCGTCGCAGGGAAGTCGCCAAGCGCAAGATCCTCCCCGATCCGAAGTTCCAGGACCGGCTGCTCGCCAAGTTCATCAACGACATGATGCGCAAGGGCGAGAAGGCCGTCGCCGAGCGCGTCTGCTACCGGGCCATGGACCTGGTCCAGCAGCGGACCAGCGACGACCCGCTGAAGACGTTCAAGAAGGCGCTCGACAACGTGAAGCCGGTGCTCGAGGTGAAGAGCCGGCGCGTGGGCGGCGCGACCTACCAGGTGCCGGTCGAGGTGCGGCAGGACCGCCGGACCGCGCTGGCGATGCGCTGGCTGATCGACTTCGCCAAGGAGCGCGGCGAGAAGACGATGGACCAGAAGCTGGCCGCCGAGCTGATCGACGCTTCCAACAACCGCGGCAACGCGGTGAAGAAGCGCGAGGACACGCACAAGATGGCCGAGGCCAACAAGGCCTTCGCCCACTACCGCTGGTAACAAACACGCGCCGGGACGGCGCGTGTTCACCAGTCGTGCCGGAACGCCACGTCCCGCGGCCCCTGGACTTCGCTCTGAGGCTCGAAGGCGGTCTACGTCGCGATCCGGAGGCGCACCCGCAGCGAGAGATTGTCGATCCCCAGCCCGTGCAGCGGCACGTGGAAGGAGGCGCCGTCGCGCGTGAGCGGCGGGACGCGCAGGTGCACCGGCTCGGTGTCCTCGGCCATCCCTGTCTGCCCGCAGGCGAAGCAGGCGTACAGCCCGTCGTGGCCGTCGCCGCGGCATTCCGGGCAGGGGTAGAACACCGGCACGGCCAGCTCGAGCACCCCGCCGGACGCCGCCAGCTCCGGCGAGACGGCGATGGTCAGATCGAGGGCGTCGAGCCTTTCCGACTTGGGCACGTGCCGTCCGGTGAAGTTCCGCAGGACGCGGTCCAGCACCTCGTCCACGGACGGATCGCGCGCCTCGAAATCCCGGGTCAGCGAGAGCCTCTCGGGGACGAGCGGCTCGGGACGGGGGGCCGGACCGCCGGTCCTGCCAGCCTCGACCGGCGCGCCGCGGGTCTGGTCGTACGAGGTCCGGCGCTCCGGGTCCGAGAGCACCCGGTAGGCGTCGATCAAGTCCTCGACCGTCGTCCCCGGTGGCAGGCGACCCGGGCCGGCCGGGCGGCCCAGCATCCGTTGGCGGTAGGCGGCGCGCAATCCCTCCGAGGGCACGCCGGGCCCGATCCCGAGCAGCAGGTAGAAATCCCTTGTTTCCATGGGGGTTCTCCCTCCGAGACAGGGTGCAGCCGATCCCCTTTTGGTCCCGGAGGAAGCACCCGTCAAGGGCCGGATTCAGAAGCGGAAGGCGAGCCCCAATCCTGCGCCTCGCGCGCCCGGTCCCGGCACCGGCGCGACGCTGATCTGCGGTGCCGGCTCGGTGGAGAGCGCGGCCCAGTCGACCACCATGCCGACGGCGGATCCCGCGAGGCCCACGATGGGCAGGACGAGCGCGCTGCAGCCTTCCGCGCAGTCCTGGTTCCTTGCCACGAGCACACCAGCGGCGAGACCGAGCAATGCAGGAGCCGTTCGGATGGCGAAGCTCACGCCCGCGTCGTGGGCCGACCCGTGCGCCAGATGGAGCAGCGGCGGCACGAGCAGGAAGGTGGCGACGCCCAGCGAGCCCAGGACGACCGGCGCGGGCCCGTCGCCGATCTTCGCCGCCGCCGAGATGAGGCTGATCGCCGCGAGGTCCGACGCAATCAACTGCCACCCGTACCAGCGGGAAGCCTGCGGCGCCTCCCGAGCGAGGTTCAGCTGGGGCTCGCGCTCCTGCGCTCGGAGCGCGGGCGCCACGAGGAGCGCAGGGACGAGAACCAGGGCGCCTGGCAGCCGCATGGTGGGCCTCCTGCCACTTGACGCATCGCGCCACCAGGCGGCCACACGGGCTGCCGTTCACTTGACACAGCGCTCCGGAGCCGATACAAACCCCCGCTTTCGCCTCTGAGAAGTCAGATCTTTCTCAGGCCGTCCTTCATCCCGTCCTACCGCACGCCCGCGCGAGCGGGCGCACACCCGCTGGAGTTTCGCCGTGGCCCGCCAGATCCCCCTCGAGCGCATCCGGAACATCGGGATCATGGCGCACATCGATGCGGGGAAGACCACCACGACCGAGCGCATCCTGTTCTACACGGGCGTCTCGTACAAGATGGGCGAGGTGCACGAAGGCACCGCGGTGATGGACTGGATGGAGCAGGAGCAGGAGCGCGGCATCACCATCACCTCCGCCGCCACCACCTGCTTCTGGCCCCCGCCCGGCACGCCGGGCCGCGAAACCAACCAGATCAACATCATCGACACGCCCGGCCACGTCGACTTCACCATCGAGGTGGAGCGCAGCCTGCGCGTCCTCGACGGCGCCTGCGCGGTCTTCGACGGCGTGAACGGGGTCGAGCCGCAGAGCGAGACCGTCTGGCACCAGGCCGACCGCTACAAGGTCCCGCGGATCTGTTTCATCAACAAGATGGACCGGGTGGGCGCCGACTTCTTCCTCTCCGTGAAAACCATCGTGGATCGCCTCGCCGCCCACCCCGTCTGCATCCAGCTCCCCATCGGCGCCGAGGACAAGTTCGAGGGCGTCATCGACCTGGTCGAGATGCGGGCGCTGCGCTTCGAGGGGGAGAAGGGCGAGCGCGTCGTCGCCGGGCCCATCCCGCCCGAGCTGAAGGCCCAGGCCGAAGAGTACCGCCACAAGCTGCTGGAAGGGGTGGCCGAGTACGACGACGAGTGCCTGCACCAATACCTCGAATCGCACGAGGTGAAGATCGACGCGCTCAAGCGCGCCATCCGCAAGGGCACCATCGCGATCAAGTGCTTCCCGGTCCTCTGCGGGAGCGCCTTCAAGAACAAGGGCGTGCAGACGCTGCTCGACGCCGTGGTCGACTGCCTCCCGAGCCCCGCGGACATCCCGCCGGTCAAGGGCAAGACCCCGGACGGCAAGGAAGAAGTCCGCGAGACGCGCGACGACGCGCCCTTCTCCGGCCTGGCGTTCAAGATCATGGCCGACCCCTTCGTGGGGCAGCTCACCTACGTGCGGTGCTACTCGGGCACGCTCAAGGCCGGCTCGGCGGTGCTGAACTCCACCAAGGGGAAGCGCGAGCGCATCGGGCGCCTCTTGCGCATGCACGCCAACAAGCGCGAGGAGATCGACGAGCTCCTCGCCGGCGACATCGCGGCGGTGGTGGGTCTCAAGGGGGCCACCACGGGCGACACGCTCTGCGACATGCGCCACCCGATCATCCTGGAGTCCATGGACTTCCCGGACCCGGTGATCCACATCGCGGTGGAGCCCAAGACCAAGGCCGACCAGGAGAAGATGATCGTCGCCTTGAAGCGGCTGGCCGTGGAGGACCCCTCCTTCCGCATGCGCACCGACGAGGAGACCGGCCAGACCATCATCTCCGGGATGGGCGAGCTGCACCTCGAGATCATCGTCGACCGCATGAAGCGGGAGTACAAGGTCGACGCGAACGTCGGGAAGCCGCAGGTCGCCTACCGCGAGACCATCACCAGGGAAGTGAAGTCCGAAGGGAAATACATCCGCCAGACGGGCGGCCGGGGGCAGTACGGCCACGTGTGGCTCAAGGTGCGCCCCAACCCCGGCAAGGGCTTCAGCTTCAAGAGCTCGGTCGTCGGCGGCGCCATCCCGCGCGAGTACGTGGCGCCGGTGGAGAAGGGCATCCGCGAGGCGCTCGAGGGGGGCGTTTTGGCGGGCTACCCCCTGGTCGACGTGGAGGCCGAGCTGTTCGACGGCAGCTACCACGAGGTGGACTCGAACGAGATGGCTTTCAAGATCGCCGGCTCCATCGGGTTCAAGGAGGGGGCCGGGCGGGCGGGGCCCATCCTGCTCGAGCCGATGATGGCCACCGAGGTGATCGTCCCCGAGCAGTTCATGGGGAACGTGATCGGCGACCTCTCCGCGCGGCGAGGGAAGATCCTGGGGATGGAGAAGCGGGCGGGAATGCAGGTGGTGTCCGCGCACGTTCCGCTGGCGGAGATGTTCGGCTACTCCACGTCGCTGCGCTCGGCGACCGAGGGCCGCGCCATCTACACCATGCAGTTCCATCACTACGCGGCGGTGCCTGGGCACATCGCCGAGCAATTGATTGCAAAGAGATAGGGGCTGGCGTAAAACGCCCGGCCCTCCGGCAAGAATTCAAGGAAGCAGTACCCAGCGAGGAGCACGATCATGGGAAAGGCGAAGTTCGAGCGTAAGAAGCCGCACGTGAACGTCGGCACCATCGGGCACGTGGACCACGGCAAGACCACCCTGACCGCCGCCCTGACCAAGGTGTCGGCGGACAAGGGCTGGTCGAAGTTCGTGCCGTACGACGAAGTGGCCAAGGCCTCGGCCGCCCAGGGCCGCCGCGACGCGACCAAGATCCTCACCATCGCCACCTCGCACGTGGAGTACGAGTCCTCCAAGCGCCACTACGCGCACGTCGACTGCCCCGGCCACGCCGACTACGTGAAGAACATGATCACCGGCGCGGCGCAGATGGACGGCGCCATCCTGGTGGTCTCCGCCGTGGACGGCCCGATGCCGCAGACGCGCGAGCACGTGCTCTTGGCCAGCCAGGTGAACGTGCAGAAGATCGTGGTCTTCCTGAACAAGGTCGACCTGGTCGACGACGCCGAGCTGCTCGACCTGGTCGAGATGGAGATCCGCGATCTCCTCAAGCAGTACAAGTTCCCCGGCGACGAGACGCCCATCATCCGCGGCGCGGCGATGAAGGCGCTGCAGGGCGACCAGGGCGAGCAGGGGATGAAGTCCATCATCAAGTTGATGGACGCCATGGACAGCTACATCCCCGAGCCGGTCCGCGAGACCGACAAGCCGTTCCTGATGCCGGTGGAGGACGTGTTCTCCATCGCCGGCCGCGGCACGGTGGCCACCGGCCGCATCGAGCGCGGCAAGATCAAGGTGGGCGAGGAAGTGGAGATCGTCGGCCTGCGCCCGACCACCAAGACGGTGGTGACCGGCGTGGAGTCGTTCCGCAAGCTGCTCGACGAGGGCGTGGCGGGCGACAACGTGGGCTGCCTGCTCCGCGGCACCAAGCGCGAGGAGATCGAGCGCGGCCAGGTGCTGGCCAAGCCGGGCTCGGTGACGCCGCACACCAAGTTCAAGTGCAACGTGTACGTGCTCACCAAGGACGAGGGCGGCCGGCACACGCCGTTCCTCAACGGTTACCGCCCGCAGTTCTACTTCCGCACCACCGACGTGACCGGCACCGTCAAGCTGCCCGCCGGGACCGAGATGGTGATGCCGGGCGACAACATCGAGATGGAAGTCGAGCTGATGATGCCCATCGCCATGGACCGCGAGCTGCGCTTCGCCATTCGCGAAGGCGGCCGCACGGTGGGGGCGGGCGTGGTGACGCAGGTGATCGCGTAAGGAACGGTTCCAGCGGGCGCGGCGGGCGGAAACCCGCCGCGCGCGCCTCGCTCTTTGAGAAGAGGTCTTGATGGCGACCCAGAAGATCCGGATCCGGCTGAAGGCCTACGACCACAGGCTCCTCGACCAGTCGGCCGGGGAGATCGTCGAGACCGCGAAGCGCACCGGCGCGAAGGTGGTGGGACCGATCCCGCTGCCGACGCGGATCAACAAGTGGACCGTGTTGCGCTCGCCGCACGTGGACAAGAAGTCGCGCGAGCAGTTCGAGATCCGGACGCACAAGCGCCTCCTGGACATCCTCGAGCCCACGCAGCAGACGCT
>DASWGQ010000263.1:0-6870 GCA_036393595.1 Myxococcales bacterium | reverse complement strand
TCGCGGCGCAGCTCGACGTCGACGCCGGCGGTGGGCTCGTCGAGGAACAGCACCGGCGGCCGGTGCACCAGCGCCTTGGCGATGAGCAGGCGCCGCTTCATCCCACCGGAGAGCGCGCGGGTGTTGGCGCGGCGCTTGTCGAGGAGGCCCAGCGCGGTGAGCAGCTCGACCAGCCGCTCCTCCGAGAGATGGATCCCGAAGTAGCCCGCCTGGAAGACGAGCGTCTCCTCGACGGTGAAGAAGGGGTCGAAGTTGATCTCCTGGGGGACCAGCCCCACCGCGCGGCGCGTAATTTGGTACTCGCGCACTGCGTCGTAGCCGAGCACCTCCACCCTCCCGGCCGTCGGGCGGGCGATGCCGGCGACCAGGCTGATGAGCGTCGTCTTGCCCGCGCCGTTGGGCCCCAGGAGGCCGAACACCTCGCCCTGGCGGATGTCGAGCGAGACGTTGTCGAGGGCAGTGAAGCTTCCGTAGCGCTTGGTGGCATTGCGCAAGCGCACTGCAGGCGTGCGGTCTGTGGGCATCGGGTGCCGGGAAGATGCCACAGCGGCGCGGAAGTCGCGCACGCAACGTGCGATCTGTCGTACAACGGGCGGCGAAGGAGATGGACATGGGCAACCGCCTCTACGTGGGAAACCTGCCGTTCGACGCCACCGAGAAGCAGATCCGCTCGTTCGTGGAAGGGGAAGGGCGGACGGTCAGCTCGATCAAGATCGTCACCGACCGCGACTCGGGAAGGTCGCGCGGCTTCGCCTTCGTCGACCTGGAGAGCGCCGACCAGGTGCAGAAGGCGATCTCCGAGCTGAACGGGAAGGACTTCGGCGGACGCGCCTTGGTGGTGAACGAGGCCCAGGACAAGGGCCCGGCGAAGGGCGGCAGCGGGTTCCGCAACGCCTTCGCCGACAAGGGGCACGCGCGCGACCAGGCCAAGGGCGGGTTCGGATCGCGGGGCCCCACGCAGCAGATGCCGCGCGGCAGCACGCGCGGCGGCGGCCGTGGCGGCACGCGCGGGAGCTGAGGCGGCCTCGGCGTTCCGCATCGTCGGAGCGCACGGGGGGCCCAGGGCGCTCCGCGCGCTGCAGGCGGAGATGGTCGAGTGCCGCGCGTGTCCGCGCCTCGTCGCCTGGCGCGAGGAAGCGGCGCGGGTCAAGGTGAGGCGGTTCTCGGATCAGACCTACTGGGCCCGGCCGGTGCCCGGGTTCGGCGATCCGGCGGCGCGGCTGGTGCTGGTGGGGCTCGCCCCCGCGGCGCACGGGGGCAACCGCACCGGGCGCATGTTCACCGGCGACCGCAGCGGGGACTTCCTCTTCGCGGCGCTGCACCGCGCCGGGTTCGCCAACCAGCCCACCAGCGTGCACCGCGAGGACGGGCTGCGCTTGCGCGACGCGTTCATCGTGGCGCCGTGCCGTTGCGCTCCGCCGGAGAACATCCCGCGCCCCGACGAGCTGCGCCGCTGCAGCTCGTGGCTGGACGGGGAGCTGGCGCTGCTCCCCCGCGCCCGGGTCCTGCTCGCGCTCGGCGGGGTCGGTTGGGACGCCGCCTTGCAGCACTTCTCCCGCCGCGGCCTCGCGATCCCCCGCCCCCGCCCCCGCTTCACCCACGGCGCGGTGGCTCGCCTCCCGGGCGCCCCGGTCCTCCTCGGCAGCTACCACGTCAGCCAGCAGAACACGAACACCGGCAAGCTCACCCCCCGCATGCTGGACGATGTGCTTGCCGTCGCCCGCCGCCTAGTTTGCAAGTGAAGCATGACAAAGCGATTGCATTGTTTTCCGATCGTTCAGCGAGATTGGTCGATTCCGGAGGGGGTCCAGGTGGAGTGGGTGCGGCGGGTTTCGGAGAGGAGGGCGCGGTTTCGGGCGATCACGTCCGGGTCGACGTAGGGGCGGTCGTGCCAGAGGTGGAAGACGGGGGCGGTGTAGCGGATCGAGTAGCCGCGGACGCCGGCGTTCTCGAGGCGCTCGCCCAGCTCCTTGTCCTCGGAGCCCCAGCCGAAGCGCTCGTCATAGCCGTTGACGCGCAGCACGTCGTCGAGGAACGCGGAGGAGTTGCCGCCCTTCCAGGGAGTGCGGCGCGGCGAGGCGATCTCGATCAGCCGGCCGAGAGGCCCCGGGAGCGCGTAGCGGCGCTTGTGCCCTCCCCGTGCGCTCTCGAACGCGCCCGCGTCGACGGCTCCAAAGGTCAGCTCCGCGGAGGCCTCGCGCGAGAGGCGGACCACCCCTCCCGCGGCGAAGCGCCCGCGGCGCGCGACCTCCAGGTGCCGCGCGAGCAGCCCGCCCGCCGGCAGGCAGTCCCCGTCGGTGAACAGCGCGAACTCGCAGCCCAGGTCGCGCGCGCGGCGGACGGCCGCGTTGACCGCCGGACACTTGCCGAACCGGGCGCCCTCGTGCTCGCGCCGCACGTGCTGGGCGCCAAAGCGGCGCACCACCTCGGCGGTTTCCGGGCCGCTGCCGTCGTCGGCCACCACCACGAACGAGGAGCGCAGCTCCTGGCGCGCCCAGGCGCGCAACGCCAGGTCGAGCCAGCGGGGCTGGTCGTACGTCGCCACGATGACGGCGGTGCGCACGTGAGTGTAGTGTAGCATGCGCTTTCAGCGCCTCCTCCGCGGACGAAAGCGCCGCGCTCGCAGCGCCTCGCTTGCGCTGCGCGCCGGGCGTGCAAATGGTCCGACGGCGGAAGGGACGCCATGCTCAGGGAGACCGACGTGGATCTCGATGGCGCACCAAGCACGGCGAAGCGGCTGCAGGGCCGGGTCGCGGTGGTGACCGGATCGTCGCGGGGGATCGGCCGAGCCATCGCCCGCGCGCTGGCCGCCGAGGGCGCATCCGTCGCGGTGCACTACTGCCGGGGCGAGGAACAGGCGGCCTCGGTGGCAGCGGAGATCGAGCACCTCGGCGCCAAAGCGCGGCTCGTCCAGGGGGACCTGGCCCGCCCCGAAGATTGTCACAAGGTGCTGGCGCTGGCCGCGCGCGACCTGGGACCGGTGGAGATCCTGGTCAACAACGCGGGCGTGAACCGCGACCGCACGCTGCGCAAGATGACCGCGGCCGAGTGGGACGAGGTCATCCAGGTCAACCTGAACAGCGTGTTCCACTGCACCAAGGCGGCGCTGGAGCCGATGATCTCGCGCGGCTGGGGCCGGATCATCAGCATCGCCAGCATCATCGGGCAGACGGGCGCGCTGGGGCAGGCGAACTACGCGGCCGCGAAGGCGGGCATCATCGCGTTCACCAAGAGCGTGGCGCAGGAGCTGGCCCGGTTCGGCATCACGGTGAACGCCATCTGCCCGGGGTTCGTGGAGACCGACATGCTGGCCACCATGCCGGCGCCGGCGCGAGACGCCGTGAAGGGGCGCATCCCGCTGGGGCGCTTCGGGCAGGCCGACGAGGTGGCCCGGCTGGTGCGGTTCCTGTGCACGGAGGGGGACTGGATCACCGGGGCGCAACTGAACATCAACGGCGGGCAGTACATGTAGGAACCGGAACTTGTAGGTTGCCTGGGATTGCCCTAGCCTTGCCGCCTCATGGTCTCCGAGCACGATGACGAGCGGCGCAAGTTCCGCAGGCTCAAGGCGCCAGTGTTCTACCGGCCGGTCGGTCTGTCGCTCCTGCGGCGGCTGCGGGGGAAGGACGACCGGGAGCGGGCGATCGACATCAGCCTGGGGGGCGTCCGCATCTACAGCGACGACGAGATGAAGGTGGGTTCGCGCCTCGAGCTGGACCTGTTCCTTCCGGACGACACCACTCTCGCCACCAAGGCGGTGGTCGTCTGGGTCCACGAGCTGCCGCCGGGCGGTCCCGCGAAATACGACGTGGGCGTGCGCTTCGACGCCATGGACGACTCCGATCACCAGCGCCTGTCCCACGTCCTCGGCGAGGAGGGCGCATAGAGGTCGTCGCGCAGGACGGGGCGCGGCTGCACGTCATCGACCAGCGGCCCACCGATCCCTCTGCTCCCGCGGTGCTCTGGCTGCAGGGCCTGAACGCGCCCGCGGCCGCCTGGTCGGTCCAGCTCGCGCACTTCTCGCGGACGCACCGCTGCATCGCTCCCGACGCCCGCGGGGTGGGCAAGAGCGACGCGCCGCCGGGTCCGTACACGACGGAGCAGCTCGCGGACGACGCGCTACGCATACTCGACGCGTGCGAGGTCGAGCGGGCCCACGTGGTGGGGCTGTCGCTCGGCGGGGCGGCCGCGCAGGAGCTGGCGCTGGCCCATCCCGGGCGGGTGCGCTCGCTCGCGCTCCTCGCGAGCTTCGCGCGGCAGGCTCCGCGTTCGCGCGCTCTGCTCGAGTCCTGGCGGGCGCTGTACCCGATCGCGGCGGAGTCGGCTCCGCTGCGCGCCGCCTGGGAGCAGCAGGCCTATACGTGGCTGTTCAGCGACGCGTATTGGCGCAACGCGGCGGCGGTCCGCGCCGCGCTCCGCTTCGCCGGCTCGCAGCCGTTCCAGAGCGTGCAGGGGTTCCTCGGCCAGATCGACGCCGCGCTCGCGCATGACTCCGTGAGTCGCCTCCCAGGGCTTCGCGTTCCCACCCTGGTCGCCCACGGGTCCCTCGATCAGCTCGCTCCGGCAGCGGGCGCGCAAGAGATGGCGCGGCTCATCCCCGGCGCGCAGCTCCTCCTCCTTCCCGAGGTGGGGCACGCGGTGAACCTGGAGGGGCAACGCGCGGTCAATGCCGCGCTGCGCGCGCTGTGGGCGCGTTCGCCGTAGGGGCGATCCACTTCTGCTCCACGGAAGCGCAGCGGACCGCGACCGTCACTACTTTCCTGCCGTGACGCGCAGCTTTCCCACACTGGCACACAGCTTGCTCAAACCCCGCCCGACATCGTTCCCGGGGGCGCCGGGTTGGAAACCTTGACCGGTAAGTGTTCGATTCGAGCCGGTCATATTTGACGGAGCGGAGATCGATGGAGCGACCCAACCAGGTACTCGTGATCGATGATGACGAGGCGGCGCGGGAGATCCTCGTGGAGCTCTTGGGCAGGGTGGGCTATCACGCCTTCGCCGCGCCGGACGGGCGCTCCGGGTTGGAGTTGCTCGCCGGTGCGGCGGTGCCGCCGCAAGCGGTGCTGCTCGATCTGCGCATGCCCGGGATCGACGGCTTCGAGGTCCTGCGCCGGTACCGCGCCCAGGGCGGGCTCGCTCCCGTGATCGCGCTGTCGGCCATGGACCACAAGGAATCGGTGGTCAAGGCGATGCGGCTCGGCGCCAGCGACTACCTGGTCAAGCCCATCGAGCCCGAAGAGCTGCGCGAGGCCATCGAGCGCTGCAGCGCCTCGGAGCGCGTGCCCGGCGCGGAAGAGGTCCCCGCGGTGGCGCCCTCGCGTCCCGATCCGGTGCCCGCCATCCACGTGCGCGAGACCGTAGCGCCGCCTCCCGTGGCGCCCATGGCCGGGTCGCGCCGCGGTCCGCCGGCGGACTTCATCTCGGTCAGCCCGGCGATGATGGGCATCTGGGACATGGTCGACCGCGTCGCGGAGACCGACGTTCCGGTGCTCATCCTCGGCGAGAGCGGCGTGGGCAAGGAGGGAATCGCCCGCGCGCTGCACGAGCGGAGCCCGCGGCGCGGGAAGCCGTTCGTGAAGATCAACTGCGCGGCGCTGCCCAGCGAGCTGCTCGAGAGCGAGCTGTTCGGCCACGAGCGCGGCGCGTTCACCGGCGCCACCAGCGAGAAGCCGGGCAAGTTCGAGCTGGCCGACAAGGGGACCATCTTCCTCGACGAGATCGGCGAGATGCACCCCGCGCTGCAGGCCAAGCTCCTTCAAGTCTTGCAGGACGAGGAGTACTACCGGGTGGGCGGCAAGCGGCCGCTGCGCGCCGACGCGCGCGTGGTGGTGGCCACCAACCGCGTGCTGGAGGAGGAGCTCGCCCGCGGCAACTTCCGCGAGGACCTCTACTACCGGCTCAACGTGGTCAGCGTGCACGTCCCGCCCTTGCGCGACCGCAAGGAGGACGTGCCCCACCTCATCGAGCACTTCCGCCGCAAGTACGGCAGCAAATACAAGCAGGGCGCGATGGAGCTCTCGCCGGACGTGACCCGCCGGCTGCTCGAGTACGACTACCCGGGCAACGTGCGCGAGCTGGAGAACCTCGTGCGCCGCCTGGTGGTGCTGCGCGACGAGCGCTTCGTGCTCGACGAGCTGAAGGCCACCCAGGCGCGCAGGCCGGCGCTGCAGCCGGCGTTGCAGATGGGCTCCGCCGGCGGTGCGCTGCCGCCCGCGAACCAGCAACGGTTCGAGGCGCCGCCGTCGCATCCGCCCCCGCCGGCGGTGCCGACGATGCTCGGCAGCGCGGAGACGGTGTCGCTCAAGGAGATCGCGCGCCAGGCGGCCCTGCGCGCCGAGCGCGAGGCGATCAGCGCGATGCTCGCGCGCACCAACTGGAACAAGCGCAAGGCGGCCGCGCGCCTCCAGATCAGCTACAAGGCGCTGCTCTACAAGATCAAGGACTGCGGCCTCACCGATCCGCGCATCACCGCGAGCATCCCCGACCTCCCTTCGGTCGGCCTCGTGGCCAACGACCCTCTCCGCAGCAGCTCCTGAAAGCCGAAAAGAACACCACGGAGCTCACGGAGAGCACGGAGGTCGGTTTCGATCGCGCATGCGGAACCGTGCGGAGGATCGAACCGCACGAACTCCGTGTACTCCGTGCGCTCCGTGGTGCAATCGCTTTGGCGTGAACTAAGGGCGGGCTTCGCGGCGGGGAAGCAGCTGCGGCGCGGGCTCGGGAGAGGCGTCGTCGGGCTCGGCTGCTCGCTGCCTGGGCGAGGTGCGCGGCGCCAGCAGCTTGCCGAAGAGAAGGAAGAGCGTGCCCATGGAGAGGAGCAGCAGCGGCTCCTCGAACGGGCCCAGCGATGCGCGCTGGAGCGCGAAGGCG
>DASWGQ010000262.1:0-16125 GCA_036393595.1 Myxococcales bacterium | reverse complement strand
CTCGGCGTGGACGGCTCGCACCTCTTCGCACAGGGCACGGATGCAAACGCCGTCTTCGACCTCGAGCTGCAGCAGGATGGGTGCGCGCGGGGCGCCGTCAACGGCAACCCCGTAGAGGTCTGCCCGGTGGCGGGGCAGGCCGCGCAGTCGGACACGGTGAAGACGTACCGGTTGAACGGGCCTCTCGGCGCGCGCACCTTCACCATCGAGAACCGCGGCGACCGCGCCTACGTCGACTTCGGCATCGGCCTGGGCCGCGCCGAGTTCCTCGTCCCCGACGGGCTGCTGCGCCAGCACCCGGAGATGGTCGCCGCTGCCTGGTTCCACGGCGCGTTCGGGCGCCTCATCCCCGGCTCGGACACGCAGGCCTACCTGATCCAGCCCCGCGGATCGTAAGCTGCAGCCCCGTCAGGGGGCCTGGACGCCGTTCATGGAGGCGAGCTACGGCCGGGATTGAGGCGCCCGGGGAAAGGCGTCTTTCCCCGCGTACCGCGCCGACAGGCCGAGCTCCTCCTCGATGCGCAGGAGCTGGTTGTACTTCGCCATCCGGTCGCTGCGGCTCGCCGAGCCGGTCTTGATCATCCCGCAGTCGCAGGCCACCGCGAGGTCCGCGATGAAGGAGTCCTCGGTCTCTCCCGACCGGTGCGACATGATGGTGCGGTAGCCGTTGAAGTGAGCCATCCTTACGCAGTCCAGCGTCTCGGTCAGCGAGCCGACCTGGTTCACCTTGATGAGCACCGCGTTGGCGACCTGGTCGCGGATCCCGCGCTGCAGCCGCTCGGTGCTGGTGACGAAGAGGTCGTCGCCCACCAACTGCACGCGCGCCCCGAGCCGCTCGGTGACGAGCTTCCACCCTTCCCAGTCGTCCTCGGCGAATCCGTCCTCGATCGAGACGATGGGGAACTGGCGCGACCATTTCTCGTAGAGGTCGGCCAGCGCCTTGCGGTCCATGGACTTGCCGTCCAGCTCGTAGCCGCCGGTCTTCTTGTCGAACAGCTCGCTCGCGGCCACGTCGAGCGCCAGGACCACGTCGCCGCCCAGCTCGTATCCCGCCTTTCCGATCGCCTCGGCGATCGACTCCAGCGCCTCGCCGTTCGAGCGCAGATCGGGGGCGAACCCACCCTCGTCGCCCACGCTGGTCGCCTGCTTGCGCGACTTGAGCACCGCCTCGAGCGCGTGGAACACCTCGGCCCCGCAGCGCAGCGCCTCGGCGAAAGTCGGCGCGCCCCAGGGAACGATCATGAACTCCTGGACGTCCACGTTGTTGTCGGCGTGCGCGCCGCCGTTGAGGATGTTCATCAGAGGGACGGGCAAGGTGCGCGCGTTCACTCCGCCCACCCAGCGGTAGAGCGGCACGCCTTGGGAGAGCGCGGCCGCGCGAGCGGCGGCGAGCGAGACCCCGAGGATGGCGTTGGCGCCCAGCGACTTCTTGTTGGGCGTGCCGTCCAGCTCGATCATCAGGCGGTCCAGCGCCTCCTGTTCGGCGGCGTCCATCCCGAGAAGGCGCGGCGCGATCTTGCTGCGCACGTTCTCCACGGCGGTGCGGACGCCCTTGCCCCCGTACCGCGCCTTGTCGCCGTCGCGCAGCTCGTGGGCCTCGTGCGCGCCCGTCGAGGCGCCGGAGGGGACCGCCGCGCGCCCCACGCTGCCCGAGGCGACCGTCACCTCGCACTCGAGCGTCGGGTTGCCGCGGCTGTCGAGGATCTCGCGCGCGTGGACGTCGACGATCTCGGTCATGGCGGTCCTCCAGCCCGGGGAGCGCCCGGGTAGCACGTGCGTCGAGCCGCAGCAAGGCTGCGGGCCGCCAGGCTTGCGATCCGACCTTTGCCGGAGGTAGGTGTCATCCCCACAGGGGGGATCACCATGAACATCCGAGACGGAGTGGTCGCTGGCGGCTTGCTGCTCTGCCCCCTCCTTCACGCCGGACGTGGCCACGGTCACGGGCGTGGGCAACGACCCTTACGGGCTTGCCCTCGTCGAGCGCGAGGACGACTGAGGCTCATGCGCAGGAGGGCGAGCGGGGACAGTCAGCGCCCGCGCAGCTCCGCTTCCACCATGGCCACCTCGCAGCTGCCGGGCGCCTCGTCGTGGGCGTCCTCGCACGCGTCAGCGAGCGGAACGTACACGGGGGCGTATGCAGTCGCGGTGACGACCACGGTGCAGGCCAGGCTGGGGCCCGGCCCCCGGCCACCCAGCTCGAACAAGCCCTCGTGGTCGGTCCTGGCGGCGAGGTCCTGCTGGCCCGGGCACCTCAGCGCGACGCCCGCGCCGCGCACGGCGCCTGCGTCCGCGCCGCGCACGTGCCCCTGCACGCTCCAGGCGGGCTCGCACGCGCCGGCTGCACACAGTGCAAGGATGGCGAAGAGGCGACCCATCGATCCCTCGACCCGTGAGATGCCGGAGCGATCACTCGGTCGCGCGGGCCGGTGCGGCGTTCCGCCGCGGTGGGGGTTGCCGCGGCGCGCGGGAGCCACTCGCCGCCGTATTCGGCGGCGGTGCGCTTTTCACATCGCGGACGGTATGGGAGTGTTGTAGAGAGCGCCCCTTCCGAGGGAGGCTTCATGGCGGGTCTGCTGGAAGGCAAGGTCGCGATCGTCACCGGAGCGGGCGGCGGCATCGGTCGCGAGCACGCGCTCACCTTCGCGCGCGAGGGGGCGAAGGTCGTGGTCAACGACCTCGGCTCCGACCGCCACGGCGGGGGCAAAGGCGGCGAGATGGCCGACCAGACGGTCGCGGACATCAAGGCGGCCGGCGGCGAAGCCAGCGCCAACTACGACAGCGTCGCCACGCGCGAGGGCGCCGACGGCATCATCTGGACCGCGCTGAACAAGTACGGGCGCATCGACGTGCTGGTGAACAACGCCGGCATCCTGCGCGACAAGACGCTGCTCAACATGAGCGAGCAGGACTTCGACCTGGTCATCGACGTACACCTGCGCGGCACGTTCCTCTGCACCCAGGCCGTGGGTCGCATCTTCAAGACGCAAGGCAAGGGTGGGCGCATCGTCAACACCACCTCCCTCTCGGGCCTCCTGGGCAACTTCGGCCAGGGCAACTACGCGGCGGCGAAGGGCGGCATCTACTCGCTGACGCGCACCGCCTCGATGGAGTTCCAGCGCATGGGCGTCACGGTCAACGCCATCGCGCCCGTCGCGCTCACGCGCATGACCCAGGATCTGCAGATGTTCAAGGGGCTCACCGGCGATCAGATCGGCCCGCAGTACGTCGCGCCGGTGGCGGCCTTCCTCGCTTCCGACCTCGCCGCCGACATCACCGGCACGATCGTCGGCGTGCAGGGGCCGAAGATCTTCGTCTACAAGATGGTCGAGACGGAAGGCGCGACCCGCGAGGGGGGACCCTGGAATCCCGCGGAAATCAAGGAACGCTGGGGGGAGATCAGCAAGGTGTAGAAAGCTCGACGTCGAGGTCGACGTCGACATCGGTCTTCGACATCGACGTCGAGTGTTCGGCGGGGGCCCGGCTTGCGCCGGAGCCCCCGCGAGAGACGGGACCTGCCCGCCACCCGCCCCTAAGGAGAGGCGGGAATCGTGTAATCGATGATCACCACGCCGCGCTGCGGGGCGTCGTCTTCCTCGTGCGTGTCGTTCTGCTGCGCGGGGCGGCTGGGCTCCGGGATGGGGAGCTGCGGGCGGGGGCGGTGGCTCTCACGCTCCTGCTCGCGTCGCCGGATCTCCTCGATGATGAACGCGTCGAGCATGAGCCACCTCCAGGTTCACATCGGTCGCCTACGTCACGTTCGATGCAAATCCGGCACCATCGGTTCCGCCCCACCTCCGAGGTTCCGAGCCAACGAGGGCCTGCTCGCCCTCTTCCTTCAGATACCAAGAACTTCCACGAGGGTCAACTTACGGCCCCCGCGGTCCACGGGCCACCCGTCCCCACATTCTTGTGACGATTTCCGTCTCTGCGCCATTCACTTCGTGACAGGCGCATCAGTGCGGCGGGGTCCTACCCCGGTGCATCGCCTCGGCGCGCGCCTTGAAGTTCGCCAGCATCGCAGGGAGGCCCTGCTCGGCAAGGACCTTCTCCAGCCCACGGGGTACCCGGGGCTGCCACTCCAGCTCGATCGCGTACGTCGCGGTCGTGCCGCCGGACGGCGACGCCTCGAGCGTCCAGCGCCCCTCGTCGCGCTTCATGAGATCCCCGCGCACCAGCCGCCACTCGATGCGCGAAGGCGCGCTCTCCACGTGCAGCAGGGTGAACTCGATCAGCTTGATGCGCGCGTCGAGCCGGTACGTGACCTCGACCGAGTCCCCGGCGCGCGGGCCGACCGAGACGGCCTTCACGTCGGGCAGGAACTCCGGGTAGCGCGCGTAGTCGCGCACCACCTCGAAGAACCGCTCGGGCGGCACGTCGACCTCGATGCTGCGGCGCGCGTTCGCCATCCTCGTCAGGGTAGCACCAGCCGCCCCGGACGGCGCGAACGCGTCCTAGAGGGCGAAGTTCGGCTTGTGCTCGAAGAAATGCGTGGTCTCGAGGTAGCGAATGGTGTGACTCTTGGAGCGCATCGCCACCGACTGCGTCGCCGCGCCGCCCTTGAAGAAGCGGACGCCCTTGAGGAAGTCGCCGCTGGTCACGCCGGTGGCGGCGAAGATGACCGGCCCCTTCGCCATCTCCTCCACCGTGTAGATCTTGTTCGGGTCGGCGATGCCCATCTTGCGGGCGCGCTCGATCTCCTTCTCGTTGCGGAAGGCGAGCTTGCCCTGCATGTCGCCCCCGCAGCAGCGCAGCGCGGCGGCCGCGATCACCCCTTCGGGCGCGCCCCCGATGCCCATCAGCACGTCCACGCCCGTCTCGATGAAGCAGGTGGCGATGGCGGCGGACACGTCGCCGTCGCCGATCAGCTTGATGCGCGCTCCGCTGGCGCGGACCTCCGCGATCAGCTTCTCGTGGCGAGGCCGGTTCAGGATGATGACGGTGAGGTCCTCGACGTACACGCCCTTCCGATCGGCGATCGCGCGCAGGTTCTGGGTGGGCGACTTGCGCAGATCGATCGCGCCCGCCCCGCTGGAACCCACCGCGATCTTGTCCATGTACGTGTCGGGCGCGTTGAGCAGGTTGCCCTTCTCCGCCATGGCAATGACGCTCAGCGCGTTCGGTCCGCCGGTCGCCGTGATGGTGGTGCCCTCGAGTGGATCGAGCGCGATGTCGACCTCGGGATCGTCGGCGGCACCCCGCCCGACCTTCTCGCCGATGTAGAGCATGGGCGCCTCGTCCCGCTCGCCCTCGCCGATCACGATGGTGCCGCGGATGTGCAGGGCGTTGAACGCCTTGCGCATCGCATCCACCGCCGCCTGATCGGCCGCCTTCTCGTCGCCGCGGCCCATCAGCCGGGCCGAGGCCATCGCCGCCGCCTCGGTCAGGCGCACGGCTTCGAGACCGATGTTGCGATCCATCATGGTTCGTACCCCTCCGGAAGCGTCGGGCCACCCGTCGCCGCGCCCTTCATCGCCGCCACCAGCCAATCGGGCGCGCGGGTCGGACGGCCGTCCTTGGTGATGCAGGCGTGCACGGTGTGGCCCAGGATCAGCACCTCGCTCGAGCCCGCGCGGAACACCTTGTACTCGAACCGCACCTTCACGCGCGTGTGGCTGACCCGGAGAGGGATCTCGAGCACGTCGTCGTACCGCGCGGGCTTCAAGTAGCGCACGCCCGCCTCCAGGACCGGCAGGTAGATCCCGCGCTCCTCGATCTGCGCGTACGTCAGCCCCAGCTCGCGGATCCACTCCCCGCGCGCGCCCTCGAAGAAGCGCAAGTACGTCGCGTAGTACACGACTCCCATCTGGTCCGTGTCGCCGTAGAGCACGCGGTGCCGGTACGGAGCCACGGCAGGGGTAGTAGCACAGACAAAGGGAGATTTCCGAAGCCAAGCTGCGCGGGCGGCACGTCTTGTTCGACTTCAGCGCCGCGGACCTACTGCACGCGGTAGGCCGCCAGGTCCAGCCGCGACTGCTCCTGCGTGCCGCGGGAGGAGACGGTCTGGGTGCGGACCTGCACCAGGCCGACGTGCGGCGCGTAGGTCCACTCGGTGACGAACTTGCCGGCCCCCTGCGGGAGCGGCGACTCGTTGCGGACCACCACGCACTTGCTGAAGGCCCCGGCGCGCGTCTTCACGGTCGCGTCGACCGCGGCGACCGTGAAGTGCTGGACCACGAGGTTCTGCACCGCCGTCCAGTGCGCGCCCGGAGTGAGCGGAGCGTGGAGGAGGTACTGGTCGGCGTCGCGCACGCCCTCCGCGTCGGCGCGCACGCGGCCGCGGTGGTCGTCGACGAACCAGGGGCCGTCGCGCCCCACGATCTGGATGGTCTCCCGCCGCGCGCCGGGCGTGTACTCGTAGGTCCAGGAGTTGCCCACCGCGAGCGGGTAGTAGATCGCCGGATCGGCACCGGAGGGCGCGGGAGGCTTGTCGCGAGTCTCGGCGGTCTTGCAGGAGGCCAGCGCCAGCAGGAGGAACGCGGACCGCTTCAATGGGACCTCGGGCGCGGCGGGTGGAGGTCGTGGTCGCTGGCCTCCTCGCGCTTGCGGCGCAGCTCGGCGAGCGCGTCGGTGGCGGCGTGGCGCACCTCGTCGTCCGGGGCGCCGCTCTCCAGCGTGTAGAGGAAGGCCTCGGCGGTCGGGCCACCCAGGCTGGCCAGCGCGTACAGCACCTGCGCGACGAGCTGCGGCGGGCGCTTGCGGGTCATCTCGATGAGCGGCTCCACCGCGCGCCGATCGCCGATCGCCACCAGGGCCCCCACCGCGCGCAGCGCGACGGCGGGGTTGTCGTCCTCGAGCCGCGCGATCAGCTGCGGCACCACCGCCGGGCTGCGCCGGTCCGCCAGCGCCCGGATCGCGTAGTCGCGGACGCGCGGGTCGCCGTCCCCCAGGTCACGGGACAGCTCGTCATCGGTCTTGCGGCGCGACTCGAGCTGCCAGGCGAGCCCGCGGGCGGCGTCGTCCAGAGCGCCGCGCAGCGCGCCCTCGAAGGCGGCCAGCCTCACGGCCACCTCGGTGCCCGCGTCGGCCGCGCTCGCCGCGCGACCCGCGCCCTCCGACACGGTCCGCTCCGGATCTCCTTCCGGCGAGGCCGCGGTCAGCTCCAGGACGAGCTGCACGTCCGCGATCGCGCCGTCGTCGCCGGCCAGCCGGCGCGCGGATTCCAGATCCAGCCGCACGCGCGCCGAGGCGCCCTCGCGGATCGCGAAGTGCCGCGTCCTCTCCAGGGCCGACTTCATCTCCTTGCGCACCTGCTCGGCGGGAATGGCCAGCTCCGGCACGCGGGCGAGGTTGCCCTCGGAGACCGACAGGGTCCCCACGGCGACGGCACCCGGCGGGAGCCGGTTGCAGGACAGGGCAGCGGCGCAAGCCGCCAGCACCCTGGCGCGGAAACGAGACATGCTTCGCGGATGCTAGAGGGTGGCGCCCGCACGGTCAAAGACGGTCGCCGCCGATCGGCCGGCGCTGGGCGATTCCGCTCATTCGTGCGGCGGCTCGCCCTCGCCGGACGGCGAGGAGGTCGCTTCTGGTGTGGTGGGCTCGGGGACCGGAGTGGGCTCCGCCACCACAGCCGGAGGCGTCTGCGCCCGGCGAGGCGTCCCGATCGGCTGGCCCCACGCCTGCTCGGCCGCGCTGGTCGCGCGGGCAGGCCGATCGTCGCCCCGGCGTGGGCGCCGGCTGCGCTCGCGATCCTCGCCCTCGCCCCGTTGGGGCGCGGTCTCGGGCACGACCGCCGCCTCCGCGACCGCCGCCTCCGCGACCGCCGCCTCGGCGACCGCCGCCTCCGGCGCGGCGGGCTCGGACGGGCGCGCCTCGGCAACCGCCTCGGGCTCAGGCTCGGGCGGGGAGAGCGAAGGGGGGACCGCCTCGGCCGGCTCGAGCCGCTCGATGCGCTCCTCGGGCGGGCGTTCGCGGCGGTCGCGATGCGAGGAGGCCCCCTTCGCCACCGAGGCGAAGAACGCCTCGTCGACGTCGGCGAGCTCCACCACCTGCACGCAGACGCCGACCCGCAGGGAGACGAGCTCCTCCGCCAGCGCGTCGCCCGCGTAGAGCGCGACCGGCGGCTGGCCCGCGGCCGACGCCTCGGCGCGCGCATCGCGCCCCGCCTCGCCCGCGGCCAGCACCAAGCCCATCTGCGCGCTGTAGTGCGCCAGGTCCTTGCGCAGCTCCTGCACGTCGGCGCGGCCGATCTCGCGCGCTCCCCGCGTCAGCTTCACCGCCACGCGCAGGTCCGAGACCCCGCGCCGCTGCCGGGCCAGGTAGAGCGGCCCCTCCTTGCTGCGCTTGGCGACGCGCACGTCGCGCATCCCCATCTTCTCCAGAAGCTGCGCGCAGAGCTGCTCGAAGCCGCTGGTCTCCAGGTCGGCGACGCGGCGGCGCAAGGCGCGCACCACGGCGCGCCGCCCCTCGGCCAGGAGCTGCGCGGCGGACATGGGCCGGCCCAGGCCGGTGTGCGAGCTGCGAGCCTCCTCGGGCATGGCGGAGGGCGCGGGGAACTCGACCAGCGTGACGCGCTCGCCGTCGACGATGAAGACGGGCTTGCGCCCGGCCTCGGTGCGCCGGCGGTTGTCCTCCAGCAGCGCCTGCACCAGCGAGGCGTGGTCGCGCACCAGGGCCTCGCTGAGCAGGTTCTTCTTGAACAGCGCGTCGGAGAGCTCCGAGATGGGCGCGCCGGACTGGCGCTGCGCGAGCCACTCGAACACCACCTCGGCCGGCGGGGGGAAGCGGCGCTGTCCGCGCTTGCGGTCCTCCTCCTGGTCCTCCGCGCCGGGCTGCAGCGCCTCGATCCGGCGCCGCGCCTGCGCGTTGATGGCCCGCGGCTCGCGCTCGCGCGGCCGGTAGAGCGCCAGGCCGTCGTCGGCGGGGTGGAGCGGCGGCGCGACCGGCTCGACCACCTGCTCCGGGGGCACGCTCCACTCGACGAGCGCGAAGGTGCCCTCCGGCGCCACCGCGAGCACCTTGCGGTCGTCGTCGCGCTTGGCCATCGCCGCGAGGCGCTGGCCCATCGTCACCTCCGGATCCTGCCCGACGTGGCTGAGCAGGTTCTCGCGGACCGCGACGTCTGCGATTTCCTTGTAATGCAGTGGCTTTCCGGCGCGCCGCAACACTTCGACGGCGGCTTCCGTGAACGTCATGTCGAACCGCTCCAGTTGCCCGCGGGGCTGTGGAAGCTTCCCTTGGGCCGGTGGAAAAAGGCGCGGAACTGTAAAGAGTTTGCGCCCCCGGTGTCAACGCGCACATAGTTTGACACCGTGATCCGCATCCGGCCCGGCAGCTCCTGGCGCCTGAACCCCGGCTACCTCGACGAGCTGCGGGCGCTCTCGCCCCCGAGGGCGCGCAGCTTCGACGGAGGCGGCATCCTCGACGTGGTCGGGATCGAGGTGGACGGCGTCGACATCGCCGCCGGCGTGGGGGAGGCGGAGGTGCTGGTCGCGGTCGACGAGCTGCTCGCGGCGCTGCGGCACCTCGCGGAGGGGAGCGCCGCGGCGCAGGCGACCGTCGGCCGAGGACCGACCGAGCTGGTGCTGGAAGCGCGCGGCCCCGACGTGCTGCTCTCGCTGGTGACGCTCGCGCCCCCGGCGCGGATGCTCGCCTCCGGCCTGCTGCTGGACTCCGCGCGGCTCTGGTCGGCGGCGGCCGCCGCGGCGCGGAGCCTGGCGGCGGACCTGGTCCGCATCAGCCCGGCGCTCGTGCAGTCGCCGCTCTTGCGCCGCCTGCGCGGGGCGGCCCGGCAACCGGCCGGAAGCCGAGTCCGCTCGGCGGCGTGGCCGCACGCGGAGGGGCGCGCGTTCGTGGCGCGGTCCGGGCGCGGCGCCGTCCGCTGCGAGGTGCAGGTCCCGGCGGCGGCGGCGGCGCGCCTGGCCGATCGCTCCGAGGTCCCGCGCGCTCAGCTCGCTCCGCTCCTGGGGTCGGGCGCGGTGGCGCTGCGCTTCGCCGGCGCGCCGGCGCTGCAGTGGGAGGGCCCGGTCTACCTGGCGCTGCGCAACCTGGTGCGCGAGGCGGAAGCGCTGGTGCGCGCATGGGAGGCCGGCGAGCCCGCCTTCCAGCTCCACTTCTCCTCGACGGATCTGGCGTGCGACCTGACGCGCGACGAGGTGCGCGCCCCCGGCTGGCGAGCGCCGGCCGCCGTCGCGCCCGCGGCGCTGGCGCTTTCGCTCGCCGGCGCTGCCCGGGCGTACGCGGAGAAAGCGCAGCGGCTGGGCGACCGGCGCACCGACCCGGACGATCCCCTGCGCGATCTGCGCGCTTCCGCCGCCCGCCTCGCCCGGCACTGCGCGGAGCTGGTCTCGGGCGAGCTGCGCCGCGCTCCCGAGATCGTCGCCGCGCCGCCGCCGCAGAAGGCCGTGCGCGCGCCCCAGCCGCCGCTCTCGCACGGCCGCATCCGCCGGCTGGTCTACCGGCAAGGCTGGCGCGCTCCGGCCGAGGAGCGGCCAGGAGCCATCTGGCCCTGCGCCGGCGTGGTGGTCACGGTCGGGCTGCACCACGTGGTGGGGCGCGACGCCGCCTCGGGCCGCACCCTCTTCGAGGAGGCCTGCCGCTTCGCGGTGCGCGCCTGGGCCGGCGACGACCTGTTCGTCTCCGGGGCGGAGTCGCTCGCGCGCATCGATCCGCTCACCGGCTCGGCGCGCTGGCGCCGCCGCACGTCCGCGGCGGCCGAGCTGTGGCCGGTGCCTGGAGGGGTGGTCCGGGCGGGGACCGCCGGGCTGGAGCGGTTCTCCGACGCAGGCACGCAGTCGTGGCGGTCGCGGTTCCCCGGCGGTGCGCCCACCGAGGCGCTGCACGCCGAAGGCGTGCTGGCGTGCGCCGGCCGCGGGGTGCTCACCGCGCTCGACGCCGCCGACGGGCGCCTGTTGTGGAAGCGCCGCGCTCGGGTGCTGGCGCTCGCAGCGGCGCCGGGGCGGCTCGTCGCTCTCTGCGGAGACGCCCGGCCTGCCAATCTCCTGATTGCCCTGGATCCGTACTCGGGGCGCGTGCTGTGGGAGCGGCCCCTTCCCGACGGAAGCGAGGCGGCGCTCTGCCTGTGGTCCGATTCGGCGCTGATCGTCTCGGGCGAGCGGCGGCGCGAGCTGACCGCGGCGCGGCTCGCCGACGGTACCCGCCGCTTCTCCACCGCGCTTCCCTTCCCCGGGCACGCGCTCCTGGGCGCCGACGAGCAGGCGCTGATCGCGACCGGGCCCGGCGGCGCCGCCGCCCGGATCGACGAGCGCGGGCGCGTGGCCTGGCAGCTGGAGCCCGAGGGAGACGCTCCGGCGGAGCGCGCCGTGCTGCAGCGCGGAGTGGTCCTGCTGCGGCGGGGAGGCGTGCTGCTGTGCGAGGCGTCCTCCGGCCACGAGCTGGCGCGGCTCGCCCCCGAGCCGCCCAAGGTGGCTGCGGTGGCGGACGACATGTCGGTGGCGTTGCTCGACGAGGACGACGTCCTGTCCCTGCACCGACTCGCGACGCATCTCAGCGTCGTGTAGCCGCTACCACCTGACCGGCGACAGGTCCTGCTCGGCGTGGTCGTTGAAGGTGAGCGTGCGCTCCTGGTTGACGAGCGGCAGCGTCACCTTGCGCTGGTAGGTGAACCAGATGTTCACGTACTTGGGGACCTGGGTGCGCTGGATCTGCAGGTCGCCTTCGTCGAACACGAGCGGCATGCGCACCTCGCTCCGGCCCACCTTGTCCTCGCCGGCCACGTCGAAAGACATGTGCAGCTTGTTGAGGATGAGCTGCCTCACCGCCTGGTCGTCGGGCTGGCGATAGCACTCGTTGGCCGCCTGGCGCAGGATGCCGTTCACCTCGAGGTTGTCCCAGAAGGCCTGCCCGAAGGCGAACAGGCAGTACACGCCGGCCGCGAGGGCGACGAAGATCAGCACCGTCATCAGCGTGATCCCGCGCGGCTTCCGCATGGGGCGAATCTAACCCGCGGGGTGCGCGCCTCAAGAATTCGGAGGTGGGTGCGTGTCAGTGCACCGCGCGGAAGATGCGCTCGAAGCGGATGCCGGCCCGGCCGCCGAAGGAGATCCAGATGATGCTGGCCCGGCCCTTCACGTAGCTGAAGGGGATCTGCCCGATCCCACCCTCGACCCGGCTGTCGGCGGAGTTGTCGCGGTTGTCGCCCATCATGAAGAGCCGGCCGGGGTCGACGACGAACGACATGTTGCGCGCGAATCCGGCGTCCTTGCGCTGCAGCACGGGGTGGCGCACTCCGTCGAGGGCCTCGACGTACTCGTCGGTCGTCACCTCGATGTCGGTGTCCGTGTATTCCGAATGCTCCGTGTACCGGTACTCGCCGAGGTACTCGCGCTTCTGCTCGACCCCGTTGATGTAGACGACGTTCTCGCGGATCTCGATGTGGTCCCCAGGCAGTCCGACCACCCGCTTCACGTAGTCCACGTCCGGGTGCTGGGGGACGATGAAGACCACCACGTCTCCGCGCTTGGGCGCACCCTCGCCAATCTTGTGGACGTGCGACGGATCGGTGAACGGGATGCGCAACCCGTACGCCATCTTGTTGACGAAGATGAAGTCGCCCACCAGCAAGGTCGGGATCATCGAGCCCGACGGGATGTGGAAGGGCTCGAAGACGAAGGCGCGCAGGAGCAGCGCCACCAGGATGGCGCCCCCGATGCTCTCGGTGTACTCGCGCGCCGCGCTCTTGCGGGCGAAGGCGAGGTGCTGATCGAGCGAGGCGTCCAGCCGGGTGCGCGCCTCCAGCGCGGCGGTCCCGGTCCGGCTGCCCTTGAGCGCCTCGTCGACCCCGCGGATGCCGCGCTCCACCTCCTGGGCGGCGGCCTCGGGGATGCGCGAGCGGTTGCGCCGCAGCATCCGCGCCGCCGCGCGGCGCACCGAGCGCGCCTCGTTGCGCGCGCGCTTGCGCACGCCGTACGGCATCGCCGAGCCGAACAGGGAGAGCACGAAGACCGCGGCGAACACGGCCAGCGACCCGAACAGGTAGTCCTGGTGGCGAAGCTTCCATTGCGCGAACACCGCCAGCGCGGCCGCGGCGGCGCCGATGGCGAGCAGGCGCCCGTACCCGGAGACCTTGTAGAAGTCGCGCGCGCCGCGGTCGGCCGCCGCCACCAGCTGGGCCTCGCGATCCTGCTCCTCGCGCTTGACGCTCCCGGCGCGCTCCTTGGCCGTGTTCATCCCTCCACCTTGAGCACCGCCAGGAAGGCCTCCTGCGGGATCTCCACCGAGCCGATCGCCTTCATCCGCTTCTTGCCTTCCTTCTGCTTCTCCAGGAGCTTCCGCTTGCGCGAGATGTCGCCGCCGTAGCACTTGGCGAGCACGTTCTTGCGCATCGCCTTCTGCGTCTCGCGCGCGATCACCCGGCTGCCGATCGCCGCCTGGATGGCCACCTCGTACATCTGCTTGGGGATCGATTCTTTCAGTTTTTCGCAGACGACGCGGCCGCGCTGGTAGGCGCGCTCCCGGTGCACGATGGTGGAGAGGGCGTCGACCGGCTCGCCGTTGATGAGGATGTCCAGCTTCACGAGGTCCGCTTCCTGGTAGCCGACCGGCTCGTAGTCCAGGGAAGCATAACCGCGCGAGATGCTCTTCAGCTTGTCGAAGAAGTCGAACACCACTTCGGCGAGGGGGATCTCGTAGGTGATCTGGACGCGCTTGGTCCCGATGTACTTGATGTCCTTCTGCGTGCCGCGCCGGTCCTGGCACAGCTGCAGCACCGCTCCCACGTACTCGTTGGGCACGTAGATGTAGGCGTTGAGCATGGGCTCGAGGAGCTTCTCGATCTCCCCTTCCGGCGGCAGCTTGGCGGGATTGTCGATCAGGTGCTCGCTGCCGTCCTTCTTCACGATCTTGTACACGACCGAAGGAGCGGTGGTGATGAGGTTGAGGCCGTACTCCCGCTCCAGGCGCTCCTGCACGATGTCCATGTGCAACAGGCCCAGGTAGCCGCAGCGGAAGCCGAAGCCCAGCGCCTGCGAGGTCTCCGGCTCGTAGACGAAGGCGCTGTCGTTCAGGCGCAGCTTCTCCAGCGCGTCGCGGGTCGATTCGTAGTCGGCGGAGTCCACCGGGAAGATCCCGGAGAAGACCATCGGCTTGATCTCCTTGAACCCGGGCAGCGGCGCATCGGCTGGTCGCAGGGCGTCGGTCAGCGTGTCGCCGACCTTGGCGTCCTGGATGACCTTCACGTTGGCGACCACGAAGCCGACCTCGCCCGCGATCAGGTTCTCCTTCCCCCCCGCCTTCGGGGCGAACACGCCCACCTCGCTCACCTCGTACTCGCGGCGGTTGGACATGAACACGATCTTCTGGCGGGGGCGGACGGTCCCCTCGACGATGCGCACCAGCATGATCACGCCGCGGTAGCTGTCGTACCAGCTGTCGAAGATGAGCGCCTTGAGTGGAGCCGCCGGGTCGCCCTCGGGGGGCGGCACGTCATGGATGATCTCCTCGAGCAGCTCCTCGATGCCCACCCCCTCCTTCGCGCTGGTGGAGACCGCGCGCGAGGCGTCGAGCCCGATCACCTCCTCGATCTCGCGGCGAGTGCCCTCCACGTCGGCGCTGGGGAGGTCGATCTTGTTGATCACCGGCACCACGGTCAGGTCGTGCTCGAGGGCGAGGTACACGTTGGCGAGGGTCTGCGCCTCCACGCCCTGCGAGGCGTCGACCACCAGCACGGCGCCCTCGCAGGCGGACAGGGAGCGGCTCACCTCGTAGGCGAAGTCGACGTGGCCAGGCGTGTCGATCAGGTTCAGCACGTAGTCCTTGCCGTCCCTCTTGCTGCGCCAGTTCATCCGCACCGACTGCGCCTTGATGGTGATCCCGCGCTCCCGCTCCAGCTCCATGTTGTCGAGGAACTGGTCATGCGCCTCGCGCGCGGTCACCGTCCCGGTCTTCTCCAGCAGCCGGTCGCTCAGCGTGCTCTTTCCGTGATCGATGTGCGCGATGATGGAGAAGTTGCGCAGGTGCTGGTTCTCGGCGGGCATTGGCGAAGGGCGGGGTCTAACACGGCGATCCCGGTGGCACAATCAGCCGCCGCCGTATTCGGCGGCGCTGCGCTTTTCAGAGCGGCGCTTCACGGACGGGCGAGCTCGCCGCGGAACCACTCGATCGTGGGGCGAAGCCCGCGGTCGAGGGGGACGCGGGGCTCCCAGCCGAGCAGCGAGCGGGCGCGGGAGATGTCCGGGCGGCGCTGGCGGGGGTCGTTCTCCGGGAGCGGACGCACCGATCGCACCTTGCCCCCGCCCCCCGCCGCGCGGCGGACCGCCTCGGCGAGCTGGAGCAGGGTGAACTCGTCGGGGTTGCCCAGGTTCACGGGCAGCCCGTCGCCCCGCTGCCAGAGCGCGAGCAGGCCGTCGACCAGGTCGTCCACGTAGCAGAAGCTGCGCGTCTGGGTGCCGTCGCCGAAGACGGTGAAATCCTCGCCGCGGATGGCCTGCGTGACGAACGCCGGCACCACCCGGCCGTCGCCGACGCGCATCCGCGGCCCGTAGGTGTTGAAGATGCGCGCGATCCGGACCTTGGTCCCGTGCACGCGCGAGTAGGAAGTGACGAGGGCTTCCGCGAACCGCTTCGACTCGTCGTAGCAGGCGCGCGGCCCGACCGGATTGACGTTGCCGAAGTAGGTCTCGCGCTGTGGGTGCTCGAGCGGATCGCCGTACACCTCGGAGGTCGACGCCTGCACCAGCACGGCGCCGGCCGCGCGCGCCAGCTCGAGCGCGTTGCGGGTCCCGGCGGACCCGACCTCCAGCGTCTCCAGCGGCAAGCGCTCGTAGTCGAGCGGTGAGGCGGGGGAGGCGAGGTTGAACACCACGGCCGACGGGCCGATCACCGGGATGGGCCGGCAGACGTCGTGCTCGACCAGGCGGAAGCGCGGCGCGCCTTCGAGGTGGGCGAGGTTCTCGCGGCGGCTGGTGAGGTAGCTGTCCACCGCGACCACCTCGTGGCCGGCGCCGAGCAGCCGATCCACGAGATGACTGCCGATGAACCCCGCACCGCCCAGCACCACTGCCCGCATTTCAGGGCACCCTACCGTAGCGATCCTCGAGGCGCACCACGTCCTCGAGCTCCGGAGTCGAGGCCTCGAGCACGTCGCTGTCCGCGAGCGCGGTCATGCGGTGGCGCAAGCCGGCGGTGATGTGGAACGACTCGCCCGGCGCGAGCACGCGCCGTTCCAGCGCG
>DASWGQ010000261.1:0-1989 GCA_036393595.1 Myxococcales bacterium | reverse complement strand
AAGCTCAAGGAGCTGGGGCTGCGCACGAACCCCGAGAACAAGCTGGCGCGCTCGCTCGACGAGATCCGGGCGCACTACGCCGAGCTGCTGCGCCGCCGTCACGACGTGCCTTACGAGATCGACGGAACGGTAGTGAAGGTGGACAGCGAGGACCAGCGGCGCCGGCTCGGGTCCGTGTCGCGCACGCCGCGCTGGGCGGTGGCGTACAAGTTCCCGGCCGAGGAGGAGGCGACCACGGTCGAGGACATCCAGGTGAGCGTCGGCCGCACCGGGGCGCTCACGCCGGTGGCCTTCCTCACGCCCGTGCACGTCGGCGGCGTGACGGTCGCGCGCGCCACGCTGCACAACGAGGAGGAGGTCCGCCGCAAGGACGTGCGCAAGGGCGACCGCATCTTCCTGCGGCGCGCCGGGGACGTGATCCCGGAGATCGTGCGCGTCATCGCGGAGGCGCGCCCGCCGGAGGGGCTGCCCGAATTCCGGATGCCCACCCATTGCCCGGCCTGCGGCGCCGAGGTCCACCGCGAAGGCGCGATCACCCGCTGCACCAACCTGTCCTGCCCGGCGCAGCTCCACGGGCGGCTGCGCCACTTCGCCTCCCGGGGCGCGATGGACGTCGAGGGCCTGGGCGACCAGACCTGCTCGCAGCTGGTCGAGCGGGGGCTGGTGAAGACGCCCGCCGACCTGTACGCGCTCACGCGCGAGCAGTGGCTCGACCTGGAGCGGATGGGCGACAAGTCGGTGGACAACCTGCTCGCCGCCCTGGAGCGCAGCAAGCAGTCCTCGCTGCGGCGCTTCATCTATGCGCTGGGCATCCGGCTGGTCGGCGAGGCCACGGCGCGTGCGCTGGCGCTGCAGTTCCAGAGCGTGGAACGGCTGCTGGACGCGACCCTTGACGAGCTGCAGGCGGTGCGCGACGTGGGGCCGGAGGTGGCGCAGCAGATCCACGACTTCACGCAGACCGCGGAGAACCGCGAGGCGGTGCGGCGCCTGCTCGCGGCGGGCATCCATCCCGCGCCCGAGGTGGTGGAGGCGCGCGGCCCGTTCGCCGGGAAGACGGTGGTGCTGACCGGCTCGCTGACCGCATGGTCGCGCGAGCAGGCCAAGGCGGAGATCGAACGCCGCGGCGGCAGGGTCTCGGGATCGGTGAGCCGCAAGACCGACCTGGTGGTTGCCGGCGAGGACTCGGGCACCAAGCTGAAGAAGGCCGCCGAACTGGGCGTGCGGGTAGTGGACGAGGCCGCCTTCCGCGCGCTCCTGCAGGAGGGACCGCCATGAGGGACTGCGTGCGCGCCGAGATCGTGGTGAAGGGCCGGGTGCAGGGCGTCTTCTTTCGCGCCAGCGCGCAGCAGGAGGGCCTGCAGCTGGGGCTGACCGGCGAGGTGCGCAACCTTCCCGACGGCAGCGTCGAGGCGATCGTCGAGGGCGAGAAGAGGGCCGTGGACGACTTCGTCGACTGGTGCAGGCGCGGGCCGCCCTCCGCGGAGGTCGAGGACGTCCAGGTGAAGCTGCGCTCGCCCCGGGACGAGTTCCGCACCTTCACCGTCGGTCGCTGAAGGGGTCGCCGCCTTCGCTTGCCCGGCCGCCCTGCTTCCAGGATGGCCCCGATTCGGCTACACTACGGCTCTCCCGATTCTGTTCTCCCCGGGGCGAGGTCGGACGGCCCGTGGCAGGCTCCACTCGGATGAAGGCGGACTTCAACGTCTACCTGGACGGCACCAAGCTGGACGGGGAGACCAAGGCGGCCATCAGCGGCGTCCGCGTCTACCTCACCCACAGCGGCGCGAGCGCGTTCGAGATCGTGGTCGACGATCCGCTGCTTCGCTGGCAGGCCAAGCCGACCTTCACCGAGTGCAAGGAAGTCCAGATCGAGCTGGGCATCCCCGGCAAGATGAAGAAGGTCTTCGACGGCGAGGTCACCGCCTGGCGCACCGAGCTGGAGCGCTCGGGACCGACCGTGATGGTGCTGCGCGGGCTGGACCGCTCGCACCG
>DASWGQ010000260.1:0-3825 GCA_036393595.1 Myxococcales bacterium | reverse complement strand
AGCCGCTGGCTGGTCCAGACCGAGAGCAGCAACCCGTCCATCTTCCCGGAGGGCTCGACCACCAGCGAACGGGCGTATCTATCGGGGTCGTATCGCGTGAATCCCTGGCTGCAGACCGGCGCCTACTACTCGCGCCTGATTCCCAACGTCGACCGGCGCACGTGGCCCGACGGCATACAGCACGACTTCGCGCTCACGCTCCGCTTCGACGTGAACCGGTACTGGCTGATCAAGGCCGAGGGGCATTACCTGCGCGGTACGGCGGGCCTCTCCTCGAGCCTGAACGGCAACCGACCCTTGAGCGCCCTGGAGCCGCACTGGGCGCTCTTCGCGCTCAAGACGACGGCCTCCTTCTGACCCCGGGGAAACTTGAGGAACCCGGCCTTCATCGTCGTTGCGCTCGCCGCGGCCGCCGCGGCTGCGGAGTCTCCTCGATCCGCGTACGTCGTGATCGCCAATCCCGGGACTCCGGTCTCGAGGCTCGATCGCAAGTTCGTCGGCGAGGTGTTCCTCCGCCGCGTGACTCGCTGGCCGGACGACACTCCCATCCGCCCCGTCGACCTCGGGCCCGATGCGCGGGCGCGAATCCGCTTCTCGGAAGAAGTCCTCTCGCGCTCGGTGGCCTCGGTGAGGAGCTACTGGCAGCAGCGGATCTTCTCGGGGCAGGGCCTCCCACCGCCCGAGCTGCCAGACGACGAGGCGGTGGTCTCCTACGTGCTGAGCCATCCCGGCGCGATCGGGTACGTCGCGGCCGGGGCCGCCCTGAACGGGGCAAAGGTCCTGGAAGTGATTGAGGGCACATGAACCTGTCGTTCCGATCGAAGCTGCTCGCCCTCGTCGCCACCGCCGCGCTCGCGCTGGTCGCGCTGGTCGTGTCCAGCGCCATCGTCGCGGCCCGCGTGGAACGGCACCTCGACGACATCCGGCGGCACTACCTGCCGAAGGTGGGCCTTCGCCCGCGGCTCGAGGCGCAGTTCGAGCGGATCCAGCGCGGGTTCCAGGACGCCGTCGCCGCCAGCGACAGCGAGAAGCTCGCCGGCACGGCCGAGCTGAAGAAGGAGCTCCTGCAGCAGCTCGCCGATTCGTCCGACGCCGTCGAACCTGCTCTGGCCGCCGCGCTCGGGCACGCGGTCGAGGATTTTCACGCCAAGGGGCTGGCAGTCTCCGCCCGCCTCATCGCCCGGGAGACCGGCGAGGGAGTCGTCGCGCAGATCGGGGACCTGCAGGCGAAGCGGACCCGGGTCGCGGAGCTCCTCGACAAGGCCACCGCGTTCGACAAGTCGGAGCTGACCAACGCGTTCTCCGCGGCAGCGGAGGCCCAGCGGACCGGCTCCCGCGTGCGCCTGGGTCTCAGCATCGCCTGCCTGGTGGTGGTGCTCGTCTTGTCGCTCTGGATCAGCCGCGAAATGCTGGAGGGCATGGCCCACCTCACGGCCGGGTTCCGCCGCTTCGGCGAGGGCGACTTCCGCTCCACCATACCAGTGGTGAGCCGTGACGAGCTGGGCGAGCTGGCCAGGCAGGCGAACCAGATGGCGCACAGCCTCCGGCAGCTCGAATCCGAGCGGAGCCGCGTCGACTGGCTGAAGAGCGTGCAATCGTCCCTGTCGGACCAGCTCCGCGGAGAGCTGGAGCCGAAGGAGGTGGCCGACCGCGCGGTCTCTACCCTCTGCCGCTCTCTCGATTGCCCCGTGGGAGCCCTCTACGCCGCCGACCCGGACGGCGTCTTTCGCGTGCTGGGACAGCACGCGCTCTCGGCCGGCGACCGGCCCCTGGGCTTCCGCACCGGCGAGGGCCTCGTCGGCCAGGCCGCGCTCCAGAGCGAGATCATGGTCGTGCATGCCCCGGCCGGCCAGCTTCGGGTCAGCTCGGGCCTGGCCGAGGGGTCGCCACGCTCGGTCGCGCTGGTTCCGCTGCTCCGCATCGGCAAGGTCACCGGCGTCCTCGAGCTCGTCAGCCTGCACCCCTGGACGGAGCGTTCCACCGAGCTGGTCGCTTCCGTGCGCGAGGCGCTCGCCATCGCGCTCGACGTGGCGCAGGGCCGCGCCGAGCTGCGCGGCCTGCTGGCGGAGACGCGGCGGCAGGCCGCGGAGCTCACCAGGGCCGGAGCCTACAAGTCGCAGTTCCTCGCGAACATGTCGCACGAGCTGCGCACGCCGCTCAACGCCATCCTCGGCTTCACCCAGCTCCTCCACGACGGAGAGGTCGGTTCGCTCACGGCCGAGCAGCGCGAGTTCCTCGGCAACGTCCTGACCAGCAGCCGCCATCTGCTGCGCCTGATCAACGACGTGCTCGACCTGGCCAAGGTCGAGTCCGGAAAGCTGGACTTCCGGCCGGAGCCGATCGATCTGCCCGAGCTGATCGGCGAGGTGAACGCGATCCTGCGCACGGCGGCCGCCGACAAGAAGGTCCGGGTGCAGGTGGCGGTCGATCCCTCCATCGGGCGCGTGGCGCTCGATCCCGCCCGCCTGAAGCAGGTGCTCTACAACTACCTGTCCAACGCGCTCAAGTTCACGCCTTCCGGCGGGTCGGTGACGGTCCGCGCCTCGCCCGAGGGAACGGACTTCTTCCGGCTCGAGGTCCACGACACCGGGTCGGGCATCCAGCCGGCGGACCTGGCCCGACTCTTCGTCGAGTTCCAGCAGCTCGACGCGGGGGCCGCCAAGAAGCACGCCGGCACCGGCCTGGGGCTGGCGCTCACCAAGCGCATCGTCGAGGCGCAGGGCGGCTCGGTGGGCGTGCGCAGCACGCCGGGAGCCGGAAGCGTCTTTCACGCCGTGCTGCCGCGCCTGGCCAAGGGCGAGGCGCTCCCCGCCGTCGCTCCGAGGCTGGCGTCGCGCAAGGAGGGGGCGCCGGAGATCCTGGTCATCGAAGACAATCCGGCCGACCAGGCGCTCATCGTGGAGGCGCTCAGCGCGGCGGGCTTTTCGGTGGAGACGGCGGCCACCGGCGCGCAGGCCCTCGCCAGGTTCCGCGAGCGGTCGTTCGATGCCCTCACCCTCGACCTGATCCTCCCCGACATGAGCGGGGTCGACCTGCTCGCGCGGATCCGCGCCGAGGCCCGCAACGCCGACGTCCCGGTGGTCGTGCTGACGGTGGTCGCCGAGCAGGGCGCAGTGGCGGGTTTCACGGTGAGCGACGTGCTCGCCAAGCCGATCGACACCGCCGCTCTCCTCGGATCGCTCCGCCGGGCCGGCGTCGTCCCCGAGCGGCACGGCGCGGTGCTGGTGGTGGACGACGATCCGGGCTGCCTCAAGCTCATGCAGGCGACGCTGGGGCGCTCCGGGTACGACACGATCTGCCGGGAGGACGCGGAAGCGGCGCTGCAGGCCGCGGCGGAGTCGCGCCCGGTCGCGGTGGTCCTCGACCTCATCATGCCGCGCGTCGACGGATTCGAGTTCCTCGAACGCTTCCGCAAGATGGAGGCGGGCCGCCGCACGCCGGTGATCGTCTGGACGGTCAAGGATCTCTCGGCCCACGATCACGCGCGGCTGCGTGAGACGGTGCACGCCATCGTGGCCAAGGGCAGCGATGGCGCTGCCTCGTTGCTCCGGGAGCTGAACGCCTTCCTTCCGCGAGCGCAGGCAGCGAAGTGAGAAGGGAGGCAGGAATGGCTGGAGAGCCCATCCTGATCGTGGACGACAACGAGGCCAATCTGAAATTGCTGCGCTGGCTGTTGGAGAAGAAGGGATACGAGGTGCACACGGCCTGCGATGCGCTGACGGCGAGGGCAGCCATCCGCGCCCTCCGTCCCCGGCTGGTGCTGATGGACATCCAGCTTCCGGACGTGGACGGCCTGCAGCTGACCCGCGAGTTCAAGGCGGATCC
>DASWGQ010000259.1:0-12259 GCA_036393595.1 Myxococcales bacterium | reverse complement strand
CGACCAGGCAGTCCTCTCCGCGCGCGCGCCAGGAGAGAGGCCGCGGGAAGACCGAGTACTCTCGCTGCTTCCCGTCAGTGGCGAGGTAGTGGCCGTGCGACAGCTGGTCGAGCGACACGACGACGCTTGCCCGCTCGAAGTCAGGGGGCAGGTCGAGCGTCAGGGTGGTGCTCGTCCGATCGATGACCTCTCCGGTGGTGAGGTCGATGACTGCAATCATGCGATCCATCGGGTCTCCTCGTCGCGCCGGACCGGATCGACGGTTCTCGCGGCTGGCCGAGAAGGGGAAGCGAGGCGGAGCGTAGAAGGCAGCATAACAGGTCCCCGCACCGAACGCTCGCATATGCACGCAGCCACGGCCGAGCTCGGCATTGGCGGCCGCCGTGTCCTGGGGTTGGGGCCGCGCGCCCTCGTTCAGGCGATCTTTCTCGCTGCCGTATTGATCGCCGGGTTCGCGAAGGCGCGCGAAAGCGCGAGGTGCGTCGGCAGGTAGAAGACCGCGACCAGGAAGGCCAGCGTCGCCGCCAGGTGCAGCGCCGCCGGCTCGAGCGAGAGTCCCCAGATCGGATCGCGGAAGGCGAAGTTCAGGTTCTCCGCGCGGCCGGCGAAGCGCGACACGACGAGCAGCGCGCCCGCGATCGCGATCTGCAGCCCGAGCCCGCGGCGATCGTAGCCCACTCGCCGCAGCGACCAGAGGAGCAGGGCCGGCCAGACGACGTGGAACAGCGAGAGCAGGCGCACCGGCAGCGGAAAGCTCGCGTCCCACAGGTACTCGGTCCCGCCGAAGAGGTGCTTGCCCAGGAACAGGCGCGATCCGGCGTCCACGGCCCAGACCGCGTCGGCGAGGATCGACGAGACGGCCTGGCTGGAGAGGAGCAGGGGATTGCCCAGCCACAGCCCCGCGCAGGTGAGGAGCACCGCGACGTCGCAGAGGTGGAGGAAGTTCCAGGGACCCCAGACCGACGCGTAGGCCGGGATCCACACCGCGAGCCATGCCACGGCGGCCCAGCGCATGCGCGGGAACGCACGCGGATTGGCGGAGATCGACCAGCTCACGGGCGAAGCCTACCGCGGCGCCGCGCAACCGAGGCGTGCTACCGTCCGGGCAGTGATCACGTTGCTCATACTCGGAGAGCTCGCTCTGGTCGCCGCTGTCTTCGTCGCCGACCGTCAACTGATCCCGCTCAGCAAGACCCCGTTCCTCCTGGCGCTGGGATGGCTCTCGCTCCGGATCCGCGGCTTGCGCTGGAGAGACCTCGGCCTGGTGCGATTCCGGAGCTGGCCGACGACGCTCGCGATCGGCGCCGCGGCGGGGATCTGTACCTCGCCTGCGGGCGCAACCTGGCGGTACCGATCATTGCCCACGGCGTCACCGATACGATCGACGTCGTGCTGATTTTCACGGCGAGGTATCCGGGCTTGTCTACAGGTCCCTGAAGGAGGCCAGCACGGCCCCGGTGCCCGCGAGCGCCTCCCGTACGCGAGCGTCGCACAGCGCGCGGAGCTCCACTTCGCGCTCCACGCCGAAGGAGGTGCGGGCGTGGGATGGCGCGTACCCGGGGTGGCACATCAGCTCGGTGGTGCCGTCCTCCAGCGCTGCCAGAGCGGCAGCTAGCCGCTCGGACGTCCAGCAGGGGCGCAGGTCGGCGTCGCCGAGAAAGTGGTCGGTCGTGCGCACGCCCTGGGCGCGCAGCAGGTCCCGCATCCAGGTGTCGAGCGCGCGCACCGGCAGGCCCCGCTCCGCGGCCACCGCCGCGAAGGCCTCCAGCAGCTCGGGTCGCGCGTGGTGGTGCTTGTGGCTGTCGAGGTGCGTGGGCGCCGCACCGCGCAACTCCGTGAAGCGCGCGATCTGGCGCAGCAGCTCTGTTTCCCCCCGCGCCCGCGGGAGCGCCGGATCCAGCACGGCGTGCAGCCCCAGGGCGAGCGACGCGGGCGCCGCGCGCAGGGCCGCCGGGGCAAAGGGCGTGTCCACCATCGCCGTGGCGCTCGTCACCATTCCGCGAGCGTGCGCCTCGAGGATGCCGCGGTCGATCTCCGGGTCGTATCCAAGGTCGTCCGCGTTGACGACGAGCCGCTTCGGCCCCGGGCGCATGCGCCGAGTCTAGAGCCGTTCGGGCCTGGCCGTCCTGCCCTCGTAATAGTCGAGCGCGCCGGGATGGAACGGGATGGACGCCGGCCCCCGCAGGGAACGCTTCTCCGCGAGCGGCCCCTTCTCGCGGCATTCGACCAGGGCCTGCGCGATGGCATGCGCGCGCTCCCGGGCGCAGGTTTCGAGCACCACCAGCAAGTCGCCGCCGACGACCGCCACCGCGCGCAGCGGCACCTTGCCATCGCCGGCGAACCTGCCGCGCCCCTCGAGCGCCTCGAGGGCTTCGGCCGGCGGAAGCAGGCCGACCTGGAGCTGCCCGGAGCTCAAGAGCTTCACCACCTCGGCGGGCGTCCTCGCCGCCGCGGGGACCGCCTTGGTTTCCGGCCAGCGCGCCGCGATGGCGGAAGCTACGACAGTGGCGAGGGCAAATGCACCCGGTCGCCCCTCGTCGGTCACCACGACCAGGTGCTTTGCCCGATAGGCGTACCACTGGCGGTACGGGGAGTGGCCGGGCAAGAGCGCCGCGGCCACTCCCAGCAGCGACAGCGTGAGGAGCCTGCGGCCGCTCATCGTGCTTAGGGCCCCGCGTTGAAGACGTCGAGCTGGAGGAAGTTCGACACCACGTAGTTGGGCACGTCCACCAGGTTGCTGATGCGGAGATCGCAGGCAACGCTGCAGAGGAGGTACGCCTGCTCCGCGGTCAGCTTCGAGGGCGCCGGCGAAGTCGGTCCGGTCAGCAGGTCGATCATCTTGAGCAGCGCGTCGCGCGCCGCCAGCGTCACGTCCTCCGACTCGTTCCTGAGCGGGCGCAGGAGGTGGTTGGAATTCACGTCGATCCACAGCTCCGGCGCCATCACCACGCCGCTGGGCTTGACCGGAATGCCCATGGTGGCGACGAAGTGGTCCGGCTCGAGCTCCTTGAGGACGCCGGCGCGGTTGCTCTCGAAGCGGGGCCAGTTGCCGAAGGCCGCGGCCAGGTTTTTGCGGACCTCGACCTTCACCGTGACGATCGCGTTCATCTCGATGGCGGTGCCGGAAACCTCGCCGTCTCCCTGCGCCCAGTGCACGTCTCCCACCGAGAGCCCGCAGCCGTCGATGAAGCAGGGGAACAGCAGCGTCGTTCCGTTCACCATCTGCTTCACGTCGGTGTTCCCGCCGTTCTCGCGCGGGGGAATGGTGCGCAGGCAGCGGTCCCTGGCGCGCCCGTTGGGGCCGCAGAGGCGGGCCGGCACCGCGTCGGTCGGTTCCGGAGGCAGCACGAATCCCTGCTTCGCCCGAAGCTCCTCCTCACGGTCGAAGGCGGTCTCGATCTCGTGACGGCCCAGCTCGACGCCGATGGTGCCGGCAAACCCGTGCAGCGGCAGCCGCACGCCCGGGAGATCGCGCGACGTCGCGAAGCGTGTCCCGTTGATTGCGGGGGCGCCCAGCTCCCAGTGCGCGATTGCGGGGTCCGTGAAGACGTCGCGGAGGAAGCCGAAACCCGGGACTGCCACCGTGTACCCGAAGTTGTCGGGCCCGGGACCGACGTCGATCATGGTCACGGCGAGCACGTCGCCGCGCTTGGCGCCCCTGACGTGGAGGGGGCCGGTGAGCGGATGGATGAGGTTCAGGTTGGCGGCTGCGACGGTCGCCGGCGTGGACGTGCGGTTGAACGGGTTGTCGAACGCGTCGCGGGTCTCGAAGATCACGGTGTCGCCGGGATCGGCCTCGGCGGCCTCGGGGATGTCGGGGTGCCAGCGGTTGTGACAGGTGCGGAGCGGATCCTCGCCGCACGGCACGGGCACACCACCGGCCCCGCGCGTGACGGGGATGCGAACTTGCTTCGCGAACGAGGGCCCGGCTACCGCGGCGACCAGCGCGGCCGTGATCAGGATGCTTTTCATGGCTCCCCTCCCCGCGCGGGAATCCGCACGGCCGGGCGGCGTCGGCGACGGAAGATTCGCGGGAGAAAGGTCCTCGCCTTGCCCGCCCCCAAGGGCGAAGCTGTGCCGGCCATACGCCCCGGCGACTGCAATTGTCAACGCAGTCATGCGCGCCAGCGCAGCAGGCTCGGCGCCAGGGTGGGTCCCCGCGCGCCGACGCACCCGTTCTCCTCTGCCGACCTACAGGGCAGCACCCCTGCGCACCAAAGCTCCAAGACGTCATTCCCACGCCGATTAGAATCCGAATGATTCCTCGAGAAGGAGGTCGGCCGATTCGAGCGGAGGACACGAGTGCCCAACCACCAGGCCAGGAGACAGGCTCGAGGCACAGGCACCGGCCGCCGCCGGCGAAGCGGACAGAAGAGGGTCCGCGGCAACGTCGCCGTCGCGATGATCGACATCCTGGGATTCAGCGACCTCAGCCGGCGCGAAAGCCCGCAGCGCATCTTCGACGAGATCTTCGAGCCGCTGGTCCAGGTCCGGCGGAACGCCGCGGCGGTGGCCGGGGCCCTCTCCGGTCGCCGCGAGGAGGTCTTCACTCTCGCCTTCTCGGACACCATCCTCGTCTATCGTCCCGAGCGCTCGGACTTCCGGATCCCGGGGCCCCTCCCCCCGCATACCTGCATCAAGCTGGTCGGCGCCACCGTCGCCGACATCATCCAGAAGGGGCTCCGGCGCGAGCGGCCCATCCTGTTCCGCGGCGCCATCGCCTGGGGGGAGTGCCTGATCAACCCGGTCGAGCCCCGCTGTTTCATCGGAGCGCCCATCATCGAAGCCTACTGTCTGGAGCGCGAGCAGGAATGGGTCGGCGCCGTGCTCGCTCCATCCGCGGCCGCGGCCTTTGGCGAGCCGGACGACCTCACGTTCGTTCCCTACCAGGTGCCTCTGAAGAACGGGCGCTCCCTGGCCAATGGGATGGCCGTGAACTGGCTTCACTACCTGCGCGCCGAAGACGCTCGGTTGGACAAGTTGCCTCCACCCGCAGCGGATCTGTCGCAGGACCGGCGCGCCGCCGTCCTCAGGAAGCAGGAGAACACGCGCGCGTTCTACGCGCGGGTGGCCGCGACGAGGGCACGCGTGCTGGGATGACGAGGATCGCAGACCAGCGCCGCCGGTTGCCCGATCTCGACGAGGGCGCCACGCGACAGGACGCCGATGCGGTTGCAGAGGTACGCGGCAAGCCGCAGATCGTGCGAGATGAACAGGCAGGCGATGGCGAGGGAGCGCTGCAGGTTGCGCAGCAGATTCGCCATCTGCGCTTGAAGGGAGACGTCGAGCGCGCTCAACGCCTCGTCGAGGACGAGCAGGGCCGGCTCGGTCGCCAGCGCCCGCGCGAGCGCCACCCGCTGCGCCTGCCCTCCGGAGAGCTCGTGCGGGTAGCGGTGGAGCAGCTCGGGCCCCAGCTCCACCGCGCGCAGCAATCTCAGTGCGCTCTCCTCGCGCCGGGACCTTTGCGCCAGGCGGTGCACCGCGAGCGGCTCGGCGACGATCGAGGCCACCGTCATGCGCGGGTCGAGCGAGGAGCCCGGATCCTGGACGACGATCTGCATCTCGCGCCGGACGGCGCGCAGCTCGCGCTCGGGCAGCGCGAGCAGGTCGCGTCCCCGGAAGCGTAGGCGGCCCCGCGCCGGTTCGAGCAGCCTCAGCACGGCGCGCGCCAGGGTCGACTTGCCCGAGCCGCTCTCGCCGACGATGCCCAGCGTCTCGCCCGGCTGGAGCGCGAACGAGATCCGATCGAGCACGCGGACACCGCCGCGATCGACGCAGAGATCGTCGACGGCCAGGAGACAGTCGCTCAGGAGGCCTCCAGCGGGTGGAAGCAGGCGACCTCGCGGCCGCCGATCCCGACCAGCTCGGGATCGTGCCCGGCGCAGTCCTCCTGCGCTCGCGGGCACCGGTCGCGGAACCGGCAGCCGCTCGGCAGCGCCCAGGGGGGAGGCGCAGATCCCGCCACGGGTTCGAGGGGCGCATCGCTGCCGGCGCCGAGCGGTGGAGGGAGGCTTCGCAACAGTCCGGCCGTGTACGGATGGCGCGGGCGCGCGAGCAGCTCGGTGGCGCCTGCGTGCTCCACGATGCGGCCCGCGTACAGGACCGCGAGCCGGTCGCAGAGCCGCGCGGCGAACGGCAGGTCGTGCGTGGCCACGAGCAGCGCGATGCCGCGCTCCCGCTGCAGGCTTCGCAACAGGACCACGATCTCCGCCTGGACCACCGGATCGAGGGCGCTGGTGGGCTCGTCGGCGACCAGGATGGTTGGTCCGCAAGCGACCGCCATGGCGATGAGCGCGCGCTGGCGCATGCCTCCGGAGAGCTGGTGGGGATGGCGGTCGGCGTTTTCCGCGGCGAGGCCGACGCGGCGGAGCAGCTCGAGCGTGGACACGCGCGCGCTCCGGCGGTCGAGCGCACGGTGCGCGCGGAGGCCCTCGGCAATCTGCGCTCCGACGCGCAAGACCGGATTGAGGGCGGTGAGCGGGTCGTGGAACACCATCGCGATCTGGCTGCCGCGAACGCGGGCGAGAGCGCGCTCCGGCAGGGCGAGCAGGTCCTGACCGGACAGCTCGACCCGGCCGGAGACCCGTGCGTCCGGCGGCAGCAGCCGCAGCAGCGAGAGCGCGGTCGTGGTCTTCCCGCAGCCGGACTCCCCGATCAGCCCCAACGTCTCGCCCCGTTCGATACTGAACGAGATACCGTCGACTGCCGCGAAGGTCCCCTCGTTTTTTTGAAAACGGACGAACAGGTCGCGCACCTGCAGCACCCGGGCGTCTTTGATCGACGTAGGGTGGCTGTCAAACTCCGCGCTCAATCCCCGCCCCCCGGGAACCCATGCAGGTCGAATCAGCCGAAGCGCAGCAGGGACCGATCGGTCGCCGCTACCAGGTCCTCGGCCTTCGAGGATCCGGCGCGGAGGCGTCCGTCCATCTAGCCATCGATCTCTTCACCGGGCAGGAGGTCGCGCTCAAGCGGGGCCCGCCCGAGCGGCTCGCGGCGGAGTACCGCCGCTCGGCCGCCCTGGCCCATCCGCACCTGGCGCGGGCGGTGTCGCTCTGGCACGAGGCAGGAGGAGCATCCCTTGCCCTGCAGTACGGCGAAGAGGACCTCACCGTGATCCGAGGCTCTCCCGAGGCCGTGGTGGTCGGGCACGTCGCCGGGGTCGCTCGCGCGCTGGGTCACCTGCACCGCCGAGGGATCGTCCACGGCGACGTGAAGCCCAAGAACGCCGTGCTCGCCGGCCCGGACGGAGCGCGGCGGCCGCTCCTGGTGGACCTGGGTCTTGCGGGCGGCGAGCCGATCTCGCGCGGCAGCCTCGAGTACGCGGCCCCGGAGGTGCTGGAAGGCGCGGCCCCCGACGCGGCCGCCGACCTCTACTCGCTCGGCGTCACGCTGCACGAGCTGCTCTCGGGGGCGAATCCGTTTGCCGCCGGCACCCCGCCCGAAGTGGTCCGCGCGCATTTCGGGCCCGTCCCGCCGCCCCACGCGAGCCCCGGAGTGAAGGCGGTGGTGGCCAAGCTCCTGGCCCGCGAGCCGCGCTCGCGCTATTCGCACGCGGACGAGGTCATCGAGGCGCTCGCGGCCGCCACCGGCTTGCGGCTCGAGAGCGAAGGCGAGGGCCTGGCGATCGATCAGATCGGGATGGGCCAGCTCTACGGCCGGGAGGCCGAGCTCGCGCGGATCGAGGCGGCGGCCCGCCGCGCGGCCGGCGGGAAAGGGTCACAGCTGGTCATCGTCGGCCCGGCAGGCTCCGGCCGCTCGCGGCTCTTGCGGGCGTCGGCGGTCGCGGCCGAGCTTGCCGGACTGCGAGCGCTGCACCTCACGGAGGACCATGGCCTCGCCACGCTGGGCCTCTGGCTGGGTCTTCTTCTCGGCGGCCGGGTCCGCTTCGAGCCCACCGTCGTGGCGGCTCAGAAGGAGCTCGCCGCGGCTTGCGCGCAGCACCCGATCGCGCTGCTCATCGACGGTGCCGATCGCGTCGACGGCGCGCTGCGTGCGCTGCTCCTTGCGCTGGCCTCCGAGCCGGCCTGGAAGCAGAGGGGGCTGCTGGTGGTCGCGACGGCCTCGGAGCAACTGGAGCACTCGCTGGAGCGGATCGTGTTGCGTCCCCTCCCGCCGCCGCTGCGAAAAGCCAAGATCGTCGAGGTGCTGGGGCCCGGCCGCCCCTGGGCGGAGGGGCTCGCGGAGCTGCTCGTTCGCGAGACGTCGGGCCAGCCCGGCGAGCTCGAGGAGGGGTTGCGCGATCTCGTCGCCCGCGGCCTGCTCGAGCGCCGCAGCGGCCGATGGGAGCTGGACGCGCCGCGAGCGGGCGCGGATTTCGGCGGCTGCGTGCCGCGCCCGTCGGTGCGCGCGGCGCGCGAGGCGATCCTCGATTTGCCGGATTCGCAACGCTCCTCCGTCGGGTTCGCGGCGGTGCTGTGGCCGGAGCTCGGGACGCACGTGCTGGCGGGCCACGAGGAAACGCTCGTCGCCGACGGCCTCGTCCTGGCGGAAAAGCTGGGGCTGCGCCTTTCGCAGATCGCGCTGCTGCGGGCGGCGGAGCGCGCGCTGTCCGCCGATCTGCGCAGGCAGGCGCACCTGCGCGCCGCCCAGGTGACGCAGGAGCCGGCCGCGCGCGCGCGGCATCTCTTCCGGGCCCAGGCCAGGGGCCGCGTGCGCGCGGCGGTCGCGGCGGCGCGCGAGCGGCTCCGTGCCGGCGCGCCGGTCGAGGCAGCGCGGCTCTACCAGATGGCGCGGGCCGGCCTGCGGCATCCGTTCGCCAGCCCGCGCGCGGCGGTGCTCTGCGAACGCGCGGGCGACTGCCTTGCGCTCGCCGGGCAGCCCGTCGCCGCGCGGAGCGAATATGGCCAGGCCCTCGCTCGCGGCGGGGCCGCCGGACGGATCTGGCAGAAGATCGCCAAGGCGCGCTGGCAGGAGGGCCGCTTCGACCTCGTGCTCGAGGCGCTCGGCCGCGCGCGGGCGATGGGCGCCGACCCGCTCGCCGTGGCGACCATCGAGGCGCGGGCGGAGGCGATGCGGGGCGACTATGCCCGGGCCCAGGATCTGGCCACCGCGGCGCTGCCCGTCGCCCGTGCACGCGGCGACGCCGAGGCGGCCACGCGGCTGCACCACCTGCTCGGCACCTGCGCCTGGCACCGAGGCGATGGACGCCGCGCCCTGATCGAAGAGCGGGCGGCGGTGCTCATCGCCCGGCACGTTCGGGACCGCCGTGCGGAGGCCGACGCGCGAGCCGGTCTCGGGACGGCGTACCGGCTCCTGACGAAGTACGACCGATCGGCTCGTGAAACGTGGCAGGCGCTCGAGCTCTACCGTTCCCTGGGCGACGAGCGCCAGGAGGCGATCGCCTGGAACAACCTCGGGGCCGCCCGCTACCTGGCGGGGGAATGGGACGGCGCGCTCGAGGCCTGGGAGAAGCTGAGGGAGAAGAGCCAGACGCTCGAGGAGGAGTTGCTCAGCCTCAACAACCTGGGGTCCCTCTACCGCGAGCGCGGCGATTCGCCGAGGGCGAAGGACTTGCTCCAGCAGGCGCTGGCGAAGATCCAGCAGGCCGGGGGTCACGCGCGGATCGAAGCGATGGTGCGCGGCAATCTCGGAGAGGTTGCCGCGCGCGAGGGCGATCTCGCCGGTGCCCGGGCGCTCTACCGCGAGACGCTGGAGATCGCGCAGCGCACCGGCGCGCGCGGCGAGCTCGTGGAGACGGAACGGCGGTTGGCCGACCTGGACCTCCTGCAGCTCGATCCGGTCGCGGCCGACGCGCGCGCCTCGGCGGCGCTGAAGCTCGCGGTCGAGACGAACAACCTGGTCGAGCAAGGCAACCTCTGGCGCGTGTGCGCGCTGGCGGCGCGGGCCCGCGGCGACGGGGCTGCCGCGCTCGCGGCGGTGCGGGCGTCGCGCCAGCTCCTGCAGGGCGCGGGCGCCCCGCTCGAGCTGGCGCGCACCGACTGCGTCGCGTGCGCGCTGGCGCTGGACCGCAGCGATCCCATGCACGCCGCCGCGGCCCTGCACCGGGCCCGCGCCGCTTTCGAGAAGCTGGGGACGGCGCCGGACTTGCGCGAAGTCGAGCGCCTGCAGAAGAACGTCGAGGCGCTCGAGCGCAGGTCGCTCTCGCAAGTCGACGCGCTCACGCAGGCAGCCCAGCGGCTCGCGGTGCGAAACGGCTCCGCGGCCTTGCTCGAGGACGTGCTCGACGAAGCGTTGTTCCTCACCGGCGCCGAGCGCGGGTTCATCCTCCTCACCGAGGAAGGGAGCGTGCCGCGGGTGGCCGCGGTGCGGGGCGCCGACGCGAGCGCCACCCTGCGCATCTCGCGCACCGTCGCCGACCGCGTGCTGCGCAGCGGCGAGGTGCTCGCGGTCGCGGACATCGTCGGCCGCGAGGAGCTGAGCTCGCAAAGGAGCATCCTCGATCTCGGGTTGCGCTCGGTTTTGTGTGCGCCGATCCGGTTCGGCGGGCGCCAGCTGGGCATCCTCTACGTCGACTCACGCCGCGTCGGATCGCTGCTCTCCGAAAGGGACCTCGGGCTCCTGAGCGCGTTCGCGGCACTGGCCGGCTCGGCGCTGGAGAATGCGCGGCTGATCGACGATCTGCGCCGCAAGAGCGAGCTGCTCGCCCACATGGCGCACGAGCTCCGCACGCCCTTGATGAGCATCAAGGCGTACGGCGAGATGGCCGCCGAGGACCCCGGGCTGCGCGAGCAGGTGCGGCAGGGCCTTCAGGTCGTCTCCTCGCAAGCGGTGCGGCTCTCCACGCTCGTCGACCGCACCCTGGAGCTGGCGCGGATGGAAGCGGGCGCGGTGAAGTTCGCCCGCGCGCGGGTCGACCTCTCGCAGGTGGCCGGGCCGGCCATCGCCGGCCTCAAGCCTCTCGCGCTGATGAAATCCATCGAGGTCGCGCTGGCGGTCGACGAGGGACTCCCGCCGGTGCTGGGCGATTTCGACCGGCTGGTGCAAGTCATCACGAACCTCGTCGGCAACGCGATCCACTATTCGGGCAAAGGCACCCGCGTCTCGGTGCGGCTGACGCGCGGCGATCCGCTGCTCGCGCGCAGGCCGGGGCCGCGGATCGAGGTGGAGGGTTCGCTGCTCCCCAGCGAGCCCGAGACCCAGCCCGGCCCGAGCGCACAGGTCGCCGTCGCGGACCAGGGCCCGGGCATCTCGCCGCAGGACCTGCCCGATCTCTACACACCGTTCGCAGCCGGCGGAAAGGGGACCGGCACGGGCCTCGGCCTCGTGATCACGCGCGAGATCGTCCACCAGCATGGCGGAGAGCTGCGCGTCGAGAGCAAGGCGGGCCAGGGCACCACCTTCACCGTGCTGCTCCCGGGAGCGCCTTGAAAGAGGTCGGTCAATGACTGAGTTTCGTCTCGGCAGAAGAGGCATCGCCGGCCCGCTCGTCGCGCTGCTGGCGCTGGCGGGCTCCCCGGCTGGCGCGGTTCCCCGCGTCACGCAGGTCATCGATGGCCTGCCACAGGTCATCGCGCCGCAGCAGATCATCGTGAGCTGCGATCCGGCGCTGCCGGTCGTGTGCTCGAACGCTCTGGCGCTGGTCGGAGCGACGATCGTCGCCACGGGCCAGGCGGCGTTCAACCTGGTGCAGCTGCCGGACGGTGTGTCGCTCCAGGATGCGCTGGACACGCTCCGCGCCGCTGCCGGTATCGCGTCCGCCGAGCCGAACCGCGTCTTCCTCGGCAGCGCGACCTATCCTCAGACCTGGCACTTCCCCGCTAGCGGCGCCCCGGGCGATTCCAGCCTGTTGTCCGCCACCGCCCCCGCTCCAGTTGTGGCGGTGCTCGACAGCGGCGTCGCCTATGAGAACTACCTGGATCTATCCGGCGCATACTCCCGGGCGCCCGTGTTCGACGCGACGCAGTTCGCTCAGGGTTGGGATTTCGTGAACGGCGACGCGCATGCCGACGACGACAACGGCCACGGCACCGCCATGGCGAGCATCATCGCCGGCCAGGGAAGCTTCTCCTCCGCGGCCATTCCCTACGTGGGCCCTGCAGCCGGCGCCATCATCATGCCGATCAAGGTGCTCGACGCGGACAACCGGGGAACCGAGTTCTGGCTCGCGGAAGGCATCCGATTCGCAGTCGCCGCCGGCGCGCAGGTCATCAATCTCTCCCTCGACTTCGCGCGCAACTACACGCCGGGCGTGGCCATGACGGAGGCGATCGCGCGCGCGCGAGCGAGCCACGTCGTGGTCGTCGGCGCGAGCGGCAACACCGGCAGCCGCGGGGTGCTCCATCCGGCGGCGTTCCCGGAC
>DASWGQ010000258.1:0-4045 GCA_036393595.1 Myxococcales bacterium | reverse complement strand
AAACGATTGCACCACGGAGCTCACGGAGAGCACGGAGACCAGATCGGGTCTCCGATCGCGCGCAAGTCTGCGGCCCGAGGCCGTTAGAACCTCCGTGACCTCCGTGTCCTCCGTGGTGCGATCGTTTTGGCAGCATCTCGGCAGTTCCGCGGCGGGCGCGGGCCGGTTATGGTCCGGGCCGATGAGCCTCAACCGGAGCCCGGCGGCCGACTCGCCCCTGGTCGCCCCGAGCGGCGCGGTGCTGGGGCTCTTGCGCGCCGGCCCCGGGTGCCACATCGCGCAGGGAGCCGTGATCCGCACACCGGGCGGTGCAGTCGAGCTGGGCGCCGGGTCCGCCCTTCTCGAGAACGGAATCGCCATCGGCACCGCGGAGCAGCCCGTCTCGATCGGCCAGAAGGTCGTCTTCGGGCATCGCTGCGTGGTGATCGGCGCCGCGGTCGGCGACCTGTGCGAGATCGGAAACGGATCCATCCTGCTCACCGGCGCCCGCCTCGGCCGCGGCTGCATCCTGGGGGAAGGGACGCTGGTGCCGCCCGGCGCCACGCTCCCCGAGGAGGCGGTGGTGGTCGGCCGGCCCGGCCGCGCGATCCGCCGCGCCAACGAAGCCGACCGCGCGCGCCTGCGGCAGCTGCGCGGCGGCGACGTCTCGCTCCCGCCGTACCTCCTGCAACCTGTCTCGGGCAGCATGCCCGCCGGAGCCGCCATGGGCCGCGTCTACGCCTACCAGGACAAGGAGCCCCGCATCGACCAGAGCGCGGTGCTGTTCGACAGCGCGGAGATCACCGGCGACGTCACCATCGGCGCGGGCGCGATCATCGGCGCGGGCGTGAAGATCATCGGCGATTCCCACGGCCCGGTGCGCGTCGGCGCGGGCGTGCAGATCCTCGAGAACGCCGTGCTCCACCTCCTGCCCGACAACGAGCTGGTGCTCGAGGAAGGGGTCATCATCGGGCCTGCGGCGATGATCCACGGATGCCGCATCGGGCGCGGGACGGTGGTCGAGCCCGCCGCCATCGTCTGCGACTACAGCGTGGTCGGCGAGGAGAGCCTGGTGTGTGCGGGAGCGCTGGTGAAGCAGCGCGCGCGGTTCCCGGCGCGCGCCGTGCTGGACGGATACCCGGCCACGCAGGTGGGAACGGTGGACGGCCCACCCGCGCTCCCCGCGTGGGCGCTGCGCCGGGCCGACCTCGCGACGCTCTCGCGGCGCAGGTGAACAAAAAACCGCGGCCATCGCCGCGGCGCCCGCCAGGGAAATACGGAACCTGCCGGATCTCTTTGCGTTGACCGCATTCCGGCACCGGATGGACGGCCGATTCGCGCCCCCGTGTAGGGAATGGTCGCACCACAGAGGGAAGGCGCATCGGGAAAAAGCTCCTCAACGCGGCCCCGATTTCACTGCGAGGCTGTTCAGATGGTTGGTAACCATTTGATTCTCCTAGGTGTCCAAAAAAGCTGCACTTGGAATTTGCTTGACCATCGTCGAAACAAGGACACTGCACGCATGCTGGATGAAGGACTGCGAGCGCTCGTCGCGCAGTACGGCGTCGACGGCCCGCGCAAGAGCGGCGTCCTGCTCGTGGACGACGAGCGCCCCAACCTTCTCGTCCTGCGCGGATTCCTCGAGAGCGGCTACGCGGTCTACGAGGCCGAGTCCGGCAAGCAGGGGCTGGAGATCGCCGACAAGACGGACATCGACGTCGTCATCGCCGACCAGCGTATGCCGGAGATGACGGGCGTCGAGATGCTCGAGGAGCTGCGCTCGCGCAAGCCGGACGTCGCCGGGATCGTGCTGACCGGCTTCACCGACCCGCCCGCGCTGATCAGCGCCATCAACCGCGCCCGGGTCTTCCGCTTCCTCAAGAAGCCCTGGCAGCCGGAGGACATCCTCGAGGCGGTGCGGCAGGCCTGCGAGCACGTCTACCAGTCGCGCACCATCCAGCGGCTGGTCGCCCTGCTCGCCCGGCGCACCGAGGAGCTGACCGCCTCGCTGGTGGTGATCGAGTCCGCGCACCGTCAGATGCTCCACCTCGAGCGGCTCGGCACCATGGGCCGCCTCGCCGCCGGCATCACGCACGACCTGCGCAACGTGATGATCAGCGTCAACTTCATCGAGCGCGAGCTGCAGCAGCAGAATGCCTCGCCGGACCTGCTGGAGAGCGTCAGCGTCGGCACCCAGGGGATCCACAACCTGCTGGAGACGCTCGAGGCCATGCACCAGTTCGCCTCGGCCGGCGCCATCCACCTCGCACTGGACAAGGTGGCGCCCGCCCAGGTGGTGCAGGGGGCGATCGCCATCTCCCGCATGGACCTGAACTTCCGTGCGCGCAAGGTCGAGGTGCAGGTCCAGGAAGACCTGCCTTTCGTGCAGGGCGACCGGCAGAAGCTGATCCAGGTGCTGGTCAACCTGGTGCGCAACGCCCTGCAGGCGACCGAGCGCTCGCGGCGGATTTCGATTCAAGCATCTCGCGATGCGGACGATGTAATCCTTGCAGTGGAAGATGAAGGCCCGGGTGTCCCCCGGGAGCTGCAGGAGAAGATCTTCGAGCCGTTCGTATCCACCAAGGGCGATCGCGGCATGGGCATGGGCTTGTACATGGCCAAGCTCATCGTCGAGTCGCACCGAGGGCGCATCCACGTCTCGAATCGACCGTCCGGGGGGGCGAGATTCGAGGTGCGGCTCGCCCCCAGCTCTTGAGAGGAAGGGTAGGTCATGACTCCCCCCAAGCTGGTCGCGCCCGTCCGGACGTACGAAGAGCTGGAGGGCGCACACGGCCGCGAGGTCTTCTTCCGGCCGCAGCGCTATCGGGCTCCCGATTTGCTGCCGGTCCGCGGCGAGGTGCTGGTCTCGCTCGCCGGCGTCGTGGCGATGTGCACGCTGCACGACGTGTCCCAGAACGGCGTCGCCTTCGAGTGGTCCGCCGGACGCGCGCCGCTCGCCGTGGGAGATCACCTCGCCCAGTTGTCGGTGCGGTTCGACGGCTACGAGGCATACCGCGGCGAAGGTCGGGTCGGGTCGGTGCGTGACGTGGGCGGCGCGATGGTGGTCGGCGTCTCCTTCGAGGGGCTGCTCCTCCAGGTCGACGAGATCCTGCACCTGCGCTCCATCAAGCAGTTCAGCAACAGCCGCGCCTCTGCGCAGGCCCCCTGGCGCGCCTCCGGCCACGAGCGCTTCAAGGTGCTCGTTTCGGAGTTGCAGCTGTTCATGCAGGACGCCGAGGAGCAGTTCGGGCGGCTGGAGGAGCACCTCCCCTGGCACGTGCTGCACGGCGACTCCAACCCGACCTCGCCGGCGCGGGCGGCCCTGATGGACCAGATCCGGGCGGGGTTCGCCAACGACGTGGTCCGCATGACGGAGGAGATCGACGCGGCCGTCCGCTCGGCGCCGCCGGCGCACAGCGGCGCATTGATCGACTGGTCGCGACGCCACGTGCACCACTTCTTCATGCAGGCCCCCTCGATGCACCGCGCGTTCCAGAAGCCGTTCGGCTACCCCGGCGACTACGAGGTGATGCGCTTCATCTATGAGCGTCCGTTCGAAGGCCAGACGCTGTTCGCCAAGGCGATCAGCCTGGCCTTCGATCAGACCCGCGCCGCGCGCGCCGTGCGCCACCGCAAGGACCTGGTGAAGCGCAAGATGGCCGAGATGATCGAGTCGCGCCGGTGCCCGCTGCGAATCCTCTCCATCGCCGCCGGGCCGGCCCAAGAGCTCTACGAGCTGCTGCAGGAGGCCGACGACCTGCCCGAAGGGCTCGAGATCGTGCTCTTCGAGCAGGACAAGGGCGCGCTGGCGTACGCCTACGGACGGCTCAAGCCCATCGTCGACGCGCGCTGGTCGCGGCAGGTGAAGCTCGTCTACCTGCACGAGTCGATCAAGCGGCTGCTGCGCGACTCGCAGCTCTTCACGCCGCTGGGTCCCTTCGACCTCATCTACTCCGTCGGCATGTTCGACTACCTCCGCCCCGCCACCGCGGTGCAGCTGGCGCGCACCTTCGAGGGACAGCTCGCCCCGGGCGGCGCGGCGCTGATCGCCAACATGGTCCCGGAG
>DASWGQ010000257.1:0-3295 GCA_036393595.1 Myxococcales bacterium | reverse complement strand
GCGAACTCGGAGAGCGGACCCTGGTAGTCGTTGCTCATGGTGAGCACCGTCCGGTCGCCATCCCGGACGAGCGCGACCTGCGAGGACTTGTTGAAGAGCTGCGCGTCCGCCTTGCCGACGAAGAACCCGCAGAAGGCGTGGGCACGGGGGGCAAAGGTCAGGGCGAAGGCCAGGAGTAGAGCGCGGCGCATGGTTGCTCCTTTGTGGGCGCGAGGGTCTCCTCGAACCAGTCGAGAAGGGGGACGAGCGGGGCGCAGAGGAACAGCGCCCAGATGATCGGATTGCGCGCGTACGCCACGTGCTGCAGGGCGAACGCGAGCGCGGCGACGCAGCCGGCGAAGGCCAGGCGCGCGGCGCGTCCGCCGGGCGTGGTCTTCGGGTCGGAGATCATGAAGAAGGTGAAGAGCAGCAGGCTGCCCGACTCGAGCTGGTGCAGCAGCACCGGCGCGCGCTGGCCGAGGTAGAGGACGCGCGCGGCGCGCAGGAGGATCCACGAGCCGAGGAAGGCGAGGCTCACGTCGCTGCGGAAGGCGCGGTGCGCGACCATGCAGCCCAGCCCGAGCACCCAGAGGAGCAGGAGCGGTCCCTCTCCCCACTGCGCCGGCGAGCACCAGGCGTGCTGCGTTACGAGCATGCAGGCGCAGAGGCCGAAGTTGGCCGGGTTGACGAAGTGGCGGCCGCGGATGCGGAGGAGGAACTTGCTGGCGATGGCGAGGAACGCGGCGAGCGGCGGCAGCCAGAGGAGATCGGTGCGCAGCAGCAGCGTGAGGCCGAAGGAGGTGATGACCGGCGAGAGCAGGCCCGCGTCGGGGAGGCGCAGCAGGCGGGTGAAGGCGATCTGCGTGCCGAGCGCGGTGGCGAAGATGAGCGGCGCGTGCCAGAGCGGGAAGTCGCGGGCGGAGAGTCCCACCGTCAGGAACGAGGCGAGGAACGGGATCTGCAGCCATCGCGGGTCTCGCGGCAGGCGCAGGTCTCGTAGACGCATGCAAGGCGGAACGCGCGTCCGCCGGGGGCGATCTACAGGTGCGAGGAGTCGCGGGGTTGCGCGGGCTTACGGGACCAGCACGGCGGCGCCGCGGACCTGACCAGCGCGCAGGGCCCGGAGCGCCCCGTTGGCCTGTTCGAGCGGGAAACGCTGCGCCTCGACGCGCAGCTTCGTCTGGCCGGCGATGAGGAGGAGCTCCTCTCCGTCGCGCCGGGTGAGGTTCGCGACGGAGCGCACGCTGCGCTCGCCCCAGAGCAGCTCGTAAGGGAAGCCGGGGATGTCGCTCATGTGGATGCCTCCGGCGACGACCGTGCCACCTTTGCTCACCGCCCGCAGCGCCGCCGGGATGAGCGCGCCGACTGGCGCGAAGATGAGCGCGGCGTCCAGCTCCTCGGGCGGCTTCTCGTCCGAGCCGCCCGCCCAGACGGCGCCGAGCTCGCGCGCGAAGCGTTGGCCTTCCGCGTCGCCGGGACGCGTGAAGGCGAAGACTCGGCGGCCCTGGTGCGTGGCAACCTGCGCAATGAGGTGCGCGGCGGCGCCGAACCCGTAGAGGCCGATCCGCTCCGCGTCGCCGGCGAGCCGCAGCGTGCGGTAGCCGATCAGCCCGGCGCAGAGCAGCGGCGCTGCGTGGAGGTCGTCGTAGGAGTCCGGCAGCGGAAAGCAGTAGCGCTCGTCCGCGACGGTGTATTCGGCGTAGCCACCGTCGAGGTCGTAGCCGGTGAAGCGGGCCGCGTCGCAGAGGTTCTCGCGGCCGGAGCGGCAGAAGCGGCAGGTGCCGTCGGTCCAGCCGAGCCACCCGACGCCGACGCGCGCGCCGGCTGCGAACCGTTGGGCGCCCTGCTCCACCGCGCCGACGATCTGGTGCCCCAGGATGAGCGGCAGCTTCGGCCGGGTCAGCTCGCCGTCGACGATGTGCAGGTCGGTCCGGCAGACCGCGCAGGCGCGCACCCGCAGGAGCACCTGGCCGGGCCCGGGGTTGGGCGCAGGACGATCCTCGAGGCGCAGCGGCGTCCGCTGCTCGTGCAGCACCATCGCGCGCACCGGGACAATCTACTGCGGGGGGCCAGCGCGGAACATCGGCCTCGGCCTCGAGCGGCAGGTCTACTGCGCGCCCGCCCAGCCGAACACGATGCGGGGCGAGCGGCGGGACGGCAGTGGAGCGAGCCCCAGCCGCGCCAGCTCGTGCCCAGGCGGGGCGTCCTTGACCAGCACACCTCTGCGCGCGACCCGCCGCGCCTCGCGCAGCGTCTCCGGCGCGAGAGGCGCGTGCTCGGCGAGCGTGCGGACCAGATCGAACAGCGCCCCCGACTCGGCCGCGCTGCGGAACATGGGGTCGAAGAGCACCACGTCCACGCTGCGGTCGGGCATCTCCCGGAGGGCCGCGCGGTGGTCGGCGCAGCGGACCTCGATGCGTCCGGCCGCAACTCGTCCCGGAACGAGTAGCCGGCGCAGGCCGGCCGTGACGAAGGCCGCGAGCACTGGGCTGGCTTCGAGTCCGATGACTCTCGCCTGTGTGGCGTGGGCTGCGACCAGCGCGTCCCCCGCGAGCCCGAGCGTAGCGTCGAGCACCTCGTCACCTTCGCGCAGCTCCGCCGCCCGGACCAGCGGGTCCGTCTCGCCCTGCCGCGCCCGCACCAGCCGCAGGAATCCCATCCCGACGGACGCCCGGAACGCGCGTCCGCGGTGCACCAGGTCGGCTCGCGCCTTGCTGAGGATGAGGACCGGCGCGCCTGCGGCCACCTCGACCAGCTCCGGGATGACCCGGTCCGCGCGGGGCTGCGCCTCGAGCCCGAACCGCTCCGCGAGCTCCCGCGCCTCCTCGAAGCTGCCGCTGGGCGCGGTGGTCACCAGGCAGCGCATCTGGTGAAGCTACCGCGCCCCAGTGGCCCCGGGGCTCGCCTGCCCGCCCGGGTCTTCGGTGCTTGACTTCCCCCCGGACGGCCGGTACATACGGCCCCCGCTCGAGACCGCTCGGGCGGGCGGGTAGCTCAGCGGTAGAGCATCGGTCTTACACACCGAGGGTCGCAGGTTCGATGCCTGTCCCGCCCACTCTGTGGGGTGTTAGTTAAGCTGGTTATAACGCCGGCCTGTCACGCCGGAGGCCACGGGTTCGAGTCCCGTACACCCCGCCACTCCAATACCTGGGATTCCCTTCTAGATTCGAGAGGGGACCCCGGGGCCTCCGGCTTTTCGAGTGACGGACTGTCACCCAGATGTAACCGCGCTCCGGCTTACCCAAGCCGGAGGCATGAGGTTGCAACTGCCATATGGCAGCGCTATACTGGCCAGATGCCTCGACCCGCATTCAAG
>DASWGQ010000256.1:0-4848 GCA_036393595.1 Myxococcales bacterium | reverse complement strand
CTCGCAGCTCGAATGGGTGTACTTGACCGCAGGCGACGGGTCGACCGCGCCGCGCGTCTTCCGGCTCGCGCCCTGAAATCCAACCGGCGCCGCGTCCGGATCCGCCGCGTCGCGTCAAAGACGGCGAACCCGACGATGCCCGCATTTTGCCCCACGGCAGTTGATAATCCGAGCACCCCGACGATAGAACCCTCCAGGCTGCGCGCGGGGGCTTCCTCGTGAAGCACTGGCACGAGACGGCGGCGATCCTGGACCGGGTGACGCACCTGGCCACCGCGGGTGTGCGCGCGGCGATCGCCACCGTGGTGCGCATCTCCGGCTCGGCCTACCGGCGGCCAGGCGCGAAGTTCCTGGTCGCCGAAGATGGCTCGACCTCCGGCGGCGTCAGCGGCGGCTGCCTGGAGACCGACGTCCGCGCCATCGCGCTGGAGGTGGCCCGGGACGGCGCGCCGCGCCTGTTGCACTACGACACGGGCTCCGACGAGGAGACGCTCTGGGGCCTCGGCTTGGGGTGCGAGGGCGCGGTCGACGTGTTCGTGCAGCCTGCCGGAGGCGAGCTCGTCTCCGGCGCCGGCCTCCGCGTCCGCGAGTCCATCGGAGCCGGCGCGCCGCTCGCCGTGTGCACGGTGGTGGAAGGAGACGGCGCGGGCCGCTCCGTGGTGCTCGCCGGCGGCAAGCTGTCGGGCACGACCGGCGCGCCGGAGGTGGACCGGGCCGCCGCCGAGCGCGCCGCGCAGCTCCTCGAGACCGGCGAGAGCAGCCTCGATCAGCTCGCCGGCCGGTCCGTGTTCCTCGACGTGCTCCGGCCGCCGCCGGCCCTGGTGGTGTTCGGCGCGGGCGACGACGCCCGACCGCTGGCCGCCCTGGCGGCACAGGCCGGCTTCGAGGTGACGATCGTCGATCACCGGCGCGCCTTCCTGACCCCGGAGCGCTTCCCTCCGCCGGCGCGCCTCCTGCTCCGCCGCGCCGGAGACGGGCTCGGCGGGCTTGAGCTCGGGCGGCGCCATTTCGCCGTGGTCCAGACGCACGCCTTGCAGCACGACCGCGATTGGCTGAGCGCGCTCCTCGGCCAGCCGCTCGCCTACCTGGGCTTGCTCGGGCCGCGCACGCGCAAGGATCAGATCCTTCGTCAGCTCGGCGCGGCCGAGCCCGAGAAGCTGTTCGCGCCGGTGGGCCTCGACCTCGGCGCCGACGGTCCGGAACAGGTCGCGGTCAGCATCGTCGCGGAGATGCTCGCCGTGAACGCAGGCCGGGAGCCCGGGCACCTGCGCGCGAAGCAGGGAGGCATCCATGAAGGATGACCGCTCCGGCCGCGTCGCGGGCGTGGTGCTCGCCGCCGGCACCTCCAGCCGGATGGGCCGCAACAAGCTCTTCCTGCGGCTGGGCGGCACCAGCGTGCTGCGCCGGGCCGTCGCGACCGCGCGCGAGGCCGGCCTCGACCCCGTGCTCGTCGTCCTCGGGCACGAGAGCGGCCGCGCGCTCGCCGAGCTCGAGGGCCTTTCGTGCACGCCCGTGCTCAATCAGGAATACGCGAGCGGCATGAACACCTCGGTCCGGGCCGGTATCTCCGCGGTGCCAGCCGATGCAACGGGCGCGGTGCTGATGCTCGCGGACATGCCGTTCGTCACCGCCGGCATGCTGCGCTCGCTCGTCGACAGGTATCGCGCCGGCGAGGAGCCGCTGGTCGTGTCGACGTACGGGGAGGTGCTGGCGCCGCCGATCCTCTACGGGCGTCCGCTCTTCGGCGAGCTGCGCGCCCTCGACGGCGATGGATGCGGCAAGAGGGTGGTGAAGGCGCACCGCGCGGAGGCCATCGAGGTCGAGTGGCCGCCGTCCGCGCTCACCGACCTCGACGTCCCCGACGACCTCGAGCGCGTCCGGACCTGGATCGAAGGAGGCTGAACCGATGCGGGCCGAGCTGCTCGAGCTGGCGGCCGATCTCGCCCGGCGCGGCGAGCCGTTCGTGCTCGCCACCGTCGTGCGCCGCGAGTCGTACAGCTCTGCGCACCAGGGCGACATGGCGGTGATCACCGCGGACGGCGGCTACCACGGCTGGCTGGGCGGCAACTGCACGCAGCCGATGGTGAAGAGCGAAGCAGCCCGCGCGCTCCTCGACGGCCAGCCGCGGCTGGTGTCACTGTCGCCCGAGCCGGATCGCGAGCTGCGCCCGGGAGTCGTGGCGCTGCCGATGCGGTGCCACAGCGGAGGGACGGTGGACATCTACCTGGAGCCGGTGCTCCCCGCGCCGCGGCTGCTCCTGTACGGCGAATCGCCGGCCGCGCGCGCCCTCGCGCAGCTCGGCAACGCGATGGGCTACCGGGTGGAGGCGGCCGGCGCGGACGCGCCTGCCCCGGCCCGCGGGAGCGAGCGGCTGTTCGCGGTGGTCGCGACCATGGGCGAGAGCGACGAGGACGCCGTCGCCTCCGCGCTCGCCGCCAGGCCCGCGTACCTGGCCGTGGTGGCGAGCCGCAAGCGGTTCGCGCAGCTCCGCGAGACGCTGCTCGCGCGCGGAGTCTCGAGCCAGGCGCTGGACGCGATCAAGAACCCCGCCGGGCTCGACATCGGCGCGCGTCTCCCGGAGGAGGTGGCCTTGAGCATCCTGGCCGAGATCGTCCAGCTGCGCGGGGCCCAGGCCGAGGCGCGGGCGCCAGAGCCCGCGCCCGCCTCGCGCGCGGAGATCGACCCCGTCTGCGGCATGACCGTCGCCGTGGCGAACGCGCGCCACCGCGCCGAGCACGGCGGCCGCGCCTTCTACTTCTGCAATGCCCGTTGCCGGGAGAAGTTCATCGCCGACCCGCTGCGCTATCTCGCGCCCGCGGCGGCGGGGGCGTGATCGATGGCCATCGAGATCACCAAGAGGTTCCTGGTCAAGGCGCCGCCCGCCGCGGTGTGGGGGTTCCTCACCGATCCGCAGCGCGTCGCGCACTGCATGCCGGGCGCCGCCATCACCGACCGGATCGACGAGAAGACGTTCGCCGGGACGATGGCCGTGAAGGTCGGCCCGGTCTCCACCAGCTACAAGGGCAAGGTGGTGTTCGAGCGGCTCGACGAGGGGACGCGCACCGCCGAGATCGTCGCCACCGGCCAGGACGTCCGCGGCCGCGGGGGCGCGGACCTGCGCCTGACCAGCTCCATCAAGGAGGTCTCGCCCGGCGAGACCGAGGTCACCGCCGCCTCCAAGGTGAACATCACCGGCATCCTCGCGCAGATGGGCCGCGGCATGGTCCAGGACGTGAGCGACCACCTCTTCCAGGTCTTCTCGCAGCGCATGCGCGCCGAGCTGGAGACCACCGCTGCCGCGCCGGCTCCGGCTCCCGCCGCCACGGCGCCCGCGCCTTCCGCCGCGCTGGTCGCCGCCGCTGCGGCTCCCCGGGGAGCGGCGCCCGAGGCGCTCGACCTGGGCTCGCTCGGGGCGAAGGTCGCCGGCCTCGCCGCGGGCCGCGCCATCCGGCGTCCCGCGTTCTGGGTGGCCGTCGCCGCCGCCGCCGTCTTGCTCTACCTGCTCTTCCGCTGATCGCCGCAAAGGAGGGTCACATGATCCCTGCTGGCTTCGATTACCACGCGCCCGCCACGCTGTCGGAAGCGGTCGCGCTGCTCTCCCGGTACGGCGAGGGCGCCAAGGTGCTCTCTGGAGGCCAGAGCCTGCTGCCGCTTCTCAAGCTGCGGCTGGGACACGCGGAGCACCTGGTGGACATCGGCCGCATCCCCGGGCTCGAGTACGTCAAGGAAGAGGGCGGCATGCTCCGCATCGGCGGCCGCACGCGCGAGTCGGCCCTGGAGCAGTCCGAGCTGATCCGCGGGCGCTATCCGATCCTCTACGACACGGTGCGCGTCATCGCCGATCCGCTGGTGCGCAACCTGGCCACGGTGGGCGGGAACCTCGCGCACGGAGATCCCGGCAACGACCATCCGGCCACCATGCTCGCCCTGGGCGCCCAGGTGGTCGCGGTCGGTCCGTCGGGCGAGCGCGTCATTCCCATCGACAAGTTCTTCCTCGGCCTGTTCACCACCGCGCTGCAGCCGGACGAGATCCTCACCGAGATCCGCATCCCCTCCCCGCCTCCGCGCAGCGGAGGCGCCTACGTGAAGCTCGAGCGCAAGGTCGGCGACTACGCCACGGCGGCGGCCGCCGCGCAGGTGACGCTCGGCGCAAACGGCGCGTTCGACCACGTCGGGCTGGCGCTGACCAACGCCGGTCCCACGCCGGTCCGCTCGCAGGACGCGGAAGACGCGCTGATCGGGAAGAGGCCGACCGACGCGGTGATCGCGGAAGCGGCGCGGCGGGCCGCGGACGCAAGCTCGCCCACGCCCGATCGGCGAGGCTCGGTCGAGTACAAGCGCGAGATGGCGCGCGTGCTGGCGGGGCGGGCCCTGAAGCAGGCAGTCCAGCGCGCGGGAGGTCAGTGACATGGCGACGCACAAGATCACGGTGACGGTGAACGGCGCGGCGCGCGCGGCGGACGTCGAGTCGCGCCTCCTCCTGGTGCACCTGTTGCGGGAGAGCTTCCGGCTCACGGGCACGCACATCGGCTGCGACACCACCCACTGCGGGGCGTGCACCGTGCTGCTCGACGGCCAGCCGGTGAAGTCCTGCACGGTGCTGGCGGTGCAGGCCGACGGCCGCGAGGTCTCGACCGTGGAGGGGCTCGAGCGCGACGGCAAGCTGCACCCCGTCCAGGAAGGCTTCTGGGAGAAACACGGCCTGCAGTGCGGCTACTGCACGCCGGGCATGCTGATGACCGGGTGCGCGCTCCTGGCGCGCACCAAGGAGCCCAGCGAGCAGGACATCCGCGAGGCGATCTCCGGCAACCTGTGCCGCTGCACCGGGTACGTGAACATCGTCCAGGC
>DASWGQ010000255.1:0-3308 GCA_036393595.1 Myxococcales bacterium | reverse complement strand
GATGGCGGTGGCTCCGAGCCGGGGGGCTGGGACCGCGGCGAGCGACCCCAGGAAGGCCCCGATCGGGGTCCGGGCAGCTCCGACGATCACGACCTTCTTTCCCTGGGATGGCATCGGTTGCTCCTCTCGCGGGGGACGGAGAGATTCATAACCCGAACGCGGCTGTCAAGCCGCTGCAACAGGTTGTGATTGCTCCCCCTCCCCGCTCGCACTAACCTGCGCGGCCCGATGAGCTACGCAGGCGACCTGAGCGCCGGGGAATTCGACGCCATCCTGGACCGCAGGGGCGGACCGGCGGTGGTGGTGCACGGCGGCGCCGGGACCCGGCCCGACCACGATCCGGCGCCCTACCTCGCCGGGACGCGCGCGGCGGCCGAAGCGGGCCTGCGCGTGCTGCTGCAGGGCGGCAGCGCGCTGGACGCGGCCCAGGCGGCCGCGGTGGTGCTGGAGGACGATCCGTCCTTCAACGCGGGCACGGGCGCCTGCCTCACGGCCGCTGGCGACGTCGAGCTGGACGCGAGCTGCATGGACGGCGGCACGCTGCGAGCCGGCGCGGTCGCTTGCGTGAAGACCATGAAGAACCCGATCCTCGCCGCGCGCCGGGTGTGCGACGACACTCCCCACGTGCTCCTCTGCGGACCAGGCGCCGACGCGTTCGCCCGCGAGTGCGGGATCCCCGAGTACCGCAACGACCTGCTCGTCACGCCCAGGCAGCGCGCCCGCTGGCAGGAGCTGAACGCGCTCGCCCAGAAGCACGGCGCCGACGAGGTGCGCGCCGGCAAGATCGGCACCATCGGAGCCGTGGCGGTGGACGCGAAAGGGCACGTCGCCGCCTGCACCTCGACCGGCGGAACGCCTTACAAGCGCCCCGGCCGGGTGGGCGACACGCCCATCATCGGCGCGGGCACCTACGCCGACGATCACGAGGCGGCCGCGTCCAGCACCGGGCTCGGCGAGGCGATCCTGAAGGTCACCATGGCCCGGGCCGCGTGCGTCCGCGTGCGCGACGGTCTCTCGCCGCGCGAGGCGGCCATCGCGGCGGTCGGCCTCCTCAAGGAACGCGCGCACGGCGACGGCGGCATCATCCTGGCGGGACCGGACGGACGCCTGGGCTGGGCCTACAACACGGCCCGGATGTCCCGCGCGCTGATCCGCGGCGGAATGGACCGCGCGCTCGCGGCGGTCTGAGGCGGAGCGTCAGAATCCGGTGATGCGGCGGAGCGCCTGCTCCTTGGTGTCCACCACGTAGGCGCTCCCGTCCGGCGCGATCGCTACTCCCCTGGGCGAGCTGAACCCGGCCTGGCCACCGGAGCCGTCCACGGTCCCGCCGACCAGCCCGCCAGCGAGCGTGTCCACGGTGCCGTTGCGGATCGCCCGGACGCGCGCGCTCGCGCCGTCCACGAGCAGCACCTGCCCGTCCGAGGGGCGCACCGCCCGTTCGCCACCGTGTCGACTCCAGCGGGCTCGGCGCCGTTGTCGAACCGCTCGTCGCTCTCGTTCTGGTACAGCCCTGCCACGGCCGTTTGCGCGGTGGCGCCCATGCCCGCCCAGATCCACGCTGACGGATCGTTCACCTGGAGCGGCGCCGCGGCCCAGATCCAGTCGCCGTACATCTCGCCGATCATCGGGAAGAGCTCCGCCCCGGCAGGCCACGGCGGTCCTGCGTCGAGCGTCAGCCCCGCAGCTTTCCGAGGAGCCGGCGCACCTTCGCGTGCATCTCCTCCGCGGACCCGGCGCGGAGGCGGCGGCCGTGGCCCGGCAGCACCCAGGTGAAGCGGTGCGCCAGCAGCTTTTCCAGCGAGCGGACCTGCTCGTCCCAGGAGTACCAGCACACGCTGCGGCCCATGCCCAGGGAGCCGTCTTCCTCGGCCCAGAGGTGGTCGCCGGTGAACAGGTACTCGCCGTCCACGAGCAGAGCGGTGCTCCCGCGCGTGTGTCCCGGCACCGGGATGGCGAGGAGCCCGGCTCCCAGCTCGACGGGATCGCTGCCCTCGAGCTGCACTTCCACCTCGCGCGTATCGCGGGAGACGTCGGCCCGGTGCAGCACGCGGTCGCAGCCGAACCGCGCGCGCAGCCTCGCGTGGTCGGCCACGTCGTCCTTGTGGGTGAGGAACGTCAGCCGGACGCCGCCCAGCGCCTCGATCCGGTCCAGCAGCGGCCCCGCGGCGCGCGGCGAGTCGATCAGCACGTTCCCTCCGGGCCGCAGCACCAGGTAGCTGGTCGCGCCGAAGGACGACTCCGCGCGCAGCCCGCAGTCGTGCACCGGGCCGTCGATGCGCTGCGGGAACGTCGCCAGGGCCTGCTGCACCTCGGCGCCTTTGGCTCCTCCGATCGAGGCCGTCGGGCAGGCGACCAGCGCCTGGAGCGCCCGCAGCTTCTCGTCCCGCGTCTCGGGCTGCCGCACCACGTACGACAGGCCGCGCGACTCGCCGTAGATCTCCGGCGCCATCTGCCGGCAGGTGTCGCAGTCGATGCAGGTCTCGTCGACGAACAGCGGCCCGGGCGCGTTCTCGGGCAGCCGGAGGTTGAGTCGTGCCACTCCCTTGGTGTAACCAGCGGCCCCGCATGGCTCAAGCGCAGCCCGACCGGAAGCTCCTCAAGCGCCTCCTCCACCAGGTGGGGCGCGCGATCCAGGAGTTCGCGCTCGTCGAGGACGGCGACCGCGTCCTGGTGGGCGTCTCCGGCGGCAAGGACTCGTTCACGCTGCTCTACCTGCTCCAGCGGCTCCGCGAGCGCGCCCCGGTCCGGTTCGATCTCGTCGCCTGCAACCTCGACCAGGGCCACCCCGGCTTCCCCGCCGGGAAGCTCGAGGAGTACCTGCGCGCCCAGGGATGCGAGGTCCGCATGCTCCGGGAGGACACCTACTCGGTGGTCAAGCGCCTCACCCCGGAGGGCGGCACCACCTGCGCGGTCTGCTCGCGGCTGCGGCGCGGGATCCTCTACAGCGCGGCCGCGGAGATGGGCTGCACCAAGATTGCGCTCGGCCACCACCGGGACGACCTGATCGAGTCGCTGCTGCTCTCGATGCTGTTCGCCGGGAAGATGCGCTCGATGCCTCCCAAGCTGCGGTCGGACGACGGGCGCAACACGGTCATCCGCCCGCTCTGCTTCGCGTCCGAGGCGGACGTGGCTGCCTTCGCCGCGAGCGCGGCATTCCCCGTCATCCCTTGCGATCTGTGCGGCTCGCAGGAGAACCTGCAGCGCAAGCGGGTCAAGCGGCTCCTCTCCGAGCTGGAGCGCGAGCATCCCGGCGTACGCGCTTCGCTGTTCGCATCGATGGGCAACGTGCTGCCCGCGCACCTCCTCGA
>DASWGQ010000254.1:0-4433 GCA_036393595.1 Myxococcales bacterium | reverse complement strand
GCGCGGCGCCTGAAGAAGCTGTTCCCCGGCGTGCCGGTGGTGATCGGCGGCGTCGAGGCCTCGCTCCGGCGGCTCGCGCACTACGATTACTGGAGCGACCGCGTCCGGCGCTCGATCCTGGCCGACTGCCCGGCCGATCTCCTCGTCTACGGCATGGGCGAGGTCCCTTTGTTGGAAGTCGCCCGCCGCCTCGCCTCGGGCGAGGACATCTGCGGGCTCACCGACGTGCGCGGCACCGCGGTGCGCTTTCGCGACGACCCGGAGCAGTCCTGGCGCGCGCTCGCCGGAGAGCGGGACCGCGAGGAGGTGTGGCTGCCCTCCTACGAGGAGATCTGCGCCGACAAGAAGGTGTACGCGGAGTTCTCGCGGCTGTACCACCTCGAGCACAACCCCGACAACGCGCGGATCCTGGTGCAGAAGCACGGCGGGCAGCTCGTCTACGTCAACCCGCCCGCGCAGCCGCCCACCACCGAGCTGGTCGACTGGGAGTACGAGCTGCCCTTCACGCGCCTGCCCCATCCCATGTACGGGCAGGCGAAGATCCCCGCCTGGGAGCAGATCCGCTTCAGCGTGACCATCATGCGCGGCTGCGCCGCGGGCTGCGCGTTCTGCTGCATCACCGAGCACCAGGGCCGCGACGTGGTCTCGCGCAGCGAGGCGAGCGTGCTGCGGGAGATCGAGTCGTTGAAGGACGTGCCGGGCTGGACGGGCGTGGTCTCGGACATCGGCGGCGCCACGGCGAACATGTGGCACATGGTCTGCACCGACGAGGAGTGGCACCAGAAGTGCCGGCGCGCCTCGTGCGTGTACCCCAGCGTGTGCCCCAAGTTCGGCACCGACCACGGCCCGCTGATCGAGCTGATGCGCAAGGCGCGCGCCTTGCCCGGCGTGAAGCGCGCGTTCGTGGCGAGCGGCGTGCGTTACGACCTGGCCTTCGCCGACGAGCGGCGGGGCGACGAGTACATCCGCGAGCTGGTGGCGAACCACGTGGGTGGCCACCTCAAGATCGCGCCCGAGCACATCTCGCCGGGCGTGGTGCGCGTGATGAAGAAGCCCGGCAAGGAGCAGTTCGTCCGCTTCAGGGAGCTGTTCGAGAAGTACTCCGATGAAGCCGGGAAGGAGCAGTACCTGGTGCCCTACTTCATCTCCGGCCATCCCGGCTGCGAGGTGAAGGACATGGTGGAGCTGTCCGACTACCTCGAGGAGAACGGCTGGCGGCCCCAACAAGTCCAGGACTTCACGCCCACGCCGATGACGCTCGCGACGGACATGTACTACTCCGGGTACCACCCGAACACCGGCAAGCCGGTTCACGTGCCGGCGGGCGCGGACGAGAAGGCGATGCAGCGCGCGCTCCTGCAACCCCACCTGCCGCAGTACCGCGCGGCGGCCGCGAAGGCCCGGCGTCTCGCCGGCGCCGGCCCGCGCCCGAAGCGCGTCCGGGGCGCGGGGCCGACCGTCAAGCCGAGCGACTCGTTCGAGAGTTAAGCGGCAGCCGGCTGGGCGCGGCCGAGCAACGCCGGGAAGTCCACGCCGCGCGGGAGCGTCCCCAGCGTGCGGCCCCAGTCGCCCGCGAGGCGCGAGGCGCAGAAGGCGTCGGCCACTTCCGGCGGTCCGTGGAGCACGAGCAGGGTCCCCTGCAGGGCGAGCGCCAGGGCTTCCACCAGGCGGCGCGCCTGTCCTTCCTCGGCGCGCGCGAGCAGGGCCTCGGTGGCGTCGACGTGCGCGTCCAGCCGGCGGTCGGCGCCGCGCGCTTCCCGAAGCTCCGCGAGCAGCGCCTCCAGGGCGGGCGGCTCCTTGGCCAGCGCGCGCAGGACGTCCAGGCAGATGACGTTCCCCGATCCTTCCCAGATGGAGTTGAGCGGCGCCTCCCGGTACAGCCGGGGCAGGCCGCTCTCCTCGACGTATCCGTTGCCGCCCAGGCATTCGAGCGCCTCGCCCACGCCGGCGGGCGCGCGCTTGCAGACCCAGTACTTGCTCACCGCCGTGGCGATCCGGCGGAACGCCGACTCCTCGGGCCGGTCGTACGCGCGGGCCAGGCGGATCGTCAGGAGCAGCGCGGCTTCGGCCTCGACGCACAGGTCCGCGAGCACGTTGCGCATGAGCGGCTGCTCGATCAGGCGCTTCCCGAACGCGCTGCGGTGCGCGCAGTGGTGCGCCGCCTGCCACTGCGCCTGGCGCAGCACCGCGGCCGCCCCGATCACGCAGTCGAGGCGCGTGTGGTTGACCATTTCCAGGATCGCCGGCACGCCGCGGCCCTCCTCGCCGACGAGCTGCGCCCACGCGCCGTCGAGCTCCACCTCGCTGGAGGCGTTGGAGCGGTTGCCCAGCTTGTCCTTGAGGCGCTGCAGGAAGAAGCGGTTGCGCTCGCCGTCCGGCGTCCAGCGGGGCAGCAGGAAGCAGGAGAGGCCAGAGGGCGCCTGCGCCAGCACCAGGAATGCGTCGCTCATGGGCGCCGAGCAGAACCACTTGTGTCCCGTCAGGCGCCAGGCCTCGCCGTCGGGCACCGCGCGAGTCGTGTTGGCGCGCACGTCGGAGCCGCCCTGCTTCTCGGTCATCGCCATGCCGATCAGCGCGCCGGACTTCTGCGCCGCCGGCAGGAAGCGCGGATCGTACGACCGGGTAGCGACGCGCGGCTCCCACTCGCGCGCCAGCTCCGGCTGCCGTCGCAGCGCCGGGACGGCCGAGTAGGTCATCGAGATGGGGCAGCCGTGGCCCTGCTCGCACTGGGCGTCGAGGAACATCAGCGCGGCCCGGGCCACGTGAGCGCCCTCGCGGTCCTCCTCCCAGGGAAGGGAGTGGATGCCGTGCGCCACCGCCACGCGCAGCAGCTCGTGCCAGGCGGGATGGAACTCCACCTCGTCGGCGCGGTTCCCGTACCGGTCGTGCGTGCGCAGCCGCGGCGGGGTCTCGTTCGCTTGCGCCGCCCACGCCTGCGCGGCGCGCGAGCCGGCGAGCTGCCCCAGCTCGAGGAGCTGCGCCCGTGCCCAGCTCGCGCCCTCGCGAGCCACCGCGTCGCGCAGCGCGCTGTCGGCGGCGAAGAGGTTCACCTCGAGCGGAGGCGGCTGGTTCAGCACCTCGTGGGTGGCCATGCGCCAAGTCTATCGCGATCTACACGGCGGGTTTCGGCGCCCGGCTGGGGAGCTTCTCCTCGAGCTCGTCGATGTTCCTGGGCCAGTCGGACTTGAGCAACCTGGAGAGCGAACGGTCCGAGAGGATGCGTCCCTCGGTCTGGCAGCGCGGGCAGTAGTTCGTCTCGTTGTCCGCGTAGGCGATGCGCTGCACCGCGGTACCGCAGACAGGGCAGGGTTTTCGGTAGCGTCCGTGCACCGCCATGCCTTCGCGGAAGGCGGTGACCTTCTCCGGGAAGCCCGCGCCGGTCTCGGCACGCAGGCGCTCGATCCACTCCCGGAGCACCTCTTGCGTCGCGCGGTGGAGCCGCGCGATCTCGTCCTCCGAGAGCTTGTGCGTGGTCTGCACCGGCGACAGGCGGGCGCGGTGGAGGATCTCGTCGGAGTAGGCGTTCCCCACGCCGCTGAACAGGCGCGGGTCGGTGAGGGACCGCTTGAGCGTGTGGTTCTCGCGGAGCAGCGCCTCGCGGAAGGCGGCGAGCGGCGCGTCGAGGACCTCGATCCCCCCGCGGTCCATGGCGCGCACGGCCGTAACCCCGCGCACGAAGTGCAGCGAGGCGCGCTTCTTCGTCGCGGCTTCGGTGAGGATCAGCGTCCCGTTCGGGAAATCGATCGCGGCCAGCCCGACCTTGCCGGGCACCTTCGCCCCCCGATCGAGCCATTTGAGGCGGCCGGCGACCATGAGATGAATGACCAGGAACAGGTTCCCCTCCAGCTCGATCGCGATGCGCTTGCCGATGCGGTGGAGGCGGACCACCTGCTTGCCCACCGCCTCGGAGATGGGTGGATCGAAGGTGCGCAGCACGAAGGGAGAGGCGAGGCGCACCGCCTGGACCGGCTGGCGCAGGATGCGCGCCTCGAGCGCCCCGATGTACGCGGTGATGTCCGGCAGCTCAGGCACGCAGCTCGACCAGCTCGAAGACGTAGCCGTCCGGGTCCTCGAAGTCCCGCGAGCGTCCCCCGGGGATGTCCTGGGCGGCGCCGAGAGAGCGCGCGCCGTTGCGCTCGACCAGCGCGCCCATCTCTTCGAGGGACTGCACGCGGATCCCCAGCACCGGCCCGCCGCGGTCGTAGCCGCGCCGCTCGAGGGCCGGCGGGTGGAAGACGGGGTGCAGCGCCAGGTGGACGCCGGCGCGCAGCTCCAGCTCGACCCAGGTGGGGGTGGCCGATCGCTCCGGCAGCCCGATGATGTCGCGCCAGAAGCGGCGGGACTGCTCCACGTCCGGCACTTGCAGGGTCACCCAGGTGAGCTCGTTCACGGCGCGGCAATGTAGCTTACAGCGGGCCGTGGTTGAATCGGCC
>DASWGQ010000253.1:0-3706 GCA_036393595.1 Myxococcales bacterium | reverse complement strand
GGTGGGCGGGACCACCTGGCACGGTGCGCACGCGATGCGAATCTCCGTATCGGGTTGGAGCACGACGGAGGCCGACGCGGACCGCTCCGTCCAGGCAATCCTTCGGGCAGAGGGTTAGAATGCCGCCATGCGGTCGAAGCTGGAGATTGCCTTCGAACTCGATCGCCGCTGGCGGCTGCTGAGGGGCGAGATGGACGGCTCGAAGAGGGCTGCATTGATCGAGGTCGCGCGCATCCTCGCCGAGGCCCGCGTGGCCTACGCGGTGATCGGCGGCGTGGCCTTGCAGATTCACCAATCGGACCCGCGAACCACGATCGACATCGATCTGGCGGTGCTCGCTCGCGATCAGATTCCGCGCGAGCGCCTGCGGCAAGCCGGGTTCCGTTTGACCGGGACCTTCCCGAATTCCGAGAACTGGATCGGACCGGAGCAGACTCCGGTCCAGTTCACCGATGACGCTACGCTGGCGCCGGCGATCGGGCGAGCGCAGGAGATCAGCGTGGAGTCCGTCAAGCTGCGAGTGATCGGAAAGTTCGACCTGCTCCGCGAGAAGCTTCGCGCGGGATCGGATGCCGCGAGGCGGCGATCGAAGCGGCTGCAGGATCTCGCGGACGCGCACAGCCTCGTCGAGGGAGACCCGACGCTCCTCGACCGGCTGACGGATGCCGAGAGGAAAATCCTCGAAGCCGCTCCTTGATCACCAGGCGACGAGCGGGGGGAGGCTCATGAAGATGGCCTCGACGTTGCCGCCGGTGCGCAGCCCGAAGAGCGTGCCGCGGTCGTAGATCAAGTTGAACTCGACGTAGCGGCCCCGCCAGCGGAGCTGCTGGGCGCGGTCCTCGTCGGAGTACGGAGTCGCGCGGCGGCGCTCGACCAGCGGGGCGTAGGCGGGCAGGAAGGCTTCGCCGACGTCGCGGAGGAACGACCAGCGCTCCTCGCCCCGCAGGTAGTCGAAGAAGATGCCGCCGACGCCGCGCTCGCTATCGCGGTGGCCGATGAAGAAATACTCCCTCGCCCAGCGCGAGAAGCGATCGTACAGCCCCGGGCCGTGCGCGTTGCAGACCTTCTGCAGCACGCGGTGGAAGTGGCGCGTGTCCTCGACGAACTCGCGGCAAGGAGTCAGGTCCATCCCGCCGCCGAACCAGGAGACGTCGCCGGCCTCGAGGTAGCGGACGTTCATGTGCACGACGGGCACGAAGGGGTTGCGGGGGTGCAGGACGAGCGAGACGCCGGTGGCGAAGAAGGGTTTGCCGGCGAGCTCCTGGGCGGTCGGGGGACGAATCCCGAGCTTCACGTCATCATCGCGCTGTTTCGAGGTCGGGGTCGGGGTCGACGCCTGGTCGACCGCTGCGGGGTATTTGTCCCCCCACACCGCCGAGAAGTTGCAGCCGCCCTTCTCGAACACCTGCCCGCGCAGCTCGCTCATCTCCCCGCCGCCGCCGCCCTCGCGCCGCCAGTCCTTGCGCTCGAACCGGCCGCCGTCCAGCTCCTCGAGCCGGGCGGAGATCCGGTCCCGCAAGCCCCGGAAGAACTCCTGCGCCTCGTTGCCGATGGTGGTCATCGCTGATGCAGCATCATGCCCGACCCGGTGCGGACGGGCGACACCGGGCCGGACATGGCCTCGGGGGCCGCTACGCCTTGCCGACCGCCGCGGACACTTCGGCCGCGAAGTCCTTCGTCTCCTTCGTCAGGCCTTCGCCGAGCGCGTACCGGGTGAAGCGGCGCACCTGCACGTTTTCCCCGATCACCGCGATGGCCGCGTTCACCTCGTGCTGCACGGTGCGCTTGCCGTCCGGGTCCTTGAAGAACGGCTGATCGAGGAGGCACTCCTGCGCGTAGAACTTCTCCAGCTTGCCCGGGATGATCTTGTCCAGCATCGCCTCGGGCTTGCCCTGCTCGAGCAGCTGCGCGCGGTGGACGTTCTTCTCCCGCTCGATCACGTCGTGCGGCACGTCCTCGCGGCGCACGTACTTGGGATTGCCCCAGGCGATGTGCATGGCGAGGTCCTTCACCAGCGCCTGGAACTTCTCGTTCCGCGCGGTGAAGTCGGTCTCGCAGTTCACTTCGACCAGCACGCCCACCTTGCCGCCCATGTGGATGTACGAGCCGACGGCGCCCTCGGTCGCCGAGCGCCCGGCCTTCTTCTGTGCGGTCGCGAGCCCCTTCTTGCGCAGCCAGTCGACGGCCTTCTCCAGGTCGCCACCGGCTTCCTGCAGCGCCTTCTTGCAGTCCATCATCCCCGCGCCGGTCTTCTCGCGCAGGTCCTTCACCATCGCCGACGTGATCTCTCCCATCTCGCTTACGCCTCCGGCTTTTCCTCGGCAGGCGCGGCGGCCTCGCCGTCGCCACCGCCGAGCTGCGGCTTGCGGACCACCTCGACCTCCGGTCCGCCCTCGCGCGAGACCACGGGCCGGCTGCGCGGACCGCCGCGCCCCGCCCCGCCCCGGCCGCCGCCGCGCTTGCCGCGCCGCTCGCTGGCCGAGTCCCGGTCCTCGCCCGCCTCGCCCTCGGCCGCCTGCGCCTCCTGGCCGCCGCCGTGCGCCTGGTAGCGCGCCTTCCCCTCGATGGCCGCGTCCGCGATCTTGCTGCAGAACAGCCGGATGGAGCGGATCGCGTCGTCGTTCCCCGGGATCACGTAGTCGATGCCCTCGGGGTCGCAGTTGGTGTCGACCAGCGCGACGATGGGGATGCCGAGCCGCATCGCTTCGTGCACCGCGATGTGCTCCTTCTTGGGATCGATCACGAACAGGCAGCCCGGCAGCCGCGACATCTCCTGGATGCCGCCCAGGTTCTTCTTCAGCTTCTCCATCTCGTTCTGGAGGATCGCCACTTCCTTCTTGGGCAGCTTCTCGAAGGTGCCGTCGCCGGCCATCTTCTCCACCGTCTTCAGGCGATCGATGCCGCTCTTGATGGTCTTGAAGTTGGTGAGCGTGCCGCCGAGCCAGCGGTTCACCACGTAGAACTGGGCGGAGCGCGTCGCTTCCTCGATCACCGCGTCCTGCGCCTGCTTCTTGGTGCCCACGAACAGCACGCTGCCGCCGCGCGAGCAGATGTCGCTGGCGAACTTGAACGCCTCGCGCGCCAGGCGGACCGTCTTCTGCAGGTCGACGATGTAGATGCCGTTGCGGGCGCCGAAGATGTAGGGCTTCATCTTCGGGTTCCAGCGCTTCGTCTGGTGCCCGAAGTGCACGCCGGCCTCGAGCAACTGGCGCATGGTGATGCCCTGCGCGGGTTGCATCGCCTGCTGCATGCTGGCGGGCGGCGATTCGGTTGGATCTGCGGTCTGGACGTTCTCGGACATCGTTTTTTCTCCTCCACCTCCGTCGCGCCCACGGCAGGCCCCAGGGGGGAACCCTGCCCGGATCGGGAGGTGTGCGTAGTGGGTGTTGCGGACTTCTTGGAACGACGGGACCCGCGCCGGAGCTTCCCTTTGCGGGGCGCGGTTTTCTAGCAGGTTCGCCGGGCCGGCGCAACTCTGGCAGCGCGCCTGCCGCGCCGCGTAAATCGCCTGGGATTCCAGTGGATTCGGCCCCCGGCGCGGCGGCCTTGCTTGACATCCCGCGGCGACCCCGCTAGGAGCTTGTGAATCGTGTCTCTCGCCTCCCGCAAGTGCGCCTGTTGTCCCGGCACCGTCGAGTGCCGGGTGTGCGGGCGCGCCTGAGGCGAACAGTCTCCTGACAGCCTAGGCCAGAAGCCCTCCTCCCGG
>DASWGQ010000252.1:0-4011 GCA_036393595.1 Myxococcales bacterium | reverse complement strand
CGAGACGATCGCGCAACGCAGCGGGAAGAAGCTGCCTCGGCTATCGCTCGGCTACAAGCTGACGGATGCGCTGCTCAAGCTCCCCGGCCTGGAGCGGCTGACGCGCGAGCAGCGCGCCGCCATCGCCTACGTCAACCATCTCAGCTTCTATTCCAGCCGGCACACGCTGGAGATCCTCGACGGGACCGGCATCCGCTGCCCGCCGATCGAGAGCTACCTCGACAACCTGATCGAGTACGTCCGCACCCGCCGCCCCTAGCGCGGCGGTGTCGTCCTTCTCGCGCCCGGTCCTGCGGCTTGAAGTGCTGCACGGACACCACCTACCGCAACGTCACCGTCTCGCAGGGCAACTGCTGAAGCCGCGCCGCGATCTCGCGCGGCCGTCTGCTACACTCGTCCGCATGGCGAACAAGGACCTCGTCGCTCGGGCCGGGAAGGTGCTCTTCCAGAACTACCGGACGCAGCCGGTCGCGCTGGTGCGCGGCGAAGGGACCGCGGTGTGGGACGCCGACGGCAAGAGGTACCTCGACTTCATCGGCGGCATCGCCACCGTCTCGGTCGGCCACGCGAACCCGCGGGTGCGCGAGGCGGTGCTGGAGCAGACCAAGCTCCTCTGGCACGCGTCGAACCTCTACTTCACCGAGCCGCAGGTCCGCCTGGCCGAGAAGCTGACCCGGCTGTGCTTCGCGGACCGCGCTTTCTTCTGCAACAGCGGCACCGAGGCGAACGAGGCGATGATCAAGCTCGCCCGGCGCTGGCACGTGGACAGCGGGCACCCGGAGCGCATCGAGATCGTCTGCATGAACGAATCCTTCCACGGGCGCACGATGGGCTCGCTGGCGGCGACGGGGCAGCCCAAGTACCAGCAAGGCTTCGGGCCGCTCCCGGCGGGGTTCCGCTTCGTCGATTACGGCGACGTGAAGCAGCTCGAGGACGCCGTCACCGACAAGACCTGCGCGGTCCTGCTCGAGCCGCTCCAGGGCGAGGCTGGAGTGATCACCGCGCCGGCCGGCTACCTCAAGGCCGTGCGCGAGCTGTGCACCAGGCGCGGCGCGTTGATGCTGCTCGACGAGGTCCAGACGGGGATGGGCCGCACCGGGAAGATGTTCGCGCACCAGCACTTCGGGATCGAGCCGGACGCGATGAGCCTCGCCAAGGGCATCGCCGGCGGATTGCCCCTCGGCGCGCTGCTCGCGAAGGACCAGCTGGCGAAGGTCTTCACGCCGGGGACGCACGCCAGCACCTTCGGCGGCAACCCGGTGGCGACCGCCGCCGCCTGCGCGGTGGTGGATCTGCTCGAAGGTGGGCTCCTCGACCACGTCCGGCGCGTCTCGGAAGTGCTGCAGGCGCGGCTGGCCGCGCTGCCCCAGGCGACGCCGCGCGCCGCGGGAGAGCGCGGCCTGGGCCTGTTGCGCGGCGTCCTGCTCGCGGAGGACCTCGCGCCCAAGGTGGTCGCCAAGGCGCGCGAGCTGGGGCTCCTGGTGAACGCGATCGGCGATCGGGTGCTGCGCCTCGCACCTCCGCTCACAGTGTCGGAGAACGAGATCCACGAGGGCGCAAAGCTGCTCGCGCAGGCCATCGCACAGGCCTGATCCTGGCTTTGTGCGGTGACACCGGTACGATACTGTTTCGAGGATCGCGGCCGCTCGGCCGGAGGATCATGGCCACCCTTCCGACCCCAGCCAGCGGAGGCACCGACCTCCCCCCGGAACTGCAGAACGAGCTCCGCACGTTCGAGGCCGTCGGACGCGACATCTCGCTCTACGACCTGCTGGGCGTGACTCCCGACGCGGACGGCGGCACCATCCGGCGCGCGTACCTCGACCGCTCGCGCCGCTACCATCCCGACGCCTGGTTCCGCAAGAACGTGGGCGAGTTCGGGCCCTTGCTCTCGCGCGCCTTCCAGAAGCTCTCCGCGGCGTACCAGGTGCTGTCCGACGAGGACGCGCGCACGGAGTACGACCAGGTGCTCAAGAAGCGCCTCTCCCACCGCGAGCGCGAGGCGATGGATCGGCGCGCGCTCAGCCGCGAGGAGCAGGAGAGGCGCCAGCGCGAGGGCCGCGAGCGGCTGCTGCGCACCAAGGGCTTCGCGCGCATCGGCGCGGCGCACAAGCTGTACGAGGAGGCGCTCGAGCTGGCGCTGAACGGAGAGCGGGCCCAGGCGATCGCCGCGCTCAAGGCGGCGCGCGAGCTCGACCCGCGCCGCGGCGAGATCGCGCAGAAGCTCACCGAGCTGGAGCGCGAGGCGGCCCGATCCCGCTCGCAGCTCGCGCTCAAGGGGGGGCGCGAGCAGGAGGAGAAAGGCGACCTCCAGGCGGCGCTCAAGACGTACTCGCAGTCGTTCCAGATGGATCCCACCAACGCCGTGGCCGCGGCCGCCGCGGCACGCTGCGCCGCCGCGCTCGGCGATCACCAGCAGGCGAGCACCTTCGCCACGCGCGCGGTGGAGATCGCGCCCGACGACGTGGAGACGCGCTTCCTGCTGGCGAGCGCCTTCGTGACCCTCGGGCTCAAGGTGAAGGCGCGCGCCGAGCTGACCCGCGTCCTGCAGGCGAAGGCCGATCACAAGGAGGCGCGCGCGCTGCTCAAGCGCGTGTGAGCGATGGCGGAACCGGTCATCGGCATCGATCTGGGCACCACCAACAGCGTCGTCGCGACGGTGCAGGCCGGCACGCCCGTGGTGATTCCCAATCGCAGCGGGTACCGGCTGACCCCGTCGGTCGTCGCCATCGCCAAGAACGGGAAGCGGCTGGTCGGCGCCCTCGCCCGCCGCCAGGCGGTCACCAACGCCGAGCGCACCGTGGTCAGCGTCAAGCGGCTGATGGGGCGCAAGTGGTCGTCGCGCTCCACGCAGGAAGCCCTGGCGCGCCTGCCCTACACGGTGGTGCCGCACGACAAGGAGCGCGACGACCTGCTCATCCAGCTCGGAGAGACCACCTGCTCGCCGCCCGAGATCAGCGCGATGGTGCTCGCCGAGCTACGCCTCGACGCCGAGGCGTTCCTCGGCAAGCCGGTCACCAAGGCGGTGATCACCGTCCCGGCCTACTTCAACGACTCGCAGCGCAACGCGACCAAGGACGCCGGCCGCATCGCCGGCCTGGACGTGATCCGGATCGTCAACGAGCCGACCAGCGCGTCCTTGGCGTACGGGTTCGGCAAGCAGATCGGCGAGAAGCAGATCTGCGTCTTCGACCTGGGCGGCGGCACCTTCGATTTCACCGTGCTCCACATGTACAAGGGCGTGTTCGAGGTCGAGGCGACCGGCGGCGACTCGCTGCTGGGCGGGGACGACTTCGACAACCGCGTCGTCGACTGGCTGGCGCAGCCCTTCCTGGAGAAGCACGGCATCGACCTGCGCAAGGACAAGATGTCCCTGCAGCGCCTGCGGGACGCGGCCGAGAAGGCCAAGTGCGAGCTGTCCAACACGCAGCAGATGGAGATCAACCTGCCCTTCATCGCCACGGCGCAGGGCGCCGGGCCGCTCCATCTCCAAGCGACGCTCGCCCGGCCGCAGCTGGAGGCGCTCACCCGCGACCTGGTCGACCGCTGCCTGGGCGTGTGCGAGCAGGTGATGGCCGAGGCGAAGGTGAAGCCCACCCAGCTCGGCGACGTGCTGCTGGTCGGCGGCCAGACGCGCATGCCGCTGCTCCAGGCCCGGGTTCGGCAGATGTTCGGACGCGAGCCTTCCAAGGCGGTGAACCCCGACGAGGCGGTGGCGCTCGGGGCGGCGATCCAGGGCGCGATGCTGATGCACCAGGAGCAGGAGATGCTGCTCCTCGACGTGACCCCGCACTCGCTCGGAATCGCCATCGCGGGCGGGTTCTTCCAGAGCATCCTCCCGAAGAACACCACGGTGCCGACCAGCGCCCACCACGTCTTCACCACCGTGAAGGACGACCAGACCTCGGCGAAGATCACCGTGCTGCAGGGCGAGAGCGAGATCGCCGCGCAGAACGAGCTCCTGGGCGAGTTCATGATGACCGGGCTGCGCAAGGCCAAGCGCGGCGAGGT
>DASWGQ010000251.1:0-3484 GCA_036393595.1 Myxococcales bacterium | reverse complement strand
GCTCGACCCCGCGGCCGCGAAGAAGCAGCTCACCGCGCACGGCCCCTGCCAGCTGGGCGCGGCCGGCCCCGGCGACGGAGCGAAGCAGGGCGCGTTCCGCCTGACGTGCACCAAGGACGCGCAGGAGCTGGAGCTGACCCTAGACGAGACGACCGGCCGCATCGTGGAGCTGAAGCTGAAAGCCGCCCGCGAGCCGTCCCAGAAGTGCGCGCGCCTCTGATCCTTCACAGCTGGCGCTGCGCCTGCGCGGGCGCCGGCGAGTTCTCGTCCGGGAACGGCGACTCGCCGGGCGGGAGGCGGTACACCTTCACCACGTCCTCGCCCCGGACGCGCACCGTCGTCCAGGGCTCTCGCTTCGCAAGCGACCGCACCGCGTCCGCGTTGAGGAAATAGAGCCGGCCGATCTGGACGACGACGTAACACGGCTGGCCGGAGCGGCAGGCGCGCCCGCGCCGCACCAGCGTCTGCTGCAGGTCGGGGCGCCCGAAGCGCTCTGCGTACAACTCGCCGGGCCACTCGATCTCGGTGGCCACCTCCGCCCCCGGCTCCGCGCCCGCCGCGATCTGCTGGATCGCCTCGCGAAAGCCCGTGTCGAAATAGTCGCAGTGCGGGAAGAACCAGTCGACGTTGCCGTCTCCGCCGCCGAAGGCGTTGATGTAGAGCCGGTAGTGGGGCGCGTGCGCCAGCGCGGCCCGCGCTTCCCCGCCGACCAGAAGCACCACTACGGCCCCTGCGGCGGGGCTCGCCCACGCCGGACGGCGCTGGCGCATCCAAGAGACGGCGAGCGCCGCGCCGTAGCCCGCCAGCAGCAGGAACGCGGGCAGCACGGCGGTGAAGAAGCGCCCCCACTTCGATCCCGACACCGAGTGCACCAGGAACCACACCACCAGCCAGGAGAGCACGATGCGGTGCGCGGGCCGGCGCTGGAGGATCGCGGCGGCGAGCCCCGCGGCCGCGAACAGCACCGTCACCGGCGCGAGCTTGACGGTTGCGAACACCAGGTAGAACCAGGCCGGCGTCCCGCGCAGCCCGAACTCCACCAGGTTGTGGTAGACGCGCCCCATGAAGAACAGGCTGCCGTGCACGGTCTGCTGCCCGGTGGTGTAGGTCTTCGCGTACTCCCAGGTGGACGGCAGGAACGGCGTCCAGTCCAGGCAGATCCAGATCGCGGCCGCGAGCCCGATGAGCTGCAACCACCGGCGCGCGGGGAGGCGCCACGACGAGACCGGGCGGAGCCAGAAGTAGGCCAGGAGCGGGATCGGGGTGAGGAAGAAGAAGTACTTGGAGGCGAGCATGCCCGCCACGCTGGCGGCGCCGCCGAGCTCCCACCGGTATTGCGCCTCGGTCCGGCCGTCCTCCGCCGCGGCCCGGGCCTCCGCCACGCACCACAGGAGCAGCATGAGGAACAGGCCGAGGAGCGTGTCTTCTTTCGCGATGCGCTGGTAGCCGACGTAGGTGGTCGACACCGCCGCGAGCGCGGCGGCGCACAGGCCCGCCGCCCGTCCGAACAGGCGCCGCCCCAGGAGCGCCACCACCCAGATGGAGAGCGCGCCCGCCAGCGCGTTGGGCAGGCGGGTGATCGTCTCCGGCGCCCAGCCCAGCCGGTTGCCGACCAGCGCGAAGGCGGCGATGAACACCTTCATCAGCATGGGGTGCTCGACGTCGTCCCCCGACAGGTCGCCGTGCAGGTAGCGGAGCGCCGCGAGCCACTTGTGCACCTCGTCGTCGCCGAAGCCCTCGGCCGACAGCCCTCGCAAGCGGAGCCACAGGCCCACAGCGACGCACAGCGCCACCGCTGCCGCGCACGCCGCTCCCCAGCGCGGCGCGAGGCCGCGCAGCTCGACGTCGGGTTCCGGCATGGCGGGGGCTTCTACCATCATTTCAAAGGACTGGCGCAATTACGGGTCTCCGCTAAGCTGCGGCGCCAGTGAACCTCGGGCCGACCAGCCTTGGCCTCGTGCTCCCGCTGTTGCTGGCCGCTACCTCCGCGGAGGCACCGGGCCCCGCCGGCACGACTTCCGCCGAGGAAAACCGGCCACAGCTCGCAGAAACGAAGCTCGACGTCCACTCTTTCCGGGTGGTGGAGAGATACTCCGGCCCGGTCAGCTACTACCGGCTGATCAACGACTCCGACGCCTCGTACATCCGCGCGGTCTACCGGCCTCCCCTGGAGACGGTGACGCTCGCCGCCGAGGTGCCGGACTCGCTGCGGCAGCGCACCAAGGCGGTGCGCTGGAAGTGGCGCGCGCTGGTCCTGCCGACGAAGGGGAACGAGTGCGTCCCCGGGCTCGGCGACTCCGCCGCGGTCGTCTACATCTCCTGGAAGCGCGGCCTCAAGTGGTACTCGATCAAGTACGTCTGGAGCACCGAGGGGGTGAAGGGCGCGGTGTGCGACCAGAAGCGCAACCTCTTCGTCGTGCAGGACACGGTGGTGCTGGAGTCCGGCGGCCCGACCAACGTGTGGAAGGAGGAGGAGGTGGATCCTTCCGCCGAGTTCCGCGCGCACTTCGAAGGGGACGTGCCGGACTTCGTCGGCGTGGGCCTGATGAGCGACGGGGATCAGACCCGCTCGATCAGCGCCGCGGACTACGCCGGGTTCGTGCTCGTGCACTGACGCGTCGGATGCGCCTGGCCCGGATCGGGTTCCGGCACCACCGGGGGATCCAGCGGCAGCTCGGGCCGGCGCAGGCGGAACAGTCCCTCGCGGCCGAAGATCTGCTGGCCCTCCACCGCCAGGACCAGCACGCCGCCGACGAATCCGGGGACGATCTGCGTCAGGTGGTAGAGGAAGATGAACGCGAGCGCCGTTTCCTTCGGAACACCGAACGCGGCGAGCGCCAGCGTGCCGCCCGCCTCGAACGAGCCGGCGTTGCCGGGCGAAGGCACCGCGGTGGCGACGTTGAAGGCGGTCAGCGCGGCGAAGGCCTGCATCGGCGACAGGTCGAGACCTAGCGCATGCCCGGCCAGCGCGATGACGAACGTCTCCCACAGCCAAGGCAGCGGCGCGATGAGCGTCTCCACCGCCAGGAGCCGCTTCCAGTGGTTCACCGCGAATCCGTCGCGCAGGTTGGCGATGAAGGCCGGCGTGCGCGGCCCGCGCCAAAGCCCGCTGCCCATCAAGGCGAGGAGCACGCCGACGCCGAGGACCGCCGCGGCGATGAGGAGCAGCGCGCGAAACAGCCACGCCGGCGGCGATCCGAGCAGACAGACCACCGGGAACGCCGCCACCCAGCCCCACTTGTCGCTCCAGAAATCGACGATCTCGGTCCCGAGCAGCTTGGCGCGGCTGACGCCCGTGCGTTTCCCCAGGTACTGCACGCGCAGGAGGTCGCCGCCCCGGGCGGGCAGCAGCACGTTGAAGGCGAAGCCGACCATCAGCGCGCGGTAGGCCTGCCCGTAGGTCAACGCGAGCAGGGGCCGCATCACCACCCACCAGCGCAGGGCCTGCAGCGCCATGAGGATGAGCCCGCCCGCCGCCGCGAGC
>DASWGQ010000250.1:0-2406 GCA_036393595.1 Myxococcales bacterium | reverse complement strand
ACGCGGCGCGCCTTCCTGGCCGTCTCGACGCGAGGGGCGCCCTGGTGCCCCTCGAGGAGCAGGACCGCTCGGCATGGGACCGCGCCCTGGCGGCGGAAGGAGCGCGCTGGCTCTCGCGCGCCGTGTCCGAGCCGCCCACTGCGCTGCTGCTCGAGGCCGCCATCGCGGCGGAGCATTGCTTCGCGCCGAGCTTCGCCGACACCGACTGGCGCGCGATCGTGACCCTGTACGACGCGCTGTACGCGCAGCATCCCACGCCGGTGGTCGCGCTGAACCGCGCGATCGCGCTGGCGCAGCTCGAAGGTCCGGAGCGCGGCCTTTCGGAGCTGCAGGCGCTGCCCGGCCGCGACCGACTGGTGCGCTATCCGTTTTACCCCGCGGCACTCGGCGAGCTGCACCTGCGTGCTGGGCATGCGCCACAGGCCGCGGAAGAGTTCCGCCGCGCCCTGCGGCTGGCCCGCAGCCCCGCCGAGCGGCAATACTTCCAGCGCAAGCTCGCGGCTGGTCGCGACCTGGCCCACCGCCGCTGCCCGCCGCCAGCGCCATGACCACCCTTCTCGGAATGACGCAAGCGGGTCACCCGAGCAAGCCACCGAGCGGATCAGCGAGCCGCCTTCGGTGGCATCAAGCTCGGGTTACGGGCGCGAGCTTTCGCACCTCGACATCCACGAATTCGTGAACAGGAAGCTGATCCGCGTCATGGACGTCGACGCACCTCACTGATGAGTGACGCTCGCCCCCGCGAGGTGGGCGCGCACCAGGTCCTCGAGGCGGCGACGCACCTCCCCGACCGACAGGCCGAGCGCGGCGAGCTCGCCGTCAGCGGCCGCGTCGCAGACCCGCTCTACCGAGCACAGGAGCAGGAAATCCTCCTCCGGCGACCGAGCCGGGCGCCCGGCGGAGGCGCGAAGCGAGGCGAGCCAGCGGAGCTGGCGCCGGCGTTGCCCTTGGTGGAAGCGCCTCGACACGGGATCGGCTGCGACGAGCGCACGCAGGCTGGCGCGGAAGACGCGCCACCGCCGGTGCTGCGCGAGCACCTCGGCGACGATCGCGCGCGCGAGCGAACGCGCATCGGCGGTCCGCCCGGCGTGGACCTCGAGAGCCGACCATTCCGCGGACACCCAGGCCTCGTAGGCGGCGAGGAAGAGAGCGCGTTTGTCGCGGAAGTGTTGGTAGAAGACCGCGGGCGCGAAGCCGGCGCGGCGGGCGAGGCGGTTGGAGTTGGTGCCGTGGTAGCCAACCTGGTTGAACTCCATGGCCGCCGCCTGCACGAGGCGCTCCCTCGTCTTCGCTCCGCTGCCTCGCCCGCGGGCATGCCTGCGGCGGAGGACCAGGGCGGGTGTGCGCGGGCGGAACATGTGATATGTATATCATATGAATCACAGATCGGTCATCGGCGCTACGGCAGCTACCGTTGAGGTCGACGGCGTGCGTCTCGCCTTCGACGCCGATGGGGGCGGACCCACGCTGGTGTGCCTTCATGCCGTCGGCCACGGCGCGAGCGACTTCGCCCGGATCCGAGAGCGATTTCAGGGCCGCTTCCGGGTCATCGCGCTCGACTGGCCCGGCCAGGGAAATTCCGGTCCCGACCGGGTGGTAACGTCCGCGGCGCGCTATGCCGAACTGCTGCGTGGGTTCCTGGACGCCATCGGGGTGGACAAGGCAGTGCTCCTCGGCAACTCCATCGGCGGGGCGGCCGCGTTGCGCTTTGCGGCTTCCCATCCGGAGCGGGTCTGGGGCCTGGTGCTCGCGAATCCAGGCGGGATCGACCGGGCCGATTGGTTGGGGCGGACGGTGTGCTGGCTGTTCGCGCGGTTCTTCGCGCTCGGGGCGCACGGCGCCCGGTGGTTCCCGGCTGCCTTCGCCCTTTACTATCGAATCGTGCTTCCGGGCCGGGCCGCGGCCGCCCAGCGCGCCCGCATCGTCGCCACCGCGCGGGAGGTCGCCCCGGTGCTCGCTCAGGCTTGGACGAGCTTCTCCGCGCCCGAAGCCGACCTGCGATCCCTCGTGCCACAAGTAAGCTGCCCCGTGCTCGTGGCCTGGGCGAAGCGCGATCGCATCCTCCAACTCCGCCGCAACCTCCCCGCCATCCGCCGCTTTCCCAATGCGAAGCTCGAAACCTTCGAGGCCGGGCATGCCCCGTTCCTCGAGACGCCAGAAGCCTTCGACGCGTCGTTGGAGCGGTTTCTCGTCTCGCTTCCCGCTGCGGCGCTCTTGCGTCATTGAGGACCTGGGCTGGTTCCGGACTGGTACGCCACGGCCTGCGCGGTTACCCGTGCAGCAGCTCTTCCAGCAGCGCCTGCCCCTCGAGCCAAGGGCCCAAATTGGACGCGCTGTTCAGGTGGCCGCGCGGACCGGCATCGACGTAGCGAGCGCCCCACGATCCGGCGAAGAAGCGCGCGCGCT
>DASWGQ010000249.1:0-1994 GCA_036393595.1 Myxococcales bacterium | reverse complement strand
GAGGTCGAGGTCGAGGTCGGCGTCGAGGTCGAGGTCGAGGTCGGCGTCGAGGTCGGCGTCGCGGTCGGTTCCTCCGGTCCGCCCATCACCGCTTCCGCGAGCTGGGTCGCCGAGGTGCCCGATGCCGGCGTCACCTGGACCAGCTTCCCGCGCCGCAGCACCGCGATCCGGTCCGCCACCGCGAGCACCTCGCGCAGCTTGTGCGAGATGAAGACGACCGCACGGCCGCCGGCAACCAGCGCGCGCACCGTCCGGAGCAGCCCGTCGACCTCGCCCGGCGCCAGGACGGAAGTGGGCTCGTCGAGGATCAGCACCCGCGCTCCGCGCCACAGCTGCTTGACGATCTCCACCCGCTGCTGCGCGGCGACGCTCAGCGCTTCGACGCGCGCATCCACCTCCAGCCGGAGGCCGGCTCCCTCGGCGGCGGCGGCGACCTCGCGGCGCGCGCGCGGGGCGTCGAGCACCCCCAGGCGGCGCGGCTCCCGCCCGAGCACCACGTTCTCCCAGACGCGCAGCGGCGGCACGAGCGTGAAGTCCTGGTAGACGGCCCCCAGTCCGGCCTCGATGGCAGCGCGCGGATCGCCGGGCGGCAGCTCGCGCCCCAGCACGCGAACGCTGCCTGCGTCGGCTCTGTACAGCCCGCACGCCACGCCGGCGAGCGTGCTCTTCCCGGCGCCGTTCTCGCCGACCACCGCCAGCACCTCGCCCGGTTCGAGCGAGAGCGTGACCCCGTCGACCGCGGCCAGGCCGCCGAACCGCTTCACGATCCCGCGCAGCTCGAGCGCGCTCAAGGCCCACGCGCCGCCGCGAGCCCCAGCGCCTCGGGAGTGGGTGGGTCGAACCGCGCCAGCTCCTGCGGCGTCGCCGGCACCGCGATGCGGCCGGAAACGACCGCTGCACGCAGGACCTCCACGTCCTTGAGCGCCGCGGCGCGCGCCGCGCCCGTGACGGCCGGATCCGCGTCGCCTCCGAGAGGCGCCAGCCCGACCCCGCCTTCCGCCAGGCCGAGCACGACGTCGCCGCCGGTGAAGCTTCCGTTCACGGCGTCGCGGACCGCGTGGTACACGGCCAGGTCGGCGTGCTTGATCATGCTGGTGAGCACGTTCCGCGGGGCGACGTGGCCCTGGTCGCTGTCCACGCCGATGACCCAGCGTCCGGCCTGCTGCGCGGCCCTGATCACGCCCAGCCCGTCGAGCCCGGCGCCATGGAAGACGATGTCGCAACCGCGCCGGTAGAGGTCCTGCCCGACCTCGACGCCCTTGCGCTCGTCGTCGAAACTGCCCGTGTAGGCGACCAGCACGTCGCGGGCCGCCGCCGGATTGACGGCGCGCAGGCCGGCTCGGAAGCCCACCTCGAACTTCTGGATGAGCGGGAGCTGCATCCCGCCCACGAACCCGAGCTTGCCGGTGCGCGTCAGCTCGCCCGCCAGCGCGCCGGCGAGGAAGCTGCCCTCGTGCTCGCGAAAGACGACCGCGCGCACGTTGGGGAGGGTGGTGGGCTTGCCGGCGTCGTCGAGCACCGGGCTATCGATGAGCAGGAACTTGGCGCGCGGGTTGTCGCGCGCCACCTTGCGCGTGGCCGGCTCCATCATGAAGCCCACCCCCACCACCAGCTCGGCGCCCTGGTCGACCAGGAGCTGCAGGTTCGGCTCGTAGTCCTCCTGCGCCTTGCCCTGCAGCACGAGAGGCGGGGGGATCCCCAGGTGCGGCAGCGCGAGCGGTCCGAGGAGCCTGCGGTACTCCCCGTCCGGCAGGGGCTCGTAGCCGCGCGGGGTGTAGCGCAGCCCCGCGGCCATCGCCTCCAGGCCGCGCAAGGCGCCGTCGTTGAAGGACTGGTCGCCGCGCCCGCCCACGTCGAGCGCCAGACCCACGGTGTGCGGCGGCGCCGTCTTCTTGCACGCGCCGAGCGTCCAGCAGAGCGCGGCGAGGACCCAGGGCCGGGCGAGGCGCATCCGACTGCGGCAGTACCGCGCGCCTCCGGGGTCGTCAACAGCC
>DASWGQ010000248.1:0-6807 GCA_036393595.1 Myxococcales bacterium | reverse complement strand
TCGGTTCGACGGCCGCCCGGACCCGGCTCCTCGACGCGCGGCCGGGCAGCGGCCGTCCGTGGCTGGGCATGCTTCTCGCCGGAGCCGGCATGGCCGCACTCGTCCTCGCGGGCGTGCTCGTCGCTCGCTGGCTGGGTAGTTCCGACGAGCCCGCCCCGGAGAAGCCGCCCCCGGTTCCGCCGAAGATCGAGACTCGCGCGAGCGGTTCGGAGAACGCGCCGGGCAGCGAGGTCGGAACCCCGGATCCGGACCAGCGAGCGAAGCGGCCGGAGCCTCCTCCGCCGTCGGCGCCACCGCCGCGAGCCGTCGCCAAGCCCGCTCGCGAGCCGCGCGAAGCTTCGAGGAATCCCGCCGTCGCCGTGGCCGGTGCCGGCGCCGCGCCGGGCGCCGGAGCAGTGGCGGCCGCGCCTTCGGTGTTCTTCCAGTGCGCGGGCGCGCGAGAAGTGTGCGGCGCGCTTCGGACCGCGGTGGACGAAGCCCTGGAGAAGGCCGGGCTGCGCAGCGTACGCAACGCGGCGAAGGCGGACATCGGCGTCGACGCCCGGGTCACATCGCTCGGGGAGAACGCGGCCCGGAGCTTCGAGACCGCCCTGGCCGTGCAGACTTATTCGATCGATCTCACCGGCGAGACCACCGGGACGGCGGAGGCGGTCTCCATGCCGCCCTCGACGACGGTGAGCTATGACCCCCGCTTCGGGAGCGAGCGCGTGGTGGAGAAGGCGCGGCTGGTCGCCGGCGAGATGGTCGAGAGAGTGCAGGCCTTCGCTCGCAAGCGCCGGCGCTGAGGATCGCCGGCGCCGCCCGGGAGGAATTGTTACTGCTTCCGGATGGTGTCCTTCGGCTTCGCGGCCCCGGTGAAGTTGATGACCGCGAACTTGCTCTGCACCTCGACGACCGCCCCGTTGCCGGTCTGCCGCTCGTCCGCCCCCAGCTTCGCGCCCGTGTCCGGGTCGATGAGCGCCTCGCCCACCTCGAACACGTTGACCCGGTCCCCGACCTTGATTCCGGCCAGCGCGCCCAGATTGATCCAGGCCCGGGTCCCTTCGACCTTGATGATCCTGCCCTCGACACCTCCGGCCGGGGTCGCGGCAGACGAGATCCGCGCCAGGTACTCGCCGGCCGCCAGCTTCTCCACCACCGCCTTGGCCGCGTTCTGGATGGTCTCGCTGGCGATTCCCCACTCGGTCTCGCGGCTCAGGCTGGCGCCTTTCAGCGATCCGCCGCCGGTCTTGACCTCGCCGTCCGCCGAGAGCGACACGACGCGCTCGGCGGTCGTGGTGTCGATGAACCGCACGTTGATCGTGGCCGACGACTGCACCATGTAGCCCCCGACCCCGAACATGCCGAGGGAGCCTTTCGTGTTCTCGATGTTGAATTTGTCGATGGCCCCCGTGACCACGTACTTGACGCCCAGGATCCGGCCGACCTTCGCGGCGGTGGTCGGATCGACGGCGCCGGCCGCGGCCAGGCCTTGCTCCTGGAGAGCGAGCTTGAGCTTGTCGCGCTCGACGACGCTGAACTTCGAGGAGAGCACCCGGTTCTCCGAGAACTCGGTGTCGATCTGGTTCCGGGCAGCCGGCCCCAGGTTGTTCCAGAACCACCAGTGGTTTTCGGCGTGGTTCTCGAACTCCCAGATCGCGACGCGGATCTTGCCTTGCGCAAGGACCGCCGGCGAGGCCGCGATCGACAGTGCGACGAACGCGAGCAGATGCGACGGAGCGTTCCCCCTCATGGCACGACCCCTTTGCTAGTATACCAGCCTTGGCCACCGCGTTCATCAGCCATCCCGTCTGCCTGCGGCACGAGATGGGAGAGGGACACCCGGAGCGGCCGGAGCGGCTCGTCGCCATCGAGGCCGGGGTGGCCGAAGCCGGGCTCGAGTCCCGCCTGGCCCGGGCCGAGGCTCCCGCCGCCAGCCGCGAGCAGCTCTTGCGCGTGCACGACGCGGCGTACGTCGACGCCCTGGAGAAGCTCGCGCCGGAGCACGGGCTGGTCCAGCTCGACCCGGATACGGCCCTGAATCCCTACACGTTGCCCGCCGCGCTGCGGGCGGCCGGTGCGGGCGTCCTGGGGACCGATCTGGTGATCGCCGGCGCCAGCGAGTCCGCGTTCTGCAGCGTGCGGCCGCCCGGGCACCACGCCGAGCGGGCGCGCGCGATGGGCTTCTGCTTCTTCAACAACGTGGCGGTGGCGGCGGCGCACGCGCTCGAACGGCACGGCCTCGAGCGCGTCGCGATCGTGGACTTCGACGTGCACCACGGCAACGGCACCGAGGACATCTTCCGGGACGATCCCCGCGTGTTGATGGTCTCCACCTTCCAGCACCCGTTCTATCCAGGCAGCGGCGTGGAAGGCCGCTCCGAGCGGATGGTGAACGTCCCGCTTCCGGCCGGCGCCGGGAGCGAGGAGTTCCGCACCGCCGTCACGCAGGAGTGGCTGCCCGCCCTGGAGCGATTCGAGCCGGAGATGTTGTTCGTCTCCGCCGGCTTCGACGGCCACCGCGACGACGCCATGGCCATGCTGCGACTCGTGGAGTCCGATTACGCCTGGGTCACCGAGCTGGTGCGCACCGTCGCGGAGCGCTTCGCCCGCGGGCGCATCGTCTCGATGCTGGAGGGCGGGTACCATCTCCCGGCGCTCGCGCGCAGCGCGGCGGCGCACCTGGAGCAGCTCTCGCGGTGATTCAGGCGATGCTTTTCGCGGCGGGGCTCGCGAGGTCGCCTTTGCGGGACCGACCGGGGGCCGGATCGGGGTGTTCCCCCAGGGTCTTCCGGTCCGGTCGCTTCGCGTGCGCGACGGCCCGGAGGACGACCAGATAGGTCACCCAGAGCAGAAAGCAGCCCGCGAATTCCAGGAATCCCAGCACGTGGCCCACGTCACCCCCTGCCAGCTCACCGCAGGGAAGCACGGCCGCCGGGTAGGAGCGCTAGCGCTGGGTGTAGGAGTGCCGCACCTTTACAGGCGACACGCCAAAAAGGTTGATTGAAATCCAGCTTTGCCCATCAGGGGGGAACCGAAATGTCGAGACTTCCGGGAAGCGTGATGCTGCTGGCCTTGTGCGCTGCGACCGCGTCATCGGCCGACGAACGCCCGCGCACCGAGATCGTCATCGGTGCGTCGCTGCCGCTCACGGGCGGCGAGGCGAAAGCCGGAGCGCGCGTTCGCGACGGGTACGAGCTGGCGTTCGCCGAGGCCATGGGTAACGGCGGCCTGATGGTGGGCGCGCGCCGGCTGCCCGTGCGGCTGAAGATCGTCGACGACGGCACCGACCGGCAGCGCGCCGCAGACCTGGCCGCGGACCTGGTCCAGAAGCAGGGCGCGGACTTCCTGCTCGGCAGCTTCTCCACCCCCATCATCGAATCGCAGAGCGCGGCGGCCGAGAAGCTCAAGGTGCCGTACGTTACCTCGTCGGGCTCCGCCACCTCGCTCTACCAGCGCGGGTTCCGGTACCTGTTCAGCGTCTCCGCCCCGATCCAGCAGCTGGCGAATGCGCTGATGCGGTGGATCGACGAGGAGGAGCGCGCCGGCAACCTGCCCAAGCCGCTGCGCGTCGCCGTGGCCTGGGAGAACAATGCGCACGGCAAGGACATGCGCACGGGCGTCTCCACCTACGTGACGAACACGCCGGCGCACCGCGCCGCCTTCGAGCTGGTCTTCGACGAGCCGTTCGAGCTGAACACCAAGGAGTTCAAGCCGCTGCTGACCCGCATCCAGGCCGCGAAGGCCGACGTGCTGCTCGTCGATGCGCACGTACAGGAGTACATCGCCATGCAGAAGCAGTACCTGGCGATGGGCCTGTGCCACAAGGTGATCTCCTACGGCGCGCGCGGGCCGGAGAAGGAGGTGCGCGACGCGCTGCCGCGCGGCGGAACCGACTACGTGGTCTCGGCCGTGTGGTGGGACTCGCAGGTGGGCACCAACGGCCTCGCCAAATCCTTCGTGGAGGCCTTCACGGCCAGGTACTCGCGCCTGCCCGAGTGGTACGAGGCGTTGGCGTACGAAGCGGCGCGGGCGCTCTTCACGGCCATCGAGAAGGCGGGGTCGGTCGACCGCGAGCGCGTGCGCGACTCGCTCGCGGCGCTCAAGATGGAATCCATCCTCCCTGGCGGGTACCTGGCCTTCCCCGAGGAGTACGGGTACCAGGCGCGCTATCTCTTCGTCGTGCAGCAGAACATGCCCGACGGCAGCTCGCCGATCATCTACCCGAAGATCGCCCAGGCGCAGGAGGGCGTGGCGGTCAATCCGCGCTGCTCGGCCACCGCCGCGCACGCCCCGCAGTAGGCTGGAGCTCCGATGACTGATCATTTCTGATCAGGAGAGGCGGAGCTACCGTTTCGGCGAGCGCAGCGCGCGGCGGACGATCTTGCCCGTCGCGGTGAGCGGCAGCTCGGCGGCGAACTCCACGATGCGCGGGTATTCGTGCGCGGCGAGCCGGGAGCGGACGTAGTCTTGAAGGTCGGCGGCGAGCGCCGGCGTCGGCTGGTTGCCCGGCTTGAGCACCACCACCGCCTTGACCACCTCGGTCCGGATGGGGTCGGGCTCGCCGACCACGGCGGCGAGCGCCACGGCGGGGTGCCGCTGCAGGCAGGTCTCGATCTCGCCGGGCCCGATGCGGTAGCCGCCGCTGGTGATCAGGTCATCGTCGCGCCCGACGAAGCGGAAGTAGCCGGCCTCGTCGCGCGTGCCCAGGTCGCCGCTCACCAGCCAGTCGCCGCGGAACTTCGCGGCGGTGGCGGCCTCGTTCCGCCAGTAGCGCAGGAACATCACCGGGTCGGGACGAAGGTACGCGATGCTCCCCAGCTCGCCCGCGGGCAGCTCCCGGCCCGCCTCGTCGACGATGCCGACCGTGTGCCCGGGGATGGCGGTGCCCATCCATCCCGGGCGCACCGGCGGCAGGGCGCTGCCGTTCCCCACCACCAGGTTGCACTCCGTCTGGCCGTAGAACTCGTTGATGGTCAGGCCGAAGGTGGCGCGGCCCCACTCGATCAGGTCCTCGCCCAGGCTCTCGCCCCCGCTGGCCAGGGTGCGCAGCCGCACGCCGGAGGCGCGGCCGCCGGACGCGCGCAAGAGCTTCAAACCGGTCGGCGGTAGGAAGACGTTGCGGACCTCGTGCCGCGCCAGGAGGTGCAGCGCCTCGCCGGGATCGAACTTGCGCGCGCGGTATGCGACCACGGCAACGCCGTGGTGCCAGGCGGGCAGGAGCACGTCGAACAGCCCGCCGATCCACGCCCAGTCCGCCGGCGTCCAGAAGCGATCGCCCGGCCGGGGGAATCCGTCGTGCGGGTGCTCGACGCCGGGGAGGTGGCCGAGCAGGACGCGGTGCGCGTGCAGCGCTCCCTTCGGCTGGCCCGTGGTGCCCGAAGTATAGATGATGATCGCCGGGTCCTCGGCCGCGGTCGGGACGGCATCGAACCGGCTCGATGCGCGCTCGAGCGCGGCGGGCAGGTCGACGGCGCCCTCGCCCGGACCATCCGCGCAGAGGACCAGGCGCAGCTCGGGCAGGCGCTGGCGCAGCCGCTCGATCTTGGGCAGCTCGTCCCGGTCGGTGACGACCGCGCGCGCGCCGCTGTCCTGCAGCCGGAACTCCAGCGCCTCCTCGCCGAACAGCTTGAAGAGGGGGACCGCGACCAGCCCTGCCTTGTAGACCGCCACGTGGGCGATCGCGGTCTCCTTCCGCTGCGGCAGGAGGATGGCGACCCGGTCGCCGCGCGACAACCCGTACGCGCCCAGCACGTTGGCGAGCCGGTTGGCCAGCTCCTGGACCGCCGCGAATCCGAGCTCGGTGACCTTCCCCGACGGGTCGACCTCGATCAGCGCAGGAGAGGTCCCGGCGGCGGCATGGCGGTCGACGACGTCCACGCCGATGTTGAATCGCTCGGGGATCGACCACTGGTGACGGGGCCTCGCGCGCTGGTCCATGTCGTCTCCGCCGCCCGCGCCGCTGGGCAGGCCGCGCGCAGTCCTTCACTCCATCTTGGTGGAGTCGACGGTCTTCTTCAGCTCCTTCCAGGCGCCCTCGACACCGGACTTCAAGGCCTCCCAGCGCTCCTCGCCGGCGGCCTTGATCTCGTCGAGCTTCTGGCGCGCCTGGTCGTGCTTCTCCTGCGCCTTCGACTGCACGAGCTTCTTCTGGTACTCGATGCGTCCTTGCGCGGCCGCCTTCTCCGCCTTGGCCTTCATCTCCTTCAGCTTCGCGCCCCACTCGGCGAGCTGTGCCTCCATCTTGGCGACGTAGGCGTCCTTCATCTCCTTCATTCCCATGGGAGCCTCCTTCCCGCGGTCAGCGGGACCCTACTCCCTTTCCTCCGCGCGAGGGGGCGCCGGGTGCACCCATCTGTCTTCCTGTGCGTTCTCCGCTACCGCAGCTCGCGCGCTCCGCGCCGCCCGCATCGTCTCGGGAATGCCGCGCATGACGCGCCCAACCTATGCACGGCGAGAGGCAGCGTGTCTGAACCGATGGCTGCGTAATCGATGGCATTTCAATTTCGATCGCGCGGTAGCAAGGTTGGCCGGTCGCGCGCACCGGGCAGTTCCGCATCTCGTGGTCGCCCGCCGCTCGGCGAGGAGCAGCCATGGCAGAGAAGAGCTCGGAAGGCAGTCAGTCTGCGCGCGGGAGCCAGGCAGCGGCGGCTGCGGCGGCGAGCGGTGCGCAGGCGCAATCGCCCAAATCCAACCAGGGCTCGAGGGAACGGCAGAGGGAAGCGAGCGAGCAGCAGGGAGGCCGTGGAGCGCGCGCGCTGCAGAGGCGCTCGGGGGCACCGAACGTCGCGTCCTTGGGCCTGAGCCCGTTCTCGCTCGTTCGCCGCA
>DASWGQ010000247.1:0-11212 GCA_036393595.1 Myxococcales bacterium | reverse complement strand
GGATCCGGGGGCTCGCGCGCACATCTGCGGTACCTTCGACCAGCGCACCGGGCTGCCGAGTTCGTGCGCTCTGCTCTCGCCGTCGGCTCACGGTCTTCGGGCGCTCGCCACGGCCCCGATCCCTCGGCGCCACCCAACGCTGAGCAGCCACGTTCGCGGCTCACAAACCGGCGGTGGATCCGCGCAGCTGCCAGCGGCGGAGCTGAACGGGTCCGCCTCATCGTCGGGAACCTCTTCTCCCCGCGCTTTGGCGTGATGCGCGAAATTTCGAAGCACGTACGCGACCGCCCGCGCCGCCTCGGTGGGCGTGCGCACGACGCGCGAGTGATAGTGGTCCTCGAACACCGGGCCGTGCCACCTCATCACGCGGTTGAGCGCCTTCGCGATGCGGATGGTGAGTCCCTGCATGCCGCGCGCGAGCGCTTCATTGTCAGTCGTCTCGATCAACAGGTGGATGTGGTTCCCCTGCACGGAGAAGTGCACGAGCCGCATGCCGAACCGCTCTCTGCGAACGCGCGCTCGATGACGGAGAAACAGCGCCGGCTGCGGAGGTTCCATACGTGATCGCGCACTCGCAACGTGACATGGACCGCCCATCCCGGCCGCAGCTGCTCCTTTCGCCGATGTGAGACGAGAGCCCGCGCACCCTTCGGCTTGCGCCCCGCGAGCTTCCGCTGCCCACCCCACGTCGGCAGGCGCAATGTGAGCTGTCGCGCCTTCGTCCCCACGCTCTATTTTCTAGCAGCGGGGTCTGACATCGCTTCCGCCCGTTCGTACACCTCGCAACCTCGTGGCCCGCGGCGACTTGATTCGGGACATATTGCATCCGACGCTCGCGCGGTCTCCGACGCTCGCGCCATCCGCCGCTGTGGCGCGCTGCCAGGCTTGGTGCTAATCCCCGCGCATGGCCGAATCAGCGCTGACGCTCTCCGTGGATTCGTTCTGGATCAGCCCGTACGCGTTCTCCTGCTACGTCGCGCTCAAGGAGAAAGGGCTCCCCTTCGAAGTGCGCGCCGTCTCGCTGCCGGACAAGGACCACCACCGTCCCGAGTACCAGCAGAAGTCGCTGACGGGACGCGTACCGATGCTGCAGCACGGGGATTTCACGCTCTCGGAGTCGAGCGCGATCGTCGAGTACCTGGACGACGCGTTCCCCGGGACGCCTCGCGCCCTGCCCACCTCGGTGCGGGACCGCTCACGCGCCCGGCAGATCATGGCCTGGGTGCGCAGCGACCTGATGCCCATCCGCGAGGAGCGCGCGACCACCACGATGTTCTACGAGCGCGCGACGAAACCGCTCTCTCCGGCGGCGCAGGATGCGGCCCGCAGGCTGATGGCGTTCGCGCAAGCCGCCGTTCCGGAAGGCCGCACCTCGCTCTTCGGCGCGCCGTGGACCGCCGCCGACACCGACCTCGCCTTCATGCTGCAGCGGCTCAACCTGAACGGATTCGAGCTGCCGCCCGCCGTGCGCCGCTTCGCCGAGACGCAGTGGCAACGGCCGTCCGTGCAGGAGTGGGTCAAGCACGAGCGGCTGCCGTACCGCCCGTACTGAGGATCCCTTAACGCTGCGTCGAAGCGCCCTCGTGGTCTGAAGGTTGCCTTCGGTAGACAATGCTTCGTCCGTCGGCAGTGTTCTCCTTCACAAATATATCGCGACGTGCAACATCCTCGGGGATCGACACAAACAAGCTCTTGCCATCGCTTGCCCATTCGAGAGACACGGTTCTCGCATCCGCGTTCATCCGCAATATCTCGCGAGGGCCGAGCATGACCTTCGTGACGTAGCCCACAGTAGCGCCACATTCACGGCTCACAACGCGTGCAATGGCGCCGTCGACCGATCTCGCCGTCTGAAGAGCATTCTCCTCGCAGCAAGCGGCAGAAAATATCGCAGCGCCATACACCAGAATCGCCGGACTCTCGTTAGCACTCCAGCCGCACGCCCGGCGACGCGATCGCGTCCTGCACCCGCTCCCCCGCCGCGACGTGGGTGCCCGCCCAGCAGACCGCCCGCACCACGGAGCCGCCCGCGTCCACCCGGACGCCCGTGCCGACCACCGCGTCGGGGCCGATCTGTGCCCGGGCGCCGATGATGACCCCCGCGTGCACGAGCGCCGGGCCGGTCAAGATGGCGCTCGGGTCGATCACCGCCTGCGGGTCCGCGTGCACCCCGGGCGCCACCTCGCGCGTGCCGGCGAACGGGTCGGCGAGCGGCCGGAAGCGCTGCAACGGAACGCTGCCGCCCAGCACGTCGAGGTTCGCGCGCAGCAGCGACCGTGGCGCCCCGAGGTCGCCCCAGTAGCCGTTCTGCAGCCAGCCCAGCACCTTTGCGCCCTCGTGGATGAGCCGGACGTACGCGGTGCGGTTGATGTCGCTCTCGCCCTCCGCCGGCAGGCGCGAGAGCACCTCGCTCTCCAGCACGTGCACCCCGGTGAAGTGCATCTTGGTGAGGCCCGGCTCCACCCCGGCCCCGCGCCCGGCGATGCGGCGCACGTCGAAGGAGGCGTTGACCTCGACCGCGCCGTAAGAAGCGCCGCGCGGATAGGGAGCGAGCACCATGGTGGCCATGGCACCGGCGGTGCGATGAGCCACGACTGCCGCCTCCAGATCCACGTCGAAGAGCATGTCTCCGTTCAGGAGGAGGAACGTCCCAGGCCCGAGGAGCTGCGCGGCGCGGCGCACCCCACCTCCGGTGCCCAGGATGTGACCGACCTCACGGGAGATGGTCACCGACAGCCCGACCTCGCGGCCCACCTCCAGCGCGCCCTTCTCCATCTCGGCCGCGAGATGGTGCGTGTTCACGACCACTTCGCGCACGCCGGCGTTGTGAAGCAGCGCGAAGTTGTAGCGTAGCAATGGGACGCCGCAGAGCGGAACGAGCGGCTTGGGCACGCGGTCGGTGAGCGGGCGGAGCCGGGTGCCGAATCCGGCGCAGAGGACCATCGCCTTCATCGAGGCAACCCTACCAGAGCACCGCGGGGGCGCTACTCCACGGCAGGTGCGGCTTCCGGCGGAGGTCGGCGCAGGACGCGCCAGAGCCGGGCCACCCGGCCCTGCAACAGGCTCATCAGACCGACGTAGATGAACCCCCACTGGAAGAGCAACAGGAAGGGGAGCGAGAAGTAGACGCCCTTGTCGAGGGCGAAGTAGATGGCGCTGGTGAGGTAGCCGCCGAGCGCGAGCTCCAGGAGCGGCTGCAGGCTGGTCATCGCCCGGTACTTCTTGCTCAGCCAGCTGCGGTCCTTGCTCGAGATCCCCATCTTGGGCGTCCGCGTGAACCCAGTCTCGTATCCGACCAGCGCCTCGATCACCGCCTTCGCCTGGTTCACGCACAGGCCGATGCCGAGCGCCATGATGAACGGCAGGTACTTGATCCGCTGCCAGACCGGCATGCCGATCTCGCGCTGCGAGGCGACGTAGAACATCACCACGCTCATGGTGGCGGTCCAGAAGAACGGCAGGTCGAGCAGCAGCACCTCGTACCAGCCGTGCTTGAAGCGGATCACCATGCTCACCGGCATCAGCACCGTGAGCAGGATCATCAGCGGGTACGTGAGATTTGCGGTGAGGTGGAAGAACGCCTCGATCTTCACGTCGCGCGGCAGGTCGCTCTTCAAGATGCGCGGCAGGAGCTTGCGCGCCGTCTGGATGCTCCCCTTCGCCCAGCGGTGCTGCTGCGACTTGAAGGCGTTCATCTCCACCGGCACCTCGGCGGGGGAGACCACCTCGGGCAGGTAGACGAAGCGCCAGCCCGCGAGCTGGGCGCGGTAGGAGAGGTCCAGGTCCTCGGTCAGCGTGTCGTGCTGCCAGCCGCCCGCGTCCTCGATGGTGGCGCGCCGCCACACGCCCGCGGTCCCGTTGAAGTTGAAGAACCGGCCGCTCCGGTTGCGCGCCGTGTGCTCGATGACGAAATGCCCGTCGAGGAAGATGGCCTGGGCCTGGGTCAGGTGGGAGGAGTCGCGGTTCAGGTGCTCCCAGCGGACCTGCACCATCCCGATGCGCGGGTCGGTGAAGAAGGGAATGCTGCGCACGAGGAAATCCCGGCCGGGCACGAAGTCGGCGTCGAACACGGCCACGTACTCGCCGAGCGCCCGGCGCAGGCCTTCCTGCAGCGCGCCTGCCTTGAACCCATCGCGGTGGTCGCGATGCAGGTAGGAGATGTCGTACCCGGCGCGGTGCGCCCGCTCGACGGCCGCGCGGGCGATGCCCTGCGTCTCGTCCGTCGAATCGTCCAGCACCTGGATGTCCAGCCGATCGCGCGGGTAATCGATCCCGCACACCGCCTCGATGAGGCGCTCGACGACGTACATCTCGTTGAAGACGGGGAGCTGGATGGTGACGCGCGGCAGCTGCTCGAACCGCCCGAGCGGCGTGGGCAGGTTGCCCTTGTACTTGTAATAGAGGTACGCCATCACGTACCGGTGCGAGCCGTAGATCGAGAGGACCAGGAGGACGCAGAAGTACGTCGCGAGGAAAAGCACCTCCACCAGCGTCATCGTCCGCGCTCCCCAGTACCGCGAAAACATTACGTAAATCGCCGCGGAGGCGGCGAAGCGCGCGCAATGTACGAGAGAGCGGAAGCAAAGTCAAAGCTTGACGCCGTGCGGTGTCGAGGAGCCGCAGGGCTCCCGGAAAGCCGGAGCGCGTCCCGCCACGTCCGCGCCGTGAAGAGCGTAGCGCCGCCCTATCCGGCGGCGGCTACCGAAGGCGCGACGCGCTGACCGGCGGCGGGCTGGGCGGTGCGCTGGGTTGCGCGGGCGCGGCGGGAGTAGGCGCCGAGCGTTCCTTCTCGAGGTGCGCGCGGAACGCCTGCTCGCTCCGATCCAGGTAGGCGCCGCAGGCCGCCGGATCGACGAACGGATTCGGCGCGCCGTCGGCCATGCGCGCACGCCGCTCGTCCTGCTGGAAGAAGCTCGCATGCGGCCCGAGCAGGACGTCGCACGGCAGGGCGCGCAGCGTGCGGAAGCTGCGCTCGTAGTCGTCCACCACCCGGGGATAGCGGGGGTTCCCGAGCAGCCGGTACTCGTCCGGGACGCTCACGCTGCAGTTGAAGACGACGTGCAGCGCCTGGCCTTCCTCGCGCTGCACCGTGGTCCAGGTGGTGCAGCCCTGCGTGTGCCCGGGCGTCACGTGCGCGATGAGCTCGGTCGGCCCCACGCGCACCACTCCGCCGTCCTGCACGATGCGGTCGGCGTACACGGGCGCGAACGGGATCGCGTCGCCGAACTGCGGATCGCCCTTCCCTCCCCGGGCCATCGCCTCCGCGTCCGCCCGGCTGGCGACCACCTGCGCTCCCGTGCGCCGCTTCAGCTCGGAGAGCCCGCCGGCGTGGTCGAAGTGCGCGTGGCTCAGCACCAGCACCTTCACGTCCTCGAGCTTGAACCCGAGCTTGTCGATGTTGCGCGCGATCTGCGGGGCCGACTCCGCGAAGCCGCCGTCGATCAGCACGTGTCCCTTCGGCGTGGCGATGAGGAACGAGGTCACCTCGGCCGAGCCGACCGAGTACACGTTTCCCACCACGTGGAAGGGCTCGCGCGGCTCCACCCAGGCGCGCGGCGCCGCTGCCACCGCCGAGAGGACGAGCAAGGCGATCATGGCGCGGCGCTCGCGGCCTTGGTCCCGCCGGTGCCGTGGCCGAGCAGCGTGGCCCGGAAGACCTGCCAGGTGCGCAGCGTGTCGAGCGCGGACTTGAGCTGGAAGTCGTCGATCGGGTCGCCGGGCTGCTGCGGCAGCTTGTGCAGGGACGTCGCGGAGGCAGGCACCACCGAGGCGACCGCCTCCTCCGCCTTGAAGTGGTTGGGGAGGTTCCGCTCGCGCGGCGAGTCGTCCTCGCCGGCGGCCGGCGGACCGGGCTGCTGCCGGACGTACAGGTCGGGCGTGATGCCCTTTTCCTGGATGCTGCGCCCGCTGGGCGTGTAGTAGCGGGCGATGGTGAGCTTCAGGCCGGAACCATCCTCCAGCTCGATGACGGTCTGCACGCTGCCCTTGCCGAAGGTGGGCGTCCCCAGCACCACCGCCCGTCCGTGGTCCTGCAGCGCGCCGGCCACGATCTCGCTGGCGCTCGCGGTGCCGCCGTCGACCAGCACGATGAGCGGGTAGCTCGGCTCGGTGTCCCTGGCGTGCGCGCGCTCCACCTCGACGTGCTTGCTGCCGCGCCCCTTGGTGGTGACGATCACGCCGTCGACCAGGAAGCGGTCGGCCACCTTCACCGCCTGGTCGAGCAGGCCGCCGGGGTTGTGCCGCAGGTCCAGCACCGCTCCCGCGAGGTGGCCGCCCGCCTGCGCGCGCAGGGAATCGAGCGCCTTCTTCAGATAGGAGTCGGTGCGATCCTGGAAGTTCTTGATCTTCACGTACCCGTAGCGCCCGTCGTAGAGGCGCTGCTCGACCGACACGACGCGGACCACGTCGCGCACCAGCGTCAGCGTACGGGGCTCCGGCCACGAGGCGCGCGACACCTTGATCACGCACTTGGTGCCCGGAGCACCCATGAGCGCCTTGACCGCGTCGGCGTCCTTCCAGCCGCGCGTCTGGGCGCCGTCGATCTCCAGCAGCTTGTCCCCGGGCGAAAGGCCGGCGCGGGAGGCTGGCGAGTCGTCGACCGGCGACACCACCAGCAGCTCGTCGCCGCGCGCGGCGATCTCCAACCCGACGCCGCCGTACTCGCCGTCCGTCTCCTGCTTGAGCGCCGCGTACGCCTTGGGCTCCATGAAGGTGGAGTGCGGATCCAGCGTGCGCACCATCCCGTCGATCGCGCCGTAGAGCAGCTTCGCGTCGTCGACGTCCTCGACGTAGTTGTTCTGGATCAGGCTCAGCACGTGGCTGAACACGTCGAGCTTCCGGTACGGGCCCGCCGGATCGTTCGCCGCCTGCGCCACCCGCACCGCGCAGAGCCCGCCCAGCGTCGCGCACGCGCAGAGGAGCGCGAACCGGCCCCGGCCGCGGCGGCTCGTCGCGGGCATCTCGTCCGGCGGCGGCGGCATGCGCTGCATCGACGGCCCTCCCACCACAGCATAACGGCCAATGGCTAGGGACCGCGAGAAACTGGCGCGCTGGCTTGGGCCCCCGCCGGCGCTCCCGGCCGGGCCCTGCGCGGGCGTGCCAGCCACTGCTCCGGGTCGAGCGGCGTCTGGCCCTGGCGCAGCTCGAAATAGAGGTAGGTGCCCTTGAGCGACCCGCTGTCGCCGACGGTGCCGACGGTGTCTCCGCGCCGCACCTCGTCTCCCTTTGCGCGCGCGAGTGTGCCCAGGTGCGCCATGAGGGAGAAGTATCCGTCGCCGTGGTCGACGATGATCAGGTTCCCGTATCCGTGGAACCAGCCGGAGTGCACCACCCTTCCCGCGTGGATCGCGCGCACCGGGGTTCCCTCCTCGCACCGCACGTCCATCCCGCGCTGCAAGGTCACCGTGCCGTGGCGTTCGTCCACCGACCGCCCGAAGCGCGCCTCGACCCGTCCCGACTCGACCGGGAAGAGAAGCTTCCGGCGCATCCTGCGAACGGGCGGCTCGTCCGGGCCTATTCGCGCGGCGGGCGGACCCTGCTGCAGCTCGCGCACCTCGCCGGCCAGCGCGCGGGCGGCCTCCTCCAGCTCCCGGGCCGCCTGCTCGTGCGCCGCCTTGTCGTCCTGGACCGAGGCGAGCAGCCGGCGCTGCTGCGCGGCATGCGCTTCCAGCGCGGCGCGTTTCTCCGCCTCCTCCGCGGCAGCGCGGGCCTCCTCGTCGCGCACCTGGGCAAGCTCGTCGCGCGCGGCCTTCGCCGCGGTGGCGAGCGAGCGCAGCCGCAGCAGGGGGCCCAGGTCGGCCTCCAGCAGCGCATCGAAGAGGCGGCGCCGCCGCAGCAGGTCCGGGATCGACTGCGCGCCGAGCAGGAACCGCAGGTACCCTTCCCGACCGAGGCGGTAGCGGGCCACCAGGCGCGGAGCGGCCGCGTCGGTCGCGGCTTGCTGCTCGGTCTCGGCCTTGCGCGACTTCGCCTCGGCGGCGGACAGCCGGTGCTCCGCGCCGCGCAGCCTGGCCTGGACCGCGCGCAGCGCGCGCGCCTCGACGTCGACCAGCCGCTCCGCCTCGGCCATCTTGCCGAGCAGCGTGGCCTCGCGCCCGGCCAGCTGCTCCGCCATCGCGCGTTCCTTGGCCACCTGCGCGGCGCGGTCGCGCTGCGCCGCCGCCGACAGCACCGCGGCCGCGTCCTCCTCGGACCTTTGCGGCGCCGCGGCCAGGAGGAGGAGGAGCGCGATCATGTGCGCAGGGACCGCGCCACCGCCAGGTAGCTGCCGCACAGCCCGACCAGCGCGCCGGCGGCGGCGAGCAACGCGCAGTGCTGCGCGGCGAGGTGAGGCGCGGAGGCCCCGGAGGCGAAGGAGAACGCTTCGGCCGCGCGAGGGAGGACCAGGCGCTGCACCGCCACCAGCCCCGCCGCGGCCAGCGCCGCTCCGCACAGGCCCTGCAGCGCCCCTTCCAGCAGGAACGGCGCGCGCACGTATCCGTCGGTGGCGCCGACCAGCTTCATGATCTCGATCTCGTCGCGCCGCGCGTACACCGCGAGGCGGATGGTGTTCGCCACCACCAGCAGCGCGGCGACGCCCAGGAGCGCGAGCGACGCGGTGCCGAATCCGCGCAGCGCGCCCCCCAGCGCCTCCAGGCGGTCGACCCACTCGCGGCCGTAGTCCACGTCGGCCACGCCGCCCACGTTCGAGACCCGGTCGGCCAGCGCGCGCAGCTCGCCGCCGCGGCGCGGAGTCAGCTCGAGCGTCGCCGGCAGGGGATTGCGCGAGAGCCCGTCCAGGGCTCCACCGAGATCGCCGAGCTGCACCCGCAGCCGGTCCAGCGCCTGCGCCGGCGAGACGAGGACCACCTCCACCCCCGGATGATCGGCGCGGAGGCGCTCGGCGACGGCGCGCGCTTGCTCCTCGGAGAGCGCGCGATCCAGGTAGGCCGTCACGGTCGCCTGCGCGCCCCAGCTGGTCAGGAGAGTGCGCGCTCCGAGGATGGAGAACGCCAGCGCGCCGCCGAGGAAGAGCGCCAGCGCGATGGTCACCACCGCGAGCAAGCTCGGGAGCGGCGCCCGCCACAGGTTGATCAGGGCCCGCCGCAGGAGCCGCCAGGCGACGTGGGTCATGCGTCGGCCGTCACCTTGCCGCGGTGGAGCTGGACGGTGCGCCGCTGGTAGCGGCTGAGCAGCCCGCGGTCGTGGGTCGCGACTACCACGGTCGCGCCGCGCGCGTTGGCGTCGAAGAGCAGCTGCAGGATGCTGTCGGTGAGCGAGGCGTCGAGGTTCCCGGTCGGCTCGTCGGCGAGCAGGATGGCCGGCTCGTTGACCAGGGCGCGCGCGATGGCCACGCGCTGCTGCTCGCCTCCGGACATGCGCAGCGGCAGCGATCCGGCCTTCTCGGCGAGTCCCACCTGGGCGAGGCGCCTGTGGGCGCGCTCGCGGATCTGCGCGTCGGAGGCACCCAGCACCTCGAGCGCGAATCCGACGTTCTCCAGGGCGGTGCGGTTCGGCAGCAGCTTGAAGTCCTGGAAGACGACGCCGATGTTGCGTCTCAGGAAAGGCACGCCGCCGGCGCTCAGGCGATTGACGTTGCGCCCGCCGATGATGATCTGGCCGCTGGTCGGCTCGTCCGCGCAGAAGAGCAGCCGCAGCAGCGTCGTCTTTCCCGCGCCGGAAGGCCCGGTGAGCCACACGAACTCACCTTTCTCCACCTGCAAGGTCACGTCGTCGAGCACCGGTGGGTCGTCGGACCAGCGCTTGGTGACGTGGAACAGCTGGATCAAGGACTGCAGCCTCCGTCCCGGCCCTCGATGCAGACCTGGATGGTGCAGGTGGTGTTGCTCGAGCCGAGGGCGCACTGGATCTGGCCGGGCAGGAGCGACCGGGCCGTGCACGGGAGCAGGCCCGCGCTCGCGCCGGTCACGGTGCAGGTCCCGCTGAACGCGTCCCCGGGGCCCGCGAGCGTCCCTTGGCAGGTAGTCCCGGCGGTGGTGATGAAGATCGCCTCCGAGCAAGAGCCGACCAGCGCCGCGGGCTGCGGAACCGGAGGCGTCGTCCCGCCGGCGCACCCGTCCAGCGCCAGGAGCGAGCTGGGCGGGAACGCGCACGCCTGCGGGCCCGCGTCGGGGACGGTGCCGCCGTCGGGGCCGGCGTCCGCGGTGCCGCCGTCGTCGAGGGCCGCGGTACCGCCGGCGAAGCCGCGCGCCGGGTCGGTGGGAGAGTAGCTCGCTCCTCCCCTGCCGCAAGCGGCGAGGGCCACTGCGAAGGCGATTGCTGCTCGGGTTGCTGCGCTCATCTCAACCTCGGCGCTGACCTACTTGGGTGGCTCCAGGTCGGAGGAGAGGAAGGCGAGGATCACCTCGTCGAGGCTCTTCTCGCTGATCAGCTCCTCCGCGAAGAGCGTGGGCAGATCGTCGTGCGGCGCCTCGACCGGCCGCGAGTCGTCGGCGAAGATGTTTTGCGGGCGCGGGGCGGCCGGTCGGGCCCCGGCGCGCGCGGCGGGCCGCACCGCGGGCGACGAGGTGGGCGTCATCTTCGGCGGCGGCCCCTGGGGCGGCCTCACTTGAGGCGGCACGCGCGTGGTCTGCGGCAGCGGCCCCCCCGGGACGCGCGGCGCCGGCGCACGGGAGGCGCCCGGAGGAGCGGGCTCCCACACCGGCTGCTTTGGCGCCGGCCGTGGGGAGGAGGTCATCTGCTTGGCCAGCGGCACCTTGGGCAAGAGCGGCGCGGGGGCGCGGGGCGGGGGAGGAGGAGCGGCGCCCCCCGCGTTCACGGCCGCGGGTCCCGTCTGGCCGGTGGCGAGCACGCCGGGCTCGTAGTGCGGCGCCGCCAGGCGCTCGGCGAGGTCGTTGAACTCGCCGGAGATGAGGCGCTTGAGCATCGCCTTGTGCTGCGCCTCCATCAGGATGCGCACCGCCTTGGGGACGTCGGGCTCGGCGTCGAGCAGGTCGACGTAGCTCGACTTCATGCTGGCGACGATGTTGCCGCCCACGAAGAGGTGGGTGATGTAGTGCGCGTGCGGCAGGCCCGAATCCTCGGTCTGCACGTGGTACACGCGCGGCCCGTATTTGACGTTGTGGTTGAAACCCACTACCGGCGCGCCGGGCTTTGCTGCGGTCGTCGTCACGGTTCTCCGAGTGTGCGAATGCTTGATTGCAGAGTTAGCAGAACAGGGCTGGCCGCGCTACCGGTCAGAACCTTGCGGGCGGGCGAAAAAGTCCCTGATTAC
>DASWGQ010000246.1:0-13390 GCA_036393595.1 Myxococcales bacterium | reverse complement strand
GATCAGCACCGGGTTGTTCTTGGTGCGGCGGGAGAGGACCTGGATGACGCGCCGGATCTCCTCGTCGCGGCCGATCACCGGGTCCAGCTTGCCCTTGCGGGCGCGGTCGGTGAGGTCGATCGCGTACTTCTCCAGCGCGCGGTACTGCGACTCGGGGTCCTGCGAGGTGACGCGCTGCGAGCCGCGGACCGCGGTGAGCGCCTGCGCGATGCGGTCCCGCGTCGCGCCTGAGGCGCGGAGCGCCTCGCCCGCCCCGCCGCGCTTCTCGGAGGCGAGCGCCAGCAGGATGTGCTCGGTGGAGACGTACTCGTCCTTGAGCTTCTGCGCCTCGTCCTCGGCGGCATCCAAAATCTTGAGGCTCCGCTGGGCGAGGTGGCCGCCCTCTCCGCCGTGGACCTGCGCTACCTTGCGCAGCTCGTCCTCGAGGCGGGCCTGCACGAGCTTGGGATCGGCGCCGATGCGCTGCAGCAGCGGAGCGACCAGGCCGTCCTGCTGCGCGAGCAGCGCGGCGAGCACGTGCTCGGGCAGGATCTCCTGGTGGTCGCGGCGGCGCGCGATCGACTGCGCCTCCTGGAGCGCCTCTTGCGCCTTGACCGTGAATTTGTCGAGTTTCATGGCGGCCAAGGTAACGCACCGACATAGCGTGGCAAGGAGCGCCCGGCCGCTTCCGGCGCGTGACGAACCACCTCGGAAATGCGAGGCTTCCCCACCCGGAGGTGCCCCGTGTTGCTCACCTTGCTGGCCCTGCTGGCAGCCGCCCCCACGCCGCCCGTCACGGAGGGCGACCACGTTCTCCGGGACTTCAAGTTCGCCTCCGGAGAGACCCTGCCCGAGCTGCGCATCCACTACCGCACGCTGGGCAAGCACGACGGGCACAATGGCGTGCTCATCCTGCACGGCACGGGCGGCAGCGGCGCCCAGTTCCTGACCGAGGCGTTCGCGGGCGTGCTCTTCGGTCCCGGGCAGCTGCTGGACGCGGAGAAGTACTTCGTGGTGCTGCCCGACGGCATCGGGCACGGCAAGTCGGGAAAGCCCAGCGACGGCCTGCGTGCCAGGTTCCCGCGCTACACCTACGACGACATGGTCGAGGCGCAATACCGGCTGCTGCGCGAGAAGCTGGGCGTCACGCACCTCCGGCTCGTGCTGGGCACCTCGATGGGCGGCATGCACACCTGGCTGTGGGGAGAGCAGCACCCCGCGTTCATGGACGCCCTGTTGCCGCTCGCGTCGCTGCCGGTGCAGATCGCCGGTCGCAACCGGGTGATGCGCAAGATGATCCTGGACGGCATCCGCGGCGACCCGGCGTGGAAGGGCGGCGACTACCAGACCCAGCCGCGGCAGGGGCTCGTCGCGGCGCTGGACGTGCTGTTCCTGATGGGGAGCGCGCCACTCCCCTGGCAGGCGCAGGCGCCGTCGCGCGACGCGGCGGACAAGCTGTACGAGGAGATGTTGCAGAAGCGGATTGCCGCAACCGACGCGAACGACATGCTGTACGCCTTCGACGCGTCGCGCGAATACGACCCTTCACCCAAGCTCGAGGCGATCGAGGCGCCGCTCGTGGCGGTGAACTCCGCCGACGACTTGATCAACCCGCCTGAGCTGGGCATCCTCGAGCGCGAGATCCAGCGGGTGCGGCGAGGGAAGGCCATCGTATTGCCCATCACCCCGCAGACGCGGGGGCACGGGACGCACTCGCTCCCGGCCGTCTGGAAGCAGCACCTGGCCGAGCTGCTGCAGCGGTCCGGGCAGGTGGCCAGCCGCCGCCCCTAGGGCGGCGCTGCGCTCTTTACGACGCGGACGCAAATGGCATCCATTCCGGCGGAGGAGCTCCGGGCCCTGCTCGCGGCCAAGCGGCTCCCCGAGGCCGAGGAGCTGGTGGAGCGGGGCGCGGCCCACCCGGACCGGGCGCGGTGGTTCCGCGAGGCCGGGCTCCTGGCGCTCAAGTCGGGAGAGCCGCGCCTGGCCGCCGAGTGGCTGCACCGGGCCGCAGAGCTGTCCCCGCGAGACCCGGAGCCGCGGCACGAGCGCGGGCTGGCGCTGCTCGAGCTGGGCGAGGTGGGGCTCGCCGCGCACGCGCAGGCCGGGGCGCTCGCGCTCGATCCGGAGCACACCGGCGCCCGCGCCCAGCGGGCCGCCGCGCTCGAGGCGCTGGGCGACGACGAGGGCGCCGCGCGCGAGCTGGCCGGCCTGCTGGAGCGCCTCGGACCGCAACCCGCGCTGCACGCCCGGCTCGCCGGACTCCGGGACGCCGCCCGGCGCGCAGCGCACGCGAGCCTTCTCGGCGCTCCCGCCGCGAGCGTCGAGCACGGCCCCGTGGTGGCCGGCGCCTTCGCCCGCGCAGCGCTGCGGCCTCCCGCGCTCGCCTTCCGCGCGCCGTTCGCCGACCTGGAAGCAGTCCCGGACGCGCACGGGCGCGTGCGCCGCTTGACGTTGGTGTTCGATTCGATGGACGCCTCGCTGGCGCGGACCGACCTGTCCTACGGCGGCACCACGGAGGACGAGCATGGCCGCCGCGTCCCCCTCGACGAGTTCACCGCCGCCGCCACCGTCTTCCTCGCGCAGGGCCTGGGCATCGACGCGCTGCGCGCGCGCCGGCTGCTGCGCTTCCTTCTCACCCCCGAGTGCGGCCTGGGTCCGTTGTCCTTCGCGCACGCCCGCGTCGGCTGGGTGATCGACGAGTCGCCCGGCAGCCGCCGCTACGGCTTGTTCGTCGAGGAAGGGCGCTTCCCGGTGGCCGCGACGTAGCGCACGCGCAGGTCATACAGCAGCGTGTCGAGGAAGCGCGCCTCGTCCTCGCTCAGGTTCCCGCGCGTCTTCTCCTGCAAGAGCGCCAATAGATCGATGGACTGCTGCGCGAGGGGAAGGTCGGCCTCCTGCGTCTTGCCGCTCAGGGGATCGGGCGCCTCCCCGAGGTGGATGAGCGCGGAGGAGCCGAGCGAGAGCACGAACGCGTTGAAGTCCAGCCGGGGCCGCCTCGGATCGTCCGCCATGTCTCACCCCAGGTCGAGCGCGAATTCCATCAGCTGGTACCCGCGCTGCACCAGCAGCACCGCGCGGCCGCTCTTGCGGGCCTGCGCGACCGCCTTGTGGAAGTCCTTCAGCGTGTCGACCTCCGCGCTGTTCACCGCCAGGACGATGTCGCCGCGGCGCAGGCCACCCCGCTGCGCCAGCGATCCCCGCCGCACCCGGTCGACCGCCACCAGCCCCCGCGGCGCCTCGAGCCCGGCGCGGCGCGCCTCCGCGGGAGAGAGCTCGGCGAGCTCGAGGCCGGTCGCGCTCTGGAAGCTGGCCATGGCCCGCTCGGGAGTGAGCGGCCCCGGGGTCAGCGAGAGCTCGAGGCTCGCGGTGCCGCGCTGCACGCCCAGCGCCACGCGCGTGCCGAGGGGCGCGTCGTGGAGCAGGAAGCGCAGCTCGTCCGGATCGCGGACCGGCGAGCGATCCACGCGCACGATCAAATCCCCGCGCTGGATGCCGGCCTTGGCCGCCGGGGAGCCGTCCTCCACCGAATCCACTCGCGCGCCGGGCTTCCCCTCGGCGGCGCCGGCCTCGAATCCCCACCAGCTCGCCGCCAGCTCGCCGCTCCTCACCAGCTCGCGCGCGACGCGCAGCGCCCGCTCGATGGGGATGGCGAACCCGATGCCCTGCGCGTTCGCGTAGATGGCCGAGCAGACGCCGATCACCTCTCCGTCCGCGTTGATCAGCGGCCCGCCCGAGTTGCCCGGGTTGATCGACGCGTCGGTCTGCACGAAGTCGTAGTAGCTGCGGTTGTCCGCCCGCACGGTCCGGTGCAGTGCCGAAACGACCCCGACGCTGACGCTCTGGTTCAAGCCGAACGGATTGCCGATGGCGATCACCGGCTCGCCCAACATCAGATCTGAGCTGCTGCCCAGCGCCACCGCCGGGAACCTCTTCTCGGCCTGGATCTTGAGCACCGCGAGGTCGCCGCCCGGATCGGTGCCGACCACCTTGGCGGTGTAGTCCGAGCCGTCGTCGAAGCTGACCTGGATGCGCGAGCCGCGCTCCACCACGTGGTAGTTGGTCAGCACGTGACCGGCCGGGTCGAAGACGAATCCCGACCCGAGGCTGGTGCGGACCTGGTCGCGCGCGCGGCCGCCGCCGAAGAAGATGTCGAAGGGATCCTGCGACGCGCGCGCCTTGATCACTTCCTGCGCACTGATGTTGACCACGGCCCCCTTGGCCCGCTCCACCGCCTGGACCGTGGGCGTCCGGCGGGCGCCGGAGGCGCGGTCCGCCCTGGCGGGCAGGGCGGCCAGGAGCGCGAGCAGGGCCGGCGCGGCGCGGACCACCTGGGCACCTCCGGGACGCTCTGCGGCCAGAACGTCCGCGCAGTGAAAAGCGGAGCGCCGCCCTCTCCGCGGCGACTAGCGCGCGGGGCCGAGCTCGTCGGCGGAGGTGAAATCGGTCTCCACCTTGGCGGCCTTCTCGGCGAGGTCGGGCAGCGTCTTGAGCAGCCGCGCGTACTCCTTCTCGTCGACCAGCCCCTTCTTGATGTACCGCTCGACCACGCGGCGATCGAGGTACTTCAGCGGAAAGTCGTGCTGCTTGTCTGCCACTTGCGTGCTCCTTTGAAATCCGCAGGGCCGGGCAACCTAACACATCGTGCGCTATGGTAAAGGACCGGTGCCTGTCCGGCAGCTCAAGGAGCGGCGGCTCGCGCGCCTGCGCGGCCTGTACGCCATCGTGGACGGCTCGGCGGAGCGGCCCCCGCTGGAGCTGGTGCAGTCGTTCCTCCGCGGCGGCGCCGCCGTCATCCAGCTCCGTCTCAAGACATTGCCTGCGCGCGAGCTGTGGGAGGTGGCGCGGGAAGCGGTCAGGGCCTGCCGGCAGCGCGACGCGCTGCTGCTGGTCAACGACCGTCCCGACGTGGCGCGGGCGGCGGGCGCCGACGGAGTGCACCTCGGGCAGGAGGACCTCCCCGCGGGAGCGGCGCGCGAGGTGCTCGGCGACCAGGCGCTGATCGGCGTCTCCACGCACTCCGACGCCGAGATCGACGCGGCGCTGGCGGCAGGTGCCGACTACCTCGGATTCGGCCCCGTCTTCGCGACCCGCTCCAAGTCCGGGGCGCCGCTTCCGCCGCCCCACGGTCTGGCCGGGCTCGAGCGCGCCGTGCGGCGGGCGGCTCCCGTCCCGGTGGTGGCCATCGGCGGGCTGACGGCCGGGTCGGCTGCAGCGGTGGCGCGCGCTGGTGCCGCTTGCGCGGCGGCGATCGGCGAGCTGTGCCGGGCGGTGGATCCGGAGCAGGCGGCGCGGGCGCTGGCGGAGGCGTTCTCGCGTGGCTGAGCGCCGCCGGCCGGTGGTGGGGCTGACGCCCGACGTCGGCGAGACCGCGCCGCGCCCCGCGCGTCCGGCGCTGCCCCAGTACGAGCTGAAGCAGGCGTACGCGGACGCGGTGCTCGGCGCGGGCGGCCTCCCCGTCATCCTGCCCTATGGCGAGGACGAGAGCGCGGCCGCCGAAGCCGTCGCGCTCTGCGACGCCGTGGTGGTGACCGGCGGGGCGTTCGACATCCCGCCGGAGGCGTACGGCGCCCAGGCGCACCGCCTGCTCGGCCGCCTCAAGCCGGGCCGCACGCGGTTCGAGCAGGGCGTGCTGCGGGCGGCCCTCGAGGCCCGCAAGCCGGTGCTCGGCGTCTGCGGCGGCATGCAGCTCCTCGCCGTCGAGCTGGGCGGGACGCTCTGGCAGGACATCCGCGAGCAGGTGCCCGGCGCTTCCGATCACGAGCAGAAGATCGACCCGCGCCAGCCGGGCCACTCGGCGCGCATCGTCTCGGGGACCCAGCTCGCGCGGATCGTCGGGGCGGACATCGTGCAGGTGAACTCGACCCACCACCAGGCCGTGCGCGATGCCGGTCCAGCGGTCGTCTCGGCGGTCGCTCCGGATGGGGTGATCGAGGCGATCGAGCTGCCCGATCGGTTCGCGGTCGGCGTGCAGTGGCACCCCGAGCTGATGGCCGGGGCCGAGCACCGGGCGCTCTACCGCGCGCTGGTCGAGGCGGCGCGCGCAGCCGCGCGCTGAGGCCGCCGTGGCATCGTCCCCCGGAACCCCGTGCGTGCTCGTCCTCGCCGGCCTGGATCCGAGCGGCGGGGCAGGGTTGCTCGCCGACGTGGAGGCGATCCGCGCGGCCGGCGGGCGACCCTTGTGCGTGGCGACGGCGCTGACGGCCCAGACCACGCGCCGCATGCACGGCTTCCAGCCGCTCGCGCCCGCCCTCGCGTTGCAGACCGCGGAGGCGCTGCTGGACGAGGAGCCGATTCGCGCGATCAAGGTGGGCATGGTGGGCACTCCCGCCATGGCGCGCGCGATCGCCGAGCTGCTCGCGCGGGCGGGGCTTCCCGCCGTCGTGGACCCCGTGCTGGCGGCCTCCAGCGGCGCCGCCCTCTTCCAGGGCGGCCCGCGAGCGGCGCGGGAGGCGTACGCCTTGCTCTGGCCGCACGCCGTGCTGACTCCCAATGTCGCGGAGGCGCGCGTCCTGCTCGACCTGCCGGAGGAGCCGCGCGATCCCGGAGCCCTGGAGCGCGCCGCGCGCGAGTTGGTCCGGCGCGGCGCGAAGGCCGCGCTGGTGAAGGGCGGCCACGCGGAAGGCGCCGAGGCGGTGGACGTCCTGTGCACGGCCGACGCGAGCGAGCGCCTCTCGGGGCCGCGCCTCGCCGGATCCGGCGCGCGCGGCACCGGCTGCCGCCTGGCCAGCGCGCTGGCCGCCGGGCTCGCGCTGGGGAAGCCCCTGCCGGATGCGGCCCGCCGCGCGAAAGCGCTCGTCGCCGAATACCTGCGCCGGGGCGGCTGAGAACGGCCGTCCGAATCGGAAGCCGTGGGCGTTCCGGCGTGTTATCGTCCCGGCGCTTCCTGGAGGCATTCCCATGCGCACGCGTCGCTGGCTTCCCATCGTCCTCTTCTCGCTGGCAACGAGCTGCGGCTACAACCGCATCGTCAACGAGGAGCAGCAGGTCGAAGCTGCCTGGGGCCAGGTGGAGAACCAGCTGCAGCGTCGGGCCGATCTGATCCCCAACCTGGTCGAGGTGGTGAAGGGCTACGCGAGCCACGAGAAATCGGTCTTCGACAACATCGCCAACGCGCGCTCGGCGATGGTGGGTGCCGGCTCGCGCGCGGACAAGATCGCGGCTTCGAACCAGCTCGACGGCGCCATCTCGCGCCTCCTGGTCGTGACCGAGAACTACCCGCAGCTCAAGGCAGACGCGAACTTCCAGCGGCTGATGGACGAGCTGGCGGGTACCGAGAACCGGCTGGCGGTGGCGCGCAACCGCTACAACGAGGCCGTGCAGCAGTACAACAGCGACGTGCGCGGCATCCCCGGCTCGTGGTGGGCCCGCATCGGCGGGTTCCCGCCGCAGAAGGAGTACTTCAAGGCCGACGCCGCCGCGAAGGCGGTCCCCAAGGTCTCGTTCCAGCGTTAGTCGCCGCCGCGGCGGCGCGACGCTTTTCATGGCGCGGAGGTGATCGGATGCGCTCTAGGCGCGGGCGATGAAGACAGGCGGGATCCTGTTCTTCGGCGGGGTCGTCCTGCTGGTGCTCGGCGGGCTCGGCGGCCTGGTGTTCATCGGTCCGCTCCTCCGGGGGCAGGGCGGCACCTTCTCGAATCTGTTGGCGGTGCTGGTCCTGGGCGCGCTGCCGGCCGCCGCCGGGGTGGTGCTCATGGCCGCGGGCAGCCGGCGGGGGAAGCTCGAGCGCGAGAACGAGGATCGCGGGTTCACCGAGCTCGCCACCGAGCTCGCCCGCAAGAACGGCGGGCGGGTGGGGCTCGACCAGGTTTCGCGCGCGAGCGGTCTGCCGAGTGGCGAGGCGCAGGCGAAGATGCGCCAGCTCACCGGGCGCGGCTTGTTCGAGCTGGACTTCGACGAGCGCGGCCAGATGGTCTTCAAGCTCTCTCCCGACGCGGGCCGGGCGCAGCTCGCCGAGCTGGGAGGGAGGAGCTGATTGGCCGGACGCGCGCGCGCCGCGTGCCGCGGCGGCACGGCGCGCAGCCTTCCGGCCGGTGAACGGCTGGCTCCGGGGCGATGGATCGTCGCCCTCGCGCTGCTCGCCGGTTGCGCCGGCGCGCGGCGCCCCCCGCCCGCACCCGCCCCGGAAGGCGGGGTGCCCGCCGGCGAGACCGAGCCGCGGCGGTACGTCAGCGCCCGCGCCCACCAGCACGTGCTCACCGCGTTGCTCGCGCGCGAGCGCGACGACCACGCGGCCGCCGCGCGGGAGCTGCACGAAGCGCTCCTCTACGATCCCGAGTCGGGGTACCTGCGCACCCTGCTGGCGGAGGAGCTGCTGCGGCAGGGGCGGATCGCCGAGGCCGAACGCGAGCTGAGGGCCGCGCTCGAGGGCGATCCGCGCTACGCGCCGGCGCACGTGCTCGCGGCGCGGATCGCGCTCGCCGGAGGCAGGGCCGGCGAGGGGCGCGTGCACCTGCGCGGGGCGATCGCGGCGGCGCCGACGGATCCGGACGCCTACCGCGACCTGGTCCGCCTCGAGATCGCGCAGGGCGAGCTGCCGGCGGCCGCGGCGGCCGCGCGGGAGCTCGGCGAGGCGGCGGAGCGCGCACCCTCGGATGCGGGTCCCGGCGAAGCCGCCCCTGCCGCGACCTCGCAGGCCGGACGCCTGCGCTCCCAGGCCGCGGATGCGTGGATCGAGGTGGCGCAAGCCATGGCCGACCGGCAGGACGATGCCGGCGCTCAGGACGCCTTCGCCCGCGCCTCGGCGCTGCGGCCGGACACCGACGAGGCACTGGCCACCCGCGCCGCCTTCCTCGAGTCGCGGCGCCGGTGGGCGGAGGCGCGCGAGCTGCAGTTGCGCCTCCTCGCGCGGCGGCCGGATTCGCCGGAGGCGCTCTCGGCCCTGGCGAGGCTCTCGCTCGCCGAGGGCGAGCTGGAGGTCGCCTCGGCTTACCTGATGAAGCTCCGCGCGCTGGCCTCGGTCGCCGCAGCGGGCGCGGGCGACGAAGATCGCCGGGAGCTGGGCGGCGCGCTGTTCCGGCTGGCCGTCCCTCTGCTGGGCGCGCACCGCGCGGCGGACGCCGAGGCGGCGCTCGACGCAGCCCTGCGGCTCTTCCCCGGGCATCCCGAGCTGTCCTTCTACCGCGCGCTGGCCCTCGAGGAGCGCGGCCGGCATCGCGAGGCCGCCCAGCTCCTCGAGCAGATCGAGCGCACGCTGGGCGGGCCCGGGCGGCCCCGGGACGCGGCCCTCGCTGCCATCGCCGACGGCCCCACCTTCCTCGCCCCCGACCCCGCGCAGCTCCTGCTCGACGCGCGCGTACAGGCCGCGCTGTCCCGCGGCCGCGCCGGAGAAACCGCCGAGGCGGCGCGCCGGATGAAGGCGCTCTTCTCCGCGGACCCCCGCGACGAGGGCGTCGCGCTGGGTCTGCTGGAGGCCTTCGAGCGGGCCGGACGGGTGCCCGCGGCCCTGGCGCTGCTGGAGGACGCCGCGCGCAAGCACCCGGATACGCCGGCGCTGCTCTATGCCCGCGCCTCGGCGCTGGACCGCGCCAGGCGGGTCCCCGAGGCGCTCGCCGCCATGCGCAAGGTGCTGGCGCTGGCGCCCGCCCATGCCGGCGCGCTGAACTACGTCGGGTACGTCATGACCGAGCAGGGCGGCGACCTGCGGGAGGCCGAAGGCCTCCTGCGCCGCGCGGTGGAGCTGCGGCCCGACGACGGCGCCGTCGCGGACTCGCTCGGCTTCTGCTTGCTGAAGGAGGGCCGCGTCGAGGCCGCGCTCGAAGAGCTGCGCCGCGCCGACCGCCTGGCCCCCGGCGATCCGGTCATCCTGGGCCACCTCGGGGACGCCCTGCTCGCCGCGGGCCGGCGCGACGACGCCGCGGAGGCGTTCCGCCGCGCCCTGGCGCGCCTGGTCCGGGCGCCGCGGGGCGGGCGCGAAGGGCGCTCGCGGGAGGGGGCCCCGGGCGAGCAGGAAGCGCGGTCTCCCGAGCCGGGAGACGCCCGGGTGCGCGCCGAGTTGGAGGAGAAACTCCGCTCCTTGACTGCGCCCTGATGCCGTGGTCTCTCCGCGCCGGAGGAGTGCGTGCCCGATCCGCAGATCGACGAGGGCTTCTTCAGCGCGCGCGACGGCCTGCGCCTCTTCCGCCATGCGGCGCGGCCACCCGGGACGCCGGCGGCGCACGTGGCGGTGCTGCACGGGTACGCCGAGCACCTGGGGCGGCACGAGGAGGTCACCCGGGCCCTGTGCGCGGGCGGCTACGCCGTCCACCTGTTCGACTGCCGCGGGCACGGCCAGAGCGGCGGCAAGCGCGCTCACGTCGATTCGTTCAACGAGTATCTCCAGGATTTGGACGTCTTCCTCGCCCGCGTCCGCGAGGAGGCGCAGGGGCGGCCCGTGTTCTTCCTCGGCCACAGCCACGGGGCGCTGATCGGCATCCGGTACCTCCTGGACAAGCCGGACGCGGTGCGCGGCGCGGTCTTCTCCTCGCCGTACCTGCGGCTCAAGCTGCGCGTCTCGCCGCTGAAGATCCTGGCCGGGCGGCTGATCGCGAACCTGTTGCCCTCGCTGCCGATGCGCAACGAGCTGAAGCCCGAGCAGCTCACGCGCGACGTCGCCATCCAGAACGCGACTCGCAACGATCCGCTCTACCAGCAGATCGCCACGCCGCGGTGGTTCACGGAGTCCAGCTCCGCCCAGGAGACCTGCCTGCGGCGCGCGACCGAGTTCGTCACGCCCTTCCTGCTGCTGACCGGCGGCGCCGATGCGATCGCCGACCCGGCCGCGGGCCGCGAGCTCTTCGACCACGCGACCAGCAAGGACAAGCAGTTCAAGCAGTACGACGGCCTGCTCCACGAGCTGTTCCACGAGCCCGAGCGCGACCTGGTGTTCCACGACCTGATCGGCTGGCTCGACGAGCGCGCGCGCGGCGCGCAGGGACGCGCGGCCACGGGGCGCGGCGCGTGAACGAGCGCGCCCGCCTGCTCGAGCTGCTCACGCGGCTCGCGTACGAGAGACGTAAGATCATCCTCTCGAGCGGCCGCGAGAGCGACTTCTACATCGACACCAAGCAGGCCACCCTCTCGGCGGAGGGGCACTACCTGGTCGGCCGGCTGGCGCTCGCGGAGGTGCGCGCGCTGGTGCCCGACGTGCAGGCCGTGGGCGGGCTCACCATGGGCGCCGATCCGATCGCCAGCGCGGTGAGCCTGACGAGCTTCCTCGCCGGCCAGCCGGTGCCCGCCTTCTACGTGCGCAAGGAACCGAAGGGACATGGGACCAACCAGTATGTCGAGGGAAAGAAGGGCCTTCCCCGGGGCGCGCGCGTGTGCGTCCTCGAGGACGTGGTGACCACCGGCGCGAGCACGCTCAAGGCGGTGGAGCGGTGCCGGAGCGAGGAGCTGGAGGTGCGCGGAGTGGTGGCCCTGGTCGACCGCGAGGAGGGCGGCCGCGAGGCGGTGGAGGCCGCCGGCGTGCCGCTGCGGTCCTTGTTCCGGAGGAGCGACTTTCCGTGAATGGTGCGGTCCGAAAGCTCGTCGTGCTGCTCGCGCCGTTTTCCCTGTTCGGGTGCAGGACCTTGCCCTTCCCGGAGCCGCAGCTGGAAGGCGAGTACGGCAAGGTGCTGGCGAAGTGGACGCGCGAGGTGGCGCTGTACAGCGGCCTGGAGACGCGCGGCTTCTGCCGCACCGTCTACCTCTCCGGAGAGTTCGTCGACGCGCAGGCGAAGAAGATCTCCGAGATGCGCGCCGAGCTGCCCGACGAGGCGCAGCGCACGCGCGAACGGCTGCGCGCCCAGGCCGCCACGCCCACCGTCTTCTCCGTCTTCTACACGCCGGACAAGCTGTCCAACGACTGGAACGAGAAGAGCTCGGTCTGGCGCATCGCGATGAACCTGGGGTTGGGTCAGGTGGAGCCGCAGCGGATCGAGCGCATCGAGCGTCCCTTCAACGCCGAGCTGCGCGCCCTCTATCCCTATCTCGACGACTACTCGGTCGCGTACGTGATCCATTTCCCGGGTCAGGCGGCGCCGGCCGGCTTCGCGCCGGCGGAAGCCGACATGGTCGTCGCGGGTGCGCTGGGGAAGATGGAGTTCAAGTGGAGCCTGCTCCATCCCGAGAAGGACCGGCGGCACTGACCCACCTTTCCCCACAGTCGTCTCTGCGAAGCTTCCTTGCGGGAGGAGCGCCGCTCGCGCATCGTCGCGCCATGCGGATCCTGTCGGGAAGCTTGATGGCGTTGTGGCTCGTGGCGCAGCCGGCTAGCGCCCAGGTGCAGGTGCAGATCACGATGGGCCTGCCGGTCGTGCTCCCGCCCATGGTGGTGGTGCAGCCGGGAGTGCAGGTGGTCAGCGAGCTCGACGAGGAGGTGTACTTCGTCGGCGGCTGGTACTGGGTGCGGCGCGGGCCGCACTGGTACCGCACGCACGATCACCGTGGTCAGTGGGTGTGGGTGGCGCCCGCGCGCGTCCCGGTCACGCTGGTGCGCATCCCGCCGGGCAGGTACCGGCGGCTGCACCGCGAGGAGTGGAAGGAAGCGCGCCGCGAGCGCAAGGAGCGCGAAAAGGCCGAGCGCAAGGCGTGGAAGGAGCGCGAGAAGGCCGAGCGCGCCGCCTGGAAGGAAGGCAAGAGCAAGGGCCGCGGGCACGATCGCGACGACCGCTGACGCGTCACTGGCTTCGCAAGGCGGCGCCGGGAAAAATGCTTAGAATGGCGGCATGACCTCGCCATCGCCTTGCACCGGCTTGCGGCGCGTCGCTCGGCTGGAAGATCTGGTCGAGCGGGACAGGGACCACGACTGCGGCGGCTTCGGCCCGCACCGGATCTGCGTGAAGGTCGACGCGGTCGCCGAGCTGCCGACGCGATTCGGCCGGTTCAAGATCGTGGCCTTCTGGAACAACCGGGACGAGAAGGAGCACGTCGCGCTGGTGCACGGGGACGTGATGGGCGGCTCGGAGGTGCCCACGCGGCTGCACTCCGAATGCCTCACCGGCGACGCGCTGGGCTCGTTGCGCTGCGACTGCCGCGACCAGCTCGAGGTGGCCCTGCGGCGGCTCAGCTCGATGGAGCGCGGCCTGCTCCTCTACCTGCGCCAGGAGGGCAGGGGCATCGGGCTGCGCAACAAGGTGCGCGCGTACGCGCTGCAGGACCGGGGCCTCGACACCGTCGAGGCGAACCGCGCGCTGGGATTCCGCGACGACGAGCGGGACTACGAGATCGCGGCGCACATGCTCGCCAGCTTGAACGTCGAGTCGATCGCCCTGATGACCAACAACCCGGACAAGATCGCGCAGCTGCAGCGCTACGGGGTCAAGATCGCGCGCCGCATCCCGCACGTCATCCCTCCGAACGAGTTCAATCGCGACTACCTGCTCACCAAGGCCGTCCGCTCGGGACACCAGCTCGAGATCGACGGAAAGCCGATCATCGAAGAGCAGGACGACCC
>DASWGQ010000245.1:0-18490 GCA_036393595.1 Myxococcales bacterium | reverse complement strand
GCCGGCCCACGGATGGGCGGGACGAGGCGCCTCGGTCCCACTGGTGCTGTCGAGCACTTTGCGAAGCTCTCCCGGATGCATCCCCGACTGCAGGATTTACGCACCGGACGGCTCCGTCTTTCAACCGGTTGGGCTACAGTGGCGCCCCTCCAGGAGGCAAGTCATGGCCTTTTCCAGACACTCCGTACTCGCGGCGGGCGTCGCCGCGATCCTCTGCTCCGCCCTCCCCGCCCGCGCGGACGACCCGGCGAAGTCCGCGAAGAAGGTCTCCAAATCGGGCATCCCGTACCTCTCCGACGACCAGGTCGGCCCGCCGGACCTGGTCGCAGCGATCCAGTCGCGCAGGGCCGGGGGCAGGCTGCTCAACCTCGACCGGATGCTCCTGCACAGCCCGAACTTCGCCAAGGGCTGGAACGGCATGTTCGCCGCCATCCGCAACCAGCTGTCGCTGCCGGGAAAGCTGCGCGAGCTGGCCATCATGCAGATCGGCGTGCTCAACAAGGCCGAGTACGAGTGGGTGCAGCACGAGGGAGAGTTCCTCAAGGCCGGCGGCACGCGCCAGCAACTCGATGCGCTCCGCGCCGGCGCGGCCGCGAGCGGCGGCGATCCGAAGCTGTTCGACGAATCCGAGCGCGCGACCCTCGCGCTCACCCGCGAGATGACGCGGAAGATCGAGGTCTCTCCCGCCACGATGAAGCGCGTGCGGTCGCTCTTGCCCGACGCACAGGTCGTCGAGCTGGTGGGAACGATCGCCGGCTACAACATGGTGTCCCGCTTCGTGGTGGCCACGGGTGTCGAGGTGGAGGAGCCGCTCCCACCGCAAGCGGGTGCGAGCAGGTAGGCGGCCAGCGCCGGACGTTCCCGCCCGCACCAGAGCGCCGCGCAGCCACCCAGATCGGCTCCGTTGCTGCGCCCGATCCCTGGGTGCTACCCACCGTTGAAGCTCGTTCGCGCAACCTGCGCGGCGAGGATTTCCGGGGGGTTTTCACATGAATTCGGGCAAACTGCTCATTGCGATGGGCGCGGCATTTTTGCTGATGGGTGCACAGTCCGCTCAGGCCGCTCCGCGGGTGCACGCCAAGGCGAACAGCGCGAACGAAATCGTGCACGCCTCCGGCAAGCCGCAGCCTCGCGCGGCCAAGTCCGAGGGCAAGGTCCGCGGGCACAAGCGGCCGGTCCAGCACGACGCCACGCTGGACTATCCGCAGCTCGGGTAACGCTTCACGAGGATCGAACACAGCGGGCGCGTGCTTCACGGCACGCGCCCGCATTTCGTTCGACTCACTCTTCTGTAGGGTACAGGTGGGTCAGCGGCCGCGGAGGAGGGCGGCCTGGGCTTCGGCGTTGGCCAGCGCGCGATTCACTGCGGAACGGGCGGCGGGCTTCATCTTGCTCTGCAGCGCGCGGAGGGTGGCGACGAGCTCATCCGCGCCGCGCACGAGCACCTGGTTCCGCTTCTCGTCGGCGGCGCGCCCGGCGGAACGGGGCGCGTCGCCGCCTTCGCGGCCGCGCTGCAGCCGGACCGCGTTCTGGACCCGCTCGGCGATGACGTCGAAGTCGGGCGAGGGCTTCTGGATGTAGTCCACCACGCCGATGCGCAGCGCCTCGACGGCGGAGTCAACGGACGGGTACGCGGTCATCAGCACGCAGGCGCAGCGCGGCTGGCGCTGGCGGATCTGCTTGAGCAGGTCGAGCCCGTCGCTGCCCACCAGGTTGCGGTCGATCAGGGCGCAGGCGAATTCCTGCTCGTCGAGGAGCCGCACCGCGCGATCGGCGTTCTCCGCGGCGGAGAGGCTGAAGCCGGCCGAGGTGAGCGCCCTCTCGACCACGCGGAGCACCACGCGAGCGTCGTCCACCAGCAACACGGCGGGACGGCGGAGCAGCGACAGCGGTTGCGGGCTGGCCAGGAACGACCTCCCCCAAGGAGAAGGTCTAGCAACGCACCGCGGGTGATCCACAAGGCGCTCGATGTGAGAGCAAGAGGGCGGAACCACCTCACCGCTTGCCGAGCAGCTCCAGCGCGGACAGCGCGAGCACGGCGGCGCCCGTGCGGATGGTCGGCTCGCGATCCGGAGCGAAGGTGGCCGAGTGCAGCGAAGGGAGCGGCGCGCCCGAGGCCCTGGCGGCCGCGTACTTCTTCGGCTCGACGGCGCCCACCCGCAAGAGCACCGACGGCGCACCCGCGGCCTTGCCGAACTCGCCGAAGTCCTCGGCCACCATCTCCGGCTTCCCCTCGACGACGTTGTCCTGGCCCAGCTCGCGGGCGAGCATCGCGCCGAGCCGCCTGGTCAGCGCCGGATCGTTGAAGGTGGCGTTGGCCCCTTCGCTGGTGCGGATCTCGGGTTCGCGCGGCGCGCCCGCGGCGGCCGCCTCTGCCTTCGCGATGCGGGCGATCCCGTCGAGCAGCTGCTTGCGGACCTGCGGCGAGTACGAGCGCACCGTGATCTGCAGATGCACGTCGTCGGGGATGATGTTGTGCTTGTTGCCGCCGTGGATGGAACCGACGGTCACCACCGCGGGCTCGAGCGGATCCTTCTCCCGAGAGACGAGCGTCTGCAGCGACAGCACGGTGCGCGCGGCGATGACGACGGGATCGACCGTCGTGTCGGGCTTGGCGCCGTGCCCGCCGCGCCCGAAGACGGTCACGTCCACCGAATCGACGTTGGCGAGCGCGTAGCCGGGGATCCAGGCGACCTTTCCGGCAGGCAGGTCGGAGCTGTCGTGGACCGCCACGGAGAAGTCCGGCTTCGGGAACCTCTCCAGGAAGCGGTCGGCGAGCATCGCCTTCGCGCCCGCCACGGTCTCCTCGGCAGGTTGCCCCACCATCACCACCGTGCCGCGCCAGCGGTCCTTGGCGCGCGAAAGGAGCGCCGCGGCCCCCGTCCACGAAGCCATGTGCACGTCGTGCCCGCAGGCGTGCATGACAGGCACGGTCTTGCCGGCGGGATCCGCCGCCGTCGCCTTGCTCGCGTACGGCAGCCCCGTCTTCTCCTCGACCGGCAGGGCGTCGAGCTCGGTGCGCAACAGCACCGTCGGCCCGGAGCCGTTCCGCAGGACGCCGACCACGCCCGTGCCGCCCACTCCCGTCGTCACCTCGTAGCCGAGGCGCCGGAGGCGCTCCGCGAGCTTGGCCGCGGTCTTCTCCTCCTGCCCGGACAGCTCGGGGTTCCGGTGCAGGTCGAGGTACAGCACGTCGAGCTCGGGATAGAGGGAGTCGAGGCCCTCGAGGCCGCGAGGCGCTTTCGCCTGCCCCTGGGCGGCGGCTGCGGCGAGCGCGACGAGCACGGTCAGCATGGCGGATCTCCCCGAAGCAAAGAGGCGAGTGGAGCTCACCGGCCGCGCCAGGAGGGCGCGCGCTTCTGCAGAAATGCGCTCATGCCCTCCTGCGCGTCCTCCGCGGCGGCGTTCGCGCACATCACCTCCGAGGCGTAGGCGTAAGCGTCCGCCTGGGCCATCGGCAGCTGCCGGTAGAACGCCTTCTTGCCGAGGCCGACCACGAACGGGCTGGAGGCGACGATCCGGTCCGCCAGGGCGCGCGTGGCCGCCCGCAGCTCGGAAGCCGGGACCACGCGATTCACCAGCCCCGCGGCAAGGGCTTCGGCCGCGGTGATCGGCTCGCCGGTAAGCAGCATCTCCATCGCCTTCCGGGGACCGATGGCGCGGGTGAGCGCGACCATGGGCGTGGTGCAGAACAGGCCGATCTTCACCCCGGGCGTCGCGAAGCGCGCTTCGGCCGCCGCGACGGCCAGATCGCAGGAGGCGACCAGCTGGCATCCGGCGGCCGTCGCGATCCCCTGCACCTCGGCGATGACGGGCTGCGGGATTCCCTGGATCGTCTCCATCACCTCGGCGCAGGCGGCGAACAGCTGGTGGTAGAACGCCGGGTCGCGCCCGATCATCTCGCTCAGATCGTGGCCGGCGCTGAACGCCGGGCCGCTCGCCCTCACCACCGCGACGCGCAGCTCGCGGTCCCCGCCGACCGCACGGAGGCATTCGAGCAGCTCGCGCAGGTGCTCGAACGAGAGCGCGTTGCGGCGCTCCGGCCGGTCCATGGTGATCCAGGCGATCGATCCCTCGCGATCGAAAGCGACGTTGCGGAAGCGCCCCGTCATGTCGGTCCTCCTGCACTCGAGAGCGCCGCCCCATCGGCGGCGGCTACCGGATCAGCTCCTTCACTAGATGTGCGCCGAGCGCCTTCAGCCCCTCCTGCAGCAACGCCTTGCCCTTCCCGCCCTGCAGCGTTTGGCGCATCATCTCCGGCGCCTGTCCCAGCTCCACGTTCACGAGCACCAGGACCGCCGAGACCCCGGGCGTCAGCTCGGCCGCGTGCACTCGCCCGCGGCGCGCCTGGACCCCGGCCGAGAGCTTGTCCACCAGCTCGTCCTCCGTGGTGCGCGGGCCCTTCGCTTCCGCCAGCGCCGCGGACAGCCCGCCGTACACCTCGTCGAGGACGCGCTGGTTGGCGAAGGCGCGCAGCAAGCGGTCCTCGGCCTCTTCCGCATCCACCTGGGCCGCCTTGGCGTAGGTGGGCGCGAGCGCGCGCGCCAGATCGGAGCGCGTGATCACGTGCGGCAGCCGGCGGGAGAACAGTGCCACGCCGTGGACGGTAGCACGCCGTTTGGAGATCCGGGGGCGCGTCTGGTTTGATTTGGGCGGATCGAGGTGTGCGCGCACGACCAGGCGACGCCGAGCAGCAGCATCGCCCCGGCGCGCCTCGCCGCGCGCGGGAGGTGAGCCCCGAGAGTCCCGGTCGGTTGCATACCCGCCTCCTCCGGCTATTCCTTGTCGGGCGCGCAGAACCGTTCCACGACGCCGAGCAACGTCTCGAGCGCGACCGGCTTGGTGAGGTATCCGGCGGCCTCCATCTTCGCCGCCGCCTCGCTGGCGTCCGAGTGCGCGCTCAGGACCACGACGGGGATGTCCTTCACCGACGGGTCGCGCTGCTGCTCGGCACGGAACTGCCAGCCATCCATGGTCGGCATCATCACGTCCAGCAGGATGACGCAGGGCCTGACCGGCGCGGCGCGCAGCCGCTGCAAGGCCTCGGCGCCGTTGGCGGCGTGCAGGGCCACGTACCGGCTGTCGGCCAGCACCTCGGCGATCGCCTCGCGAACGTCGCGGTCGTCCTCCACCACCAGGACCGTCCTGTTGCAGCCCCGAGCCGTCATGCCCTGGCCTGGTGCGGGCCCTGCCCCGGAAGGGTGACGAGCGCGGCCACGAGGGGCAGGTCGATGACGAAGGTGGATCCTTGCCCGGGCCGGCTGGAGACCTCGATGCGGCCACCGTGCGCGTCCACGATGTATCTACTGATGTAGAGCCCGAGCCCCAGGCCTGCGTAGTTGCGCACCGGCGCGGCGCGCTCGAACCGGGTGAAGATGCGCCCCAGGTCCTCCGGGGCGATGCCGATGCCCTCGTCCACCACCGAGATCCGGATCCGTTCGCCGGCCGACTCCAGCCGCACCGAGACGGGCCGGCCCGCGCCGTATTTCACCGCGTTGGAGAGCAGGTTGACGAGGACCTGCTCCATGCGCAACCGATCCCAGCAGCCTTCCATCCGCTGCGCGCCGTGGAGCCGCAGCTCCGTGCCGGTCTCGGCGGCTGGCTCGCGGAAGTCCTCGGCCACCTGGCGCACCAGCTCCGCGAGGTCGAAGCGCTCCGGAGCCAGCTCCAGCCGGCCGGCGGCGATGCGCGACACGTCGAGGAGCCGCTCGATGAGATGCGAGAGCCGCTTCGTCTGCCGGAGCGCGCCCTCGAGCCGGCCGCCGACCTTGCTCCCCGCGCTCTTCTCCGGCGCTGCCGCCTTGAGCCCGCGCTCGAGGCCCTGCAGCTTCAGCTGCAGCGCGGTCAGCGGCGTGCGCAGCTCGTGCGCCGCCACGGAGATGAACTCGTCTCGCTCGCGGAGCGCCTCCTGGACATGCGCCGTGCGGACGCGCTCCTCCTGCATCCTTCGCTCGGCCACCCGCACCTGCTCCTCCATCCGGCGCCGCTCGATGGCCGCGGCGATGACGTTGGCGACGGACCGGAGGAAGTTCACGTCGTCGCCGTTGAACGCGCGCCGGACGGCGGTGTGGGCGCAGAGCATGCCGTAGACCCCGAGCGGCCGGGCGGACGCGCGGATGACCGCCGTGATCCCGCTCGGGAAGGCTTGTTCGTCGAGGAGGCCCGCCAGCGGAAACCCCTGCGGGTCGGGCTCCGGGCTGAGCAACTGCGATCCGCGGTCCACCGCGACGGCCAGGCGTCCCACCCCGGCCGGATCCACGCCGCAGCCGCCCCGGAGGGTCAGCGAGTTGCCGTCGTCGGACAGCTCGAGCACCTGGACCCGCTCGGTCCCGAGCGTGTCGCGCACGGTGTCGATCGCGCGGTGGATCACGGCGTCCAAGGCCGGCTGCTCCACGGCGAAGACGCCCAGCTGCGCCACCGCGCCCTGCTGCCGCGTGCGCTCGAGCATCGCCTCCTCGGCGAGCTTGCGGTCGGACATGTCGCGCGTGACCTTGGTGAAGCCGACCAGGGTTCCGAGCTCGTCCCGGACCGCGCTCAGGACCACGCTCGCCCAGAAGCGGGAGCCGTCCTTCCGCACCCGCCAGCCCTCCTCCTGGAAGCGGCCCTCCCGCTCGGCGATCTCCAGCTCCCGCTCGGGCTTGCCCGCGCGGACCTCCGGCTCGGGATAAAATCTGGAGAAGCTCTGGCCGACGATCTCGCGGGCCGTGTACCCCTTCAGGCGCTCGGCCCCCGAGTTCCAGCTGGCGACCCGCCCAGTGGGATCGAGCATGAAGATCGCGTACTCCTCCACGCTGTCGATCATCAGCCGCATCCGCTCTTCGCCTTGCCGGAGCGCTTCCTCGCCCCGCTTGCGCTCGGTGAGATCGCGCGTGATCTTCACGAACCCGCGCAGCGCTCCGTCCGCCCCGCGGATCGCGGTGATCACCACGTCGGCCCAGAAGCGGGAGCCGTCCTTGCGGACGCGCCACCCCTCGTCCTCGACGCGGCCCTCCTGGGCGGCGCGGGCGAGAAGCTGCGCGTGCCTGCCCGCGAGCACGTCCTCGCGCGTGTAGAACCGGGCGGAGCTCTGGCCCACGATCTCCGACGCCGAGTAGCCCTTGATGGCCTGCGCGCCCTCGTTCCAGGAGACCACCGTGCCGTGGGGGTCGAGGAGGAAGATGGCGTAGTGCCGGATGCCGCCGATCGCGAGCTGGGCGTCGCCGAAGGGCGCTAACAGCGCTGTCGAGTCGATCACCGGGCCTCCACTACGTGATCTTCGTACCATCTGAACGGCAGCGCATACAGAATGCGCCGCACCCGGCGCAACGGTTTTCCGCTCTCGGACTGTCTGGCGCCCTCATCTGTCGGCTACTCGACGACTCGCTGGTGCGGGCAACGGGCACCGGGCGTTGGAGCACCCGTGCGGCTGGCCGGCGGCATGCCTTGCGCCTGGTGGAGGGCGCCTACGCGGGGACGGCCGGCGCGACCTCGGCCTTCCGCCGCCGGCGCTGGGAGAGGCGGTCCAGGGCCAGGTACACCACGGGCGTGGTGAAGAGCGTCAGGAGCTGCGAGATGAGCAGCCCGCCGACGATGGCGATGCCCAGCGGGCGCCGCAGCTCGCTTCCCACTCCGTGTCCGAGGGCGAGCGGCAGGCCGCCGAGCATGGCCGCCAGCGTGGTCATGAGGATGGGCCTGAAGCGCAACAGGCAGGCCTGGTAGATCGCGTCCCGCGTCGACAGCCCCTGGTCGCGCTCGGCCTCGAGGGCGAAATCGATCATCATGATCGCGTTCTTCTTCACGATGCCGATGAGGAGGATGATCCCGATCAGCGCGATGATGCTCAGCTCCGTCTTGAACAGCATCAGCGCGAGCAGCGCCCCCACTCCCGCCGAGGGCAGCGTGGAGAGGATCGTCACCGGGTGGATGAGGCTCTCGTAGAGGACGCCGAGCACGATGTAGACGGCGAGCAGCGCGGTGAGCACCAGCAGGGGCTCGCTGGCCAGCGAGTCCTGGAAGGCCTGGGCGGTGCCCTGGAAGCTCGCGCGCAACCCGGGCGGCATCCGGATCTCCTGCTCGGCGCGGTTGATGGCGGTCACCGCCTGCCCGAGCGAGACGTCCGGGGCCAGGTTGAAGGACAAGGTCACCGCGGGGAACTGGCCCTGGTGGTTCACCGAGAGCGAGGTGGCGCGCGGCTCGAAGCGCGCGAAGGCGGTGAGTGGGACGGGATCCGGGCCCCGGCCGCCCACGTAGATTCCACGGAGCGACTCGGGGTGGGTGGCCAGCTCCGGCTTCGCTTCCAGGACCACGCGGTACTGGTTCACCTGCGTGTACGTGGTGGTCACCTGGCGCTGGCCGTACGCGTCGTAGAGCGTGGAATCAACCATTGAGGGCGAGATGCCCATCCGGGAGGCGGTGTCCCGATCGATCTCCACGAACAGCTGGAGGCCCGCGGTCTGCTGATCCGTGTTCACGTCACGCAGCTGGGGCAGCGTGCGCAGCTTTTCCAGGAGGCGCGGGGACCAGGTGAGCAGCTCGTCCAGGTTCAAATCCTGAAGGGTGTATTGGTACTGGGTGCGCGAGGTGCGGCCGCCGATGCGCACGTCCTGGACCGATTGTAGATAAAGGGTGATTCCCTCCACGCGCGCGAGCTTGGGCCGCAGGTCCGCGATGACCTGGTCCGCCGACCGCTTGCGCTGCCCGAGCGGCTTGAGCTGAACGAACATGAAGCCGTTGTTCAGCGGGCCATTCCCCCCGATGAAGGAGACCATGTGGTCGACCGCCCGGTCGGAGAGCACGACGGCGTTCACCGCCTCCTGCCGCTGCTTCATGGTCGGGAAGGAGACGTCCTGCGGCGCCTCGGAGAAGCCGGCCAGGGCGCCGGTGTCCTGCTGCGGGAACAGCCCCTTGGGAACGACCACGTACAGCCAGACCGAGACGCCGAGGGTGACCAGGGTGACCACGAGCATGAGCCGGTGGTGACCGAGCACCCATTGCAGGGAACGGTCGTAGCCTCGCAGCAGGCGCTCGAAGACGCGCTCGGCCGCGCGCGCGATGTGCCCCTGCTCGCTCTCCTGCGGCGGCTTGAGCAGCCGCGAGGCCATCGACGGCGTCAGGGTGAGCGAGACCACGGCGCTCATCGCGATGGCGACCGAGAGCGTCACCGCGAACTCGCGGAAGAGGCGGCCCACGATGCCGCCCATCAGGAGCAGGGGGATGAACACCGCGAGCAACGAGCAGGTGATGGAGATGATGGTGAAGCCGATCTGCTTGGCGCCGGTGAGCGCCGCCTGCCGCGCCGGCATGCCCTGCTCGACGTAGCGGGCGATGTTCTCCGTGACCACGATCGCGTCGTCCACCACGAATCCGGTGGCGATGGTGAGGGCCATCAGCGACAGGTTGTCCAGGCTGTACGAGAGCAGGTACATGGCGCCGAAGGTGCCGACCAGCGAGAGCGGCACCGCCACGCTGGGGACGACCGTCGCCCGGATGCTGCGGAGGAAGGCGAACACCACCAGCACCACCAGGCAGACGCTGATCACCAGGGTGAACTGCACGTCGGCCACCGAGGCGCGGATGGTCTGGCTGCGGTCCTGCGAGACCTGGACGTCGATGGCCGGAGAGATCGAGCCCGAGAGCTGCGGGAGCAGCGCCTTGACCCGCTCGATGACGTCGATGATGTTCGCGCCCGGCTGCCGGCGGATGATGATCAGCACCGCGCGCTGTGTATCGGCCCAGGCGGCGACCCGCTCGTTCTCCACGCTGTCGATCACCCGGGCGACGTCCGAGAGCCGCACCGGCGCCCCGTTCCGGTAGGCGATGACCAGCGGCGCGAAGTCCTTCGCCTTGAGCAGCTGGTCGTTGGCGGCGAGCGTGCGCATCTGCGACGAGCCGCTCACCGCGCCCTTGGGCTGGTCCACGGTGGAGTTGGCCAGCGCCGCGCGCACGTCTTCCAGCGAGAGCGAAAGCCCGGCGAGCGCTTGCGGGTCGGCCTGGACCCGTACCGCGGGCTGCTGGCCGCCGCCGACGAAGACCTGACCCACGCCCGGCACCTGGGAGATCTTCTGCGCCAGCACCGTGTTCGCCTGGTCGAACACCTGCCCGAGCGGGATGGTGGCCGAGGTCAGCGAGAGGATGAGGATGGGCGCGTCGGCCGGGTTCACCTTGCGGTAGTTCGGGCGGGTAGGAAGGTTCGCAGGCAGATCGCCACCCGCCGCGTTGATCGCGGCCTGCACGTCGCGCGCGGCTGCGTCGACGTCGCGGTCCAGCTCGAACTGCAGAGTGATGCTGGTCGAGCCGAGATAGCTGATGGACGTGACCTCGCGCAGCCCGGCGATGCGCCCGAAGCGACGCTCGAGTGGGGCGGCCACGGTGGAGGCCATCGTCTCCGGGCTCGCTCCGGGCAGCGCGGCATTCACCGAGATGGTGGGGAAGTCGACGCGCGGGAGAGGCGCCACCGGCAGTTGCGTGTAGGCGGCCGCGCCGGCGAGCAGGATCGCCGCGGCGAGCAGCGAGGTGGCGACTGGCCGCCGGATGAAAGGCGCCGAGACGTTCATGGCGAGGGCTGCGGCTCGGGCTGCGCCTTCGTCCGCCCGCGCAGCAGGCGTCCCAGGCGGCCCATGTAGAGGTAGATGACGGGAGTGGTGTAGAGCGTGAGCACCTGCGAGACGAGCAGGCCGCCCACGATGCTGATGCCGAGCGGACGGCGCAGCTCGGAACCGGTCCCCTGGCCCAGCGCCAGCGGCAGGCCGCCCAGGAGCGCGGCCATGGTGGTCATCATGATCGGCCGGAATCGCAACAGGCAGGCCTGGGTGATGGCCTCGGCGGGCGAGAGGCCCTGGTCGCGCTCGGCCTCGAGCGCGAAGTCGATCATCATGATGGCGTTCTTCTTCACGATGCCGATGAGCAGGATGATGCCGATGAGGGCGATGACGCTGAATTCCGTCCGGCAGACCATCAACGCGAGCAGAGCCCCCACCCCCGCGGAGGGCAGCGTCGAGAGGATGGTGACCGGGTGGATGTAGCTTTCGTAGAGCACGCCCAGCACGATGTAGACGGTGAGGAGCGCGGCCACGATCAGCGCGGGCTCGCTGGCGAGCGACTCCCGGAAGGCCTGGGCGGTGCCGGCGAAATCGGAGCGCACGCCGGGCGGCAGGCCCAGCTCCGCCCGGAGCGCGTTGATCGCGTCCACCGCTTGTCCCAGCGCGGCGCCCTTCGCCAGGTTGAAGGAGATGGTCACCGCGGGGAACTGTCCCTGGTGGTTGATGGCCAGCGGAGCGAGCGTCTCCGACGCCTGCGCGAACGCCGAGAACGGCACCTGCTCGCCGGTCTGGGTGCGCACGTAGAGCCGGTCGAGCGCTTCGGGGTGCTGCGCCTCCTCCGGCTCCAGCTCCAGGATCACCCGGTACTGGTTCAGCTGGGTGAAGATGGTAGTGACCTGCCGCTGCCCGAACGCGTCGTAGAGCGTGTCGTCGACGACCTGCAGGGAGATCCCCATCCGCGAGGCGGTATCGCGGTCGATGGTGATCTTGAGCTGCAGCCCGTCCGACTCTTCGTCGCTGGCGACGTCGGCGAGCTCGGGAAGCTGGCGCATCTTCTCCAGCATGCGCGGGGCCCATTGCTGCAGCTCGCCCGGGTCGGCATCCTCGAGCGTGTACTGGAACTGGGTACGGCTGGTGCGCGTCTCGATGGTCAGGTCCTGCACCGGCTGCAGATAGAGGGTGAGCCCCGGCACCTCGGCCAGCTTCGGCTGCAGCCGGGCGATGATCTCGCTCACGTCGGACTGCCGCTCCGAGCGCGGCTTGAGCGTGATGGAGACCCGGCCGCTGTTGCTCGTGGGGTTGACGCCGTCGGCGCCGATCGAGGAGGCCACCGAGGCGACGTCCGGGTCGGAGAGGATCGCCTCGTCCGCCGCGCGCTGGAGGCCCATCATGCGGGCGAAGGACGCGTCGGGCGGGGCGACCGAGACGCCGACGATGAGCCCGGTGTCCTGCAGGGGAAAAAAGCCCTTCGGGATGGTCACCGCGAGCAGTGCGGTGAGGAGCAGCGTCCCGACCGTGACCACCAGCGTGCCGGGCTGGTGCGCCAGCACCCACTTCAGGGTGCGCTCGTAGACGCCCAGCATCCAGGCGAAGCCCTTTTCGAAGGCGCGGGCCATCCGGCCTTCCCGTTCCTCGGCTCGAGGCTTGAGGAGGTGCGCGCACATCATCGCGGTCAGCGTCAGGGAGAGCACCGCGGAGACGCAGATGGCGATGGCCAGGGTGACCGCGAACTCGCGGAAGAGGCGCCCGATGATCCCGCCCATGAACAGGAGCGGGATCAAGACCGCCACCAGCGAGACGGTAAGGGACACGATGGTGAACCCGATCTGCTTGGAACCCTTGAGGGCCGCCTCGAAGGGCCGGTCGCCGTGCTCGATGAACCGGGCGATGTTCTCGATCATGACGATCGCGTCGTCGACCACGAATCCGGTCGAGATGGTGAGCGCCATGAGGGAGAGGTTGTTCAGGCTGTAGCCGCACAGGTACATGATCGCGAAGGTGCCGATGAGCGAGAGGGGCACCGCGATGCCCGGGATGATCGTCGCCCGCACCGAGCGCAGGAAGACGTAGATCACCGCCACCACCAGCAGCACGGTGAGGATGAGGGTGAACTGCACGTCGTCCACCGATGCCCGGACCGTCTCCGTGCGATCGCTCAAGATGCTCACGTCGAGGCCTTGCGGCAGGCTCGACTGGAGCTGCGGGAGCAGGGCCTTGACGCGGTCGGCGACCTGGATCACGTTCGCGCCCGGCTGGCGCTGCACGTTGACGATGATCGCCCGCTTGCCGTTCGCCCAGCCTGCGAGCTGCGCGTTCTCCACCCCGTCCACCACCTGCGCCACCTCGCGCAGCCGGATCGGCGCGCCGCTCCGGTAGGCGACGATCAGCGGCCGGAACGATCCGGCGTCGGACAACTGGTCGTTGGTGGCCAGCGCGAAATCCTGGCGTGGGCCGTCCAGGTTTCCCTTCGGCTGGTTGACGTTGGCCGCCACCAGGGCGGCGCGCACGTCCTCGAGGGTCAGCCCGGTCCCCGCCAGCGCGGACGGATCCGCCTGCACCCGCACGGCGGGCTTCTGCCCGCCGCCGATGGTGACCAACCCCACTCCGGACACCTGCGAGATCTTCTGCGCCAGGATCGAGTCGGCCGCGTCGTCCACCTGCGAGACCGGCATGGTGTCCGAGCTGACCGACACGGTGAGGACGGGCGTGTCGGCCGGGTTGCTCTTGCTGTAGGTCGGGGGCGCCGGCAACGTGCGCGGCAGCAGATTCGAGGCGGCGTTGATCGCCGCCTGGACGTCCTGCTCGGCGGCGTCGATCGGACGGGAGAGCTCGAACTGCAGCGTGATCTGGGAGCTGCCGAAGCCCGAGACCGAGGTCATCTGCGACAGGCCCGGCATCTGCCCGAACTGCCGCTCGAGAGGCGTGGTCACCGCCGAGGCCATGGTCTCCGCGCTCGCGCCCGGCAGCAGGGTGGAGACCAGGATGGTCGGGTAATCCACCTGGGGCAGCGCGGCGACCGGCAGCTGCTTGTAGCCGATGAAGCCGGCGAGGAGCAGCCCCGCGGTCAGCAAGGAGGTGGCGACCGGCCGCCGGATGAAGGGCTCGGAGATGCTCACCGGTCAGCTCCGATCGCGCGGCCGCTGGGCGGCTGCGCCGGCCGGGGCGCCGCCGGGCGCGGCGCGACCTTCGCGCCCGGCCGGAGCGCGGCGGCGCCGTCCGCGACCACCACCTCGCCCGGCGACAGGCCGCGGGCGATGGCCGCGACGTCCCCCTGGGTCATCTCCACCTCGATGGGGCGTGGCTGGACCGTCTGGTCCGGTCCGACCACATACGCGAAGGTACCCTCGGGCCCGCGCTGCACCGCGGTGGAGGGGACCACGATCGCTCCCTTGCGGACGGTGAGCAAGAGACGGGCCTTGACGAACTGGTTGGGCCACAGAACCCGCTGGGGATTTGCGAAGGTGGCCTTCAGCCGCATGGTCGCGGTGTTCTGGTTGATCTGGTTGTCGATGACGAGGAGCTCGCCGCTGCCCAGCTTCACGCTGCCGTCGCGGCTGAAGGCCTCCACGGTCAAGGTGCCCAGCTCCATCTGCTGGGCCACCTGCGGGAGGTAATCCTGCGGAAGCGTGAACAGCACCGCGACCGGATCGAGCTGGGTGACGATCACGATCCCGTTCGCGTCGCTGGCGTGCACCAGGTTGCCCGGGTCGACCAACCGCACACCGGTGACCCCGTCGATGGGCGAGGTGATGCGCGCGTACTCGAGGTTGAGCCGGGCGGAATCGATCTGCGCCTGATCGATGCGCACCGCGCCCTCGAACTGGCCGACCGCGGCCTCCTGGTTGTCCACGTCCTGCTGCGAGACCAGCTTCTCGCGCAGAAGCTCCAGGTTGCGCGCGAGCGCCAGCCGCGCGGTGCGGAGCTGCGCGGCGTCGCGCGTCAGCGCCCCCTTTCCCTGCTCGAGCTGTACCTGGAATGGCCGCGGATCGATCTGCGCGAGCACCTCTCCCCGGCGGACCACCTGTCCTTCGCGGAACACCACCGAGTCCAGCCGGCCGTCGACCTGCGGCCGCACGGTGATGGTCTTCGCGGCCACGACCGTGCCGAGGCCGTCGAGGTAGATGGGCAGGTCCCGCTGCTGCACTTGCGCGGTGACCACCGGGACGGGACGCTGCTGCGCCTGGGCCGCGCCGGCGGACGGGGGCTGCTTCTGGCCGGACCGGCGCACGAACCAGATCGTCCCCGCGACGAGGACGACGCCGAGCGCCGCAATGATCCACCGCCTCATCGTCGCCTCCCTCTCACGCCGGCAGCTGGAGCAGCAGGCCTCGGGCGCTCGAATGCTTCCACTGGAGCCACCGGCGCTCCCTCGAGGTTCCGGATCACCTTGCGCAGCGAAGCGCGCAGCGCCTCCTCCTCGGCCGCCTCCATGCCCGAGACCACCCGCGCGCGAAGGTCGCCGGCGATCGGCCGCAGCTTGCGGACCAGCTCCGAACCGCGTCGGGTAAGGCTCAGGCGCGATCGGCGGCGGTCGCCGGGATCCAGCTCGAAGCGCACCAGACCGCGCCGCACCAGCGCGGCGACCACCCGCGAGGCGGCCGGAGGATCGATCCGCTGGCGGCGCGCGAGCTCTCCCAGCGAGGAGCCGGACATCTCCGCGATCGCGAGCAGCGTCCAGAATTGCGGGGGGTTGAGGCGCAGGGGAGCGACGCGTGCCTGCACGCTCCGCCGCAAGGACCTGCGTGCGGCCGCGATCAGCAAGCCAACGTACTCTTGCGAATACAACATTTGCGGGTTGCAACTAGTCCCCGGCAGGTCCCCGGTCAAGCGCACCGGGGTGGCCCGCGTGTTTCGGATTGTTGCGCCGTTCCGCGCGACTTCGTGTCAGTGCGACGACATCCAGCGGCTCACCCGATCGAAGAATCCGATCACGCCGCCGTGGTGCTCCGTGCAGTCCGGGGGAGCCGTGCCGGGCAGGAACAGCTCGCGCGCCACGCGATCCGAGGGGCACCCCGCGATGGCCAGCCCGCCCGAGGCCACGTCGACGTCGCGCTCCTCGAGGTCTCCGGGCCGGTCCCACGGCGCCGGCGCGGGCCGCTTGCGGTAGTACTCGCGCAGGATGCGCCCGAAGACCGGCGCGGCGAGCCGCCCTCCCGACGCCGACGGCCCGAGCGAGCGCGGGCGGTCGTAACCCAGCCACACCGCGCCGGAGAGCTCCGGCGTGCCGCCCACGAACCAGACGTCCTGCGCGTCGTTGGTGGTGCCCGTCTTTCCGGCGAGCGGCACGCCGGGGGGTCCTTCCGCGCGGGCCGCGGCGCCAGTGCCGCGCTCCACCACGTCGGTCAGGACGCTGGTCATCAGATAAGCCACGCCGGGCTGCACCGCGGTCTTCATCTCCACCGAAGGGACCCACAGCACGTTGCCCGCCGGACCTTCGACCGCGGTGACGAATCGCGGCGCGATGCGCATCCCGCCGTTCGCGAAGGCGGCGTACGCGGCAGCCAGCTCGATCGGCGCCACCTCGCCGGCCCCGAGCAGCGTCGAGGGGAATTCCGGGATCGGCGTGGTGATGCCGAGCGCGTGGGCCTGCTCGATGACGCGCGGCACGCCGACCCGGGTGCCGAGCGCGACGGCCGCGCGGTTGGACGAGACGCGCAGCGCCTCGCGCAGGTTGAGCGGTCCGACCGGCAACGTGATGCGGTCCGCGGGCTGGTAGTCGCCGCCGTCCTGGGCGAGCAGCGTCGTCAGCGGGATGCCGGAGTCGAGCGCCGCCGCCCAGACGATCGGCTTGAACGCCGACCCCGGCTGGCGGCGCGCCTGCGTGGCGCGATCGAACTCCGACATCGCGTAGTCGCGCCCGCCGACCAGCGCCCGGACGTCTCCGGTCAATGGATCGAGCGCGACGAACAGCCCCTCCAGGCAATCGGCGTGATCGTCGTCGCACGCTTTCTTCCGGCGCTTCTCCAGGGCCGCGATCTGACGCAGCAGCTCGCGCTCGCCCGCCCGCTGCAGCGCCGCGTCCAGCCCGGTGCGCACGCGCAGCCCCATGGTGTCCGCCTCGGCGCCGAACCGATCGTGCAGCTCGCGCCGCACCGCCGCCACGTACCAGGGCGCACCGGCGGTCTCCTCGGGCGGCGAGAGGCGCAGCTTGTCGCGCTGCGCCTTGCGCAGCTCCTCGGGAGAGATCACGCCCGTCCCGGCCATCAGCCGCAGCACCAGGTCGCGGCGGCGCCGGGCCGCGTCCGGGTAGCGGCGCGGATCGTAGGTGGTGGGCGCCTTCGGCAACGCCGCGAGCATCGCCGCCTGCGCCGCGCTCAGCTCGCCCACCGGCTTGCCGAAGTACCCGCGCGCCGCCGCCTCGACTCCGTACAGGCCGTTCCCCAGGTAGATCTGGTTCAGGTACAGCTCGAGGATGCGGTCCTTGGGCAGCTTCTGCTCGATCTCCCGGGCGAGCACCAGCTCCCACAGCTTGCGCCGCAGCGTGCGCGCCGGTCCGATCTTCTGCGGGAACATGTTGCGCGCGAGCTGCATGGTGATGGTGCTGGACCCCTCGCGGAGGCTCAAGGTGCGCACGTCGCGCCAGAGCGCGCCGAGCATCCGGTGGAAGTCGATGCCGCGGTGCTGGTAGAAGCGCCGGTCCTCGACGGCGAGGAAGGCGCCAGTGACGCGCTGCGGGATGGCGCTGATCGGGACGAAGATCCGCTGCTCCGGCGCGAGGCGCGCAACCAGGCGGCCGTCGCGGTCCAGGACCTCGCTCGCCTGCGGCGGACGGTACGTCTCCAGCGCCTGGACCGAAGGGCAGGCGCCGCCCTGGCACCGCGGCCAGAGGAGCGCGAGCGCGATGAGGAGGCACGCGGCGGTGGCCAGCGCCCCGATCCACAGCCCGTGCAGAATGCGACGGCGAAGCTCCGCGCGTTCCATCCACTCCTCAACCGTCGGCCGGGCCCGGATTCGTCCAGCCCTGCGAGCGACCGCCGGACATCGGAGCCGCTCACGCCGGAGGATACGCCCTGCCGGGCTCGTCCATTTCCTCCGCCGCCCCTACCCTCTCCGACATGTATGCCGCGGTACAGTCTGCACATGGAGACCTGCCCGCGCTGCGGCGCGCCCCGGCCGGCCGCGCTCGTCGAGTGCCCGCGCTGCGGAGTCATCTACGCCAAGGCGGAGGCGCGCGCCGCCGTCCTGGGGCCTTCGGGACCCTCCGCGGCGGAGGGAGTCCCGGAGCTCGAGGGCGGTCCAGCCCTCGAGGTCCGGATCCGCACCTGGGCCATCCCGGTGGCGCTGCTCTGCGCGTGGGTCCTGGTCTCCACCGGACCCGGGCGCGCCGTGGTCCGCATCTTCCTCAGCATGTGGGTCCACGAGCTGGGGCACGCGGCGGCGGCGTGGCTGTGCGGCTTTCTCGCCGTGCCTGGACCCTGGCGCACGCTGACCGCCTCGGGGCGCTCGCCGGTCTTCGCGGCGCTCCTCTCGGCGGCGCTGATCTACGCGATCGTCCGGAGCTGGCTGACCGGCCGGAGGAGGGCCGCGTTCTGCGCGGCCGCGGCGCTCCTGCTGCAGCTCTCTTGCACGCTGCTGCCCGGCGCGCGCGCCGCGACCGCGCTGATCGTCTTCGCGGGCGACGGCGGCTGCCTGGTGCTGGGCGCTCTTCTCATGGCGAGCCTGTACGCTCCGGCGGAAGGGGCGATCCGGCGCGGGTGGCTGCGCTGGGGGTTCCTCGTCATCGGCGCGGGCGCCTTCGCAGACGCGTTCGAGCAGTGGTGGAGCGCGCGGACCGACCCCGACCGGATCCCCTTCGGGATGAACGAGGGCGTTGGCCCCAGCGACCCGAGCGTGTTGAGCGACCAGTACGGCTGGAGCGCATCCCTGCTCGTGCACCGGTACGTGGCGCTCGGCTGCGTGTGCCTGTTCGCGCTCGCTTGCCTCTACGCCGCCGGCCTGCGGCGCGCCCGCGCCGACGCGGCGCGGCGCCAGGG
>DASWGQ010000244.1:0-6305 GCA_036393595.1 Myxococcales bacterium | reverse complement strand
GTTGCCTTCGCCGTCCCGCACCTCCACCCGCGCTGCCTTGAGCGAGTAGAAAAGCAGCCAGCGCTCCGCATCGGTCAGGCTGCCGGGCGGCAGCGCCTCGTCGATCTCCTCGATCGAGAGGTACCCGCGGCGGATGCCCCGGGCGAAGAGCGCTTTGCGCGCCTTGTGCGAACGCCCGATCTTCAGAGTCGACATGCGCCTCCCCGCCCCTGGGACCCCGCGAGTTCTAACACCCCGAAAACACGGCGCTACGTCCCTGCGTGCCGCTCCGCTTGCTCGCCCGCCTCGTGTTCGGGCTCGAGGGCCGGGCCGCGCTTCTCCGGCACCGCAGCGCCCGCCTCGCTCAGGATCCGGCGCAGCTCGTCGCCCTCGATCACCTCGACGGCGAGCAGGCGCGCCGCGACCTTGCTGAGCGCGTCGCGGTGCGTGCGGACCAGGTCGCGCGCGCGGTTCATCGCCTCGTCCAGCAAGCGGCTGACCTCGGCGTCGATCTTGCGCTGCATGCGCTCGCTGTAGATGCGCTCGGGGATGCCGCCCAGCCCGTTCGGTCCGCCCAGGAAGGGCGAGCGGCTGCGCTCGGCGAGCGACACCGGACCGATCGCGTCGGACATGCCGTACTCGGTGACCATCATCCGGGCGATCTCGGTCGCCTGCTTCAGGTCGTTCGAGGCCCCGGTGGAGATGCTCCCCACCATGATCTCCTCGGCTGCGCGCCCGCCCATCAGGCCCGCCAGCTTGTCGTACAGCTCCTCGCGGGACATGAGGTAGCGGTCCTCGAGCGGGAGCTGGAGCGTGTAGCCCAGGGCCGCCAGCCCGCGCGGGATGATGGAGATCTTGTGCACCGGCTCCGAGTACCGGCACAGGGTGGAGACCAGCGCGTGGCCCGACTCGTGGTAGGCGACGATCTCCTTCTCCTTCTCGTTCATGCGGCGGTTCTTCTTCTCCAGGCCCGCCACCACGCGCTCGATGGCCTCCATGAAGTCGGCCATCACGACCTTGTCGCGGTCCTTGCGGGCGGCCAGGAGCGCCGCCTCGTTGACGACGTTGGCGAGGTCCGCGCCGGCGAAGCCGGGAGTGCGGGTGGCCACCTCGCGCAGGTCGACGTCGGCGCCGAGCTTCACCTCGCGGGCGTGGATGCGGAGGATCTGCTCGCGGCCGCGGCGGTCGGGACGGTCGACCAGCACCTGGCGGTCGAAGCGGCCGGGCCGCATCAGCGCGGGATCGAGGATCTCGGGCCGGTTGGTGGCGGCGATGACGATCAGCGCCGTGCGCGCGTCGAAGCCGTCCATCTCGGCCAGCATCTGGTTGAGCGTCTGCTCGCGCTCGTCGTGGCCGCCGAAGACCCCGGCGTTGCGGCTCTTGCCGATCGCGTCCAGCTCGTCGATGAAGATGATGGCCGGCGCCTTCGAGGCCGCCTGCTGGAAGAGGTCGCGCACGCGCGCGGCGCCGACGCCGACGAACATCTCCACGAACTCGGAGCCCGACAGGCTGAAGAACGGCACGCCGGCCTCGCCCGCCACGGCCCGCGCGAGCAGGGTCTTTCCGGTGCCCGGGGGGCCGAGCAGCAGCACGCCCTTCGGGATGCGCCCGCCCAGGCGGCGGAACTTGGCCGGGGTCTTGAGGAACTCGACGATCTCCTTCAGCTCGTCGACCGCCTCGTCGATGCCCGCGACGTCCTTGAAGGTGACCCCGGTGGTCGCCTCCATGTAGATGCGCGCCTTGGTCTTGCCGAAGCTCATCACGCCGGGAGGACCGCCGGGCATGCCGCCGCTCATGCGCCGCGTGAGCCAGCTGACGAAGAGCAGGCCCAGGCCAATCGGCACGGCGAGCATCCAGATCATGTCGGTGGTGGAGGACTCCGCCACCGCCTCGTACTCGATGTGCTTGGATTCGAGCAGCGGGATGAGCGTGGTGTCGCCCTGCACGCGCACCGCGAACCAGGGCAGCTCGCCGCGCGAGCCGGAGCCCTCGGCGCCCTTGGGGTAGCACTTCACCCAGTCCTGGCTGAGCACGACCTTCGCGCAGCCGTCGCTCTGGATGCGGTCGAGCAGCCGGCTATAGGGAACGCGCTGGAACCCGGCGTCCTGGAAAAGGGTGCGCAGCAGGAGGAACGCGACCAGCACCAGGAGCACGTAGGCCAGCGGCGAACCGAACCGCGGACCCGTGCCGCCCTGCTTCTCGATCTTCTTGCCGCGCGGATTGGTCTTCCCGATCATCCTGTGGCTCCCCTCCCGGAGACTTGCCTCCCCCGTGGGTGAAGGTAAGACCCGGCGAGTGAGTCGCAAGCAAAACGGATTTTTTGCCCCCTAGTGGGTCAGATCGAGCAGCTGGGCGACCGTCTTCTCGTCCGCCGCCGGGAACTCGTATTTGTTCAGGTCCTGCGGGGCCACCCAGCGGTGATCGTGGACGCGGTGGTGGGCGATCCGGCCCGCCAGGAGCTTGCAGCTGTAGACGCAGAAATCGATGTCGTAGTTGGGGTAGGAGTGCTGCACGTGGATCACGCGATCCCGCACCTCGACTTCGATCCCCATCTCCTCCTTCAACTCGCGCGCCAGGGCTGCCTCGTCGGTCTCGCCATCCTCGACGCGGCCCCCGGGGAATTCCCACAGCAGGGGGAGGGTTGCGGTGGGGCGTCGCTGGGTGATCAGGTACTTGCCGCCCTTTTCCAGCATGGCAGCCACGACGCGGATCTTGGAAGGCATGGCGCGGCACCATAGACCCCGGTCCGAGGTGGGGCAAGGTGGCCGGACAAGCGTTCGCCCGCACCTTTGCAGCCCGGGGGCGGCACGCTAGCTTCCTTGGAAGGAGGCGAGGGCATGGTGGTCTTGCTGGCAGCGCTCGTCCTCGCCGCGCCGGCCGCGCCCGCGAGATCGCGCGCGAAGAAGCCTCCCGCCGCGACGCCAGCCGCCGTCGCCCCGCAGAAGGCGCCGCTGTGCGAAGGCGACTACGCCGACGCGGTGCCTCCCGCCGCCGCCTCGCAGGTGCTCGACGGCGTGCGCGAGCAGTTCGTCTTCGCCATCCGCAACACCGCCACCTACGAGCACGTCTACTACGGCCGGGACGGGAAGCTGCGCCGGGGCTACGTGCGCTCGGTCGTGCACGGCACCGGTTTCGCCTACAGGGTCCGCGACGGCGAGACGCTCATCGTCACCAACCAGCACGTGGCCGAGCGGCCCGACGTCACCGACGACGAGCACCCCGTCGACGGCGTGCCCACCGGCAGCAAGAAGGTCCGCGAGCAGCTCAAGATCGTGCGCAACGAGGACGACGACTACGAGCCGGGGCACGTGGCGCTCGCCAGGGTGCTCTCCGACGCGCCCGCGGACATCGCCATCGTCAAGGCGCACAAGCTGTTGCCCGTGATGCCGTTCCGCTTCGGCCGATCCAGCGCACTGCGGCCGGGGAACCTCGTCCAGGTGCGCGGCTTTCCGCTCGGGGCCTTCTCCGCGGTGAGCGTGGGCAAGGTCGTGAACCCCTATACCGAAGACACGGAGAAGGGCTGGAGCCACAGCGACTTCGTCATCGACGCTCTGCTCAGCGCCGGCAACAGCGGCAGCCCGGTGTTCGCGGTCTCCTGCCGCAGCTCCGAGCCGGAGCTGGTGGGCGTGTTCCACGCCGGCTACACGGACGCGGCGGCGCTCAACGTGGTGGTCAGCATCGACCAGCTGCGCGAGGAGCTGGACACCTTGAAGGTCCCGCGCCGCGACGGCGGGCTGCGCTCCGAGATCACCGCGCAGGACCGCGACCGGGTGGTGAAGGAGCTGTTCGCGGAGCAGTCGCGGTCGCTCACCTTCCCCTTCGGCGGGCGCACGGTGCTGGCGCAACTCGCCGATCCCGGCACGCTGCGCTTCGCGGTGCTGGACGAGGACTTCCCGATGGTCACGCGCGAGTCGCTCTCGCTGGTCGACCGGTCGCAGAGCGGATTCGGCACGCTGGACACGGTGGTGGTGCTGGTCGACGGGGCGCCCGCCGAGGTGCCGGGCTCGGCGCTGGAGCCCGAGATGCGGGACCACTTCGAGAAGCTGTACGACGGCCTCTGGCACCAGTTGCTGGGCGTGGTCGAGTACCGGGCACGGCTCTCGGGGGGCCGGCAGAGCGCCGACGTCTTCGCCCAGGCGCAGCAGGCCCGGGCGCGGTTGCGCAAGAGGGTCCCCGAGCAGAAGGAGCAGATCGGCCTGGCGATGTTCGAGGCGGACCGCGTCGGCACCGTCGCCAAGGCGGCCGCGGCCTCGCCCTCGTCCTCGTCCGCGCCGACCACGGCCGCCGCCCTCTCCTCCCCCGACCAGTAGCTCGAGCACGAAGACCTCCGCGTCTCCGCGTTGATCTTTTGGTCCTGATCCTGGCTACTGTGGAGCATGTTCATCGGGCATTTCGCGGTGGCGTTCGGCGCGAAGAATGTGGTGCCCCGGACCTCGCTGGCGACGCTGATCGCGGCGGCGCAGCTGCTCGACCTGATCTGGCCGATCCTGGTGCTGCTCGGGATCGAGACCGTCCGCATCGACCCGGGGGCGCCGAGCCCGTTCCTGAAGCTGCGGTTCGTGCACTACCCGTGGACGCACAGCCTGCTGATGGCGGTGGTGTGGGGCGTCGCGTCCGGCCTCGCCTACCGCGCGAAGACCGGCTACGCGCGCGGCGCGCTCGCCGTCTCCGCCCTGGTCGTCTCGCACTGGGTGCTCGATTGGATCACGCACAGGCCCGACCTGCAGCTGGCGCCGGGCGTGGACGCCCGCGTCGGCCTTGGACTGTGGACCTCCCCGGCAGCGACCATCGCCGTCGAAGGACTGCTGTTCATCGCCGGGGTGGCGGTCTACGCGCGCGCGACGCGGCCCCGCGATCGGGCGGGAACCTGGGGGTTCTGGGGATTCGTGGCCTTCCTCCTGGTCGCCTACGCGTCGAGCCTGGCCGGAGGCGCGCCTCCGAGCCCGCAGGTCGTCGCCGCGAGCGCGCTCGTCGGCTGGATCCTCGTCCCCTGGATCGCCTGGTTCGATCGGCATCGAGAGGTCGTCGCGCCACAATCATGGCGACCCTGACCTTCCTGGGCGCGGCCGGTACCGTGACCGGGTCGCGCCATCTCCTCACCACCGCGGCTGGAACGCGCGCCTTGATCGACGCCGGCTTGTTCCAGGGCCGCCGCGAGCTGCGCGATCGCAACTGGGCGCCGTGGACCGCCGGGAAGCTCGACGCGGTGATCCTCACCCACGCCCACATCGACCACACCGGGTACCTGCCCAGGCTCGTCGGGCAGGACCTGGTGGCACGCATCCTCTGCACGGAGGGCACGCGCGACCTGGCCGCCCTGCTCCTGCCGGACAGCGCGCACCTGCAAGAGGAGGACGCGCGCCTCGCCAACGAGCGCGGCTACAGCAAGCACCGGCCCGCCCTGCCGCTGTACACCTCGGCGCAGGCGCAAGCGACGGTGGCGCGGCTCGAGGCGTTCCCGTTCGATCGCCCCGTGGAGGCGGCGCCCGGGGTGACCGTCACCTTCCGCCGCGCGGGCCACATCGTGGGGAGCGCCTTCCTCGACGTGCGCGCCGACGGCAAGCGGATCCTGTTCTCGGGCGACCTGGGCCGCTACGGAACGCCGCTGCTCGCCGACCCCGACGCGCCGTCGCCGGCGGACGCCCTGCTGCTCGAGTGCACCTACGGCGACCGGCGGCACCCGGACGAGCCGGCCAGCGAGCAGCTGGAGCACGAGGTCCACGAGGCGATCGCGCGAGGCGGGCCGCTCCTGGTCCCGGCGTTCGCCGTCGGGCGCACGCAGGAACTGCTCTTCGTCTGGCGCAAGCTGGAGCACGAGGGCCGGATCCCCGAGGTGCCGCTGTTCGTGGACAGCCCGATGGCGACCGACGCCACGCCCGTCTACCTCCGCTATCCCGAGGACCAGTCGGCCGCCGTGCGCGACCTTCTGGCCCGGCACGTGCGCCCGCTGCATCCGCGGCGGCTGCAGTTCGTGCGCGGGGCGGGGGATTCGGCGCGCCTGCTCGATCGGCGCGGCTTCTTCGCCGTGATCGCGGCGAGCGGCATGGCGACCGGAGGTCGCATCCTGGCCCACCTCGAGCGGCAGCTGCCGCGGGCGACCACCACCGTGCTGCTGGTGGGCTACCAGGCCGAAGAGACGCGCGGCCGCAAGCTCCTCGACGGCGCCCGGGAGCTGAAGATGCGCGGCCGCATGGTCGCGGTGCGCGCCAACGTCGTGCAGATGACCGGCTTCTCCGCGCACGCCGACTGGGCCGAGGAGGAACGGTGGCTCTCCGCCCTGCCCCATCCTCCTTCCCGCACCTTCCTCGTCCACGGCGAACCCGCCT
>DASWGQ010000243.1:0-10753 GCA_036393595.1 Myxococcales bacterium | reverse complement strand
GCCGTCGGTGGTTGCGCTGCAACGCCTCACCGCGCGCAAGTCGACCACGGCCGTGGTGGAGATCGGCATCGCCGCCGAGGACCCGGAGGCGGCGCGCGGCTTCGCGGCGGCGCTCGCGCCCGAGCTGCGCCGCCTTCCGCCCGAGCTGGTCCGCGAAGTGGACGAGGACGACCTGCCGATGCGCAGGTTCGTCTGGGAGCATCGCGCGCTGTACGCGTCCGAGGCCGGGTTGCGGCAGGCGCTCGATGCGGCGAAGGCGCTGCTGGCGGGGAGCAATCCGTTCCTGGTGGACCTGGAGGATGGCGCCGGGCCCGGGCTCGACGAGCTGTCCGAGGACGTGCAGCGGTTGCGGGAGAGGACCGTCGGCCGGCCGCCGGGGTACGTGGGCGAAGGCGGCCGGCTGCGCATGATCGTGGTGCGCGCTCCGTTCAGCGACACCGAGCCGGCCAGAAGCGAGGCCCTGCTCGCGGCGCTGCGGCGGACCGCGGAGGCGCTGCTGCCCGCCCATCCCGGAGTCGAGGTGGGCTACGCGGGCGATCCCGTGACGGCCGCGCTCGAGCACGCGCTGGTGCTGCGCGACGTGGCCGTCACCGCGCTGGCCTGCCTGCTGCTGGTGATCGCGCTCCTCCTCGCCGCCTTCCGTTCGCCGCGCACGGTGCTGGCGCTGTGCGCGAATCTGGCCGTCGCATGCGCGCTGACGTTCGGCTGGACGCGGCTCGCCATCGAGCAGCTCAACTCGGCGACCGCGTTCCTCGGCTCCGTGGTGGCGGGCAACGGGATCAACTTCGGGATCATCCTCGCGGGCCGCTACCGGGAAGAGCTGCGCCGCAGACCTCACGCGCAGGCGCTGGCGGAAGCGCTGGCGCGGACGGCCGTTCCGACGCTGGTCGCCGCGATGGCGGCCGCCGCGGCGTATCTGTCGCTGGTCGTCACCGAGTTCCGCGGCTTCAGCGAGTTCGGCGCCATCGCCGGCGTCGGGATGATCCTTTGCTGGGCGACGACGTTCCTGGTCCTGCCCGCGCTGCTCGACGTGCTCCGGCCCGCCGGACCGCCGGCCGGCCGCGAGCCGCGCCCGGTGCGGGCGCCGTGGAGCGCTTCCCGCGCGGTCTGTGCCGCCGTGCTGCTCGGCGCGGCGGGGTTCGCGGTCGCCGGCGCGCGGGTCGCCCTGCGCGAGCCCTTCGAAGACGACCTGGGTGCGCTGCGCAGCCGCTCCTTGCCTTCGAGCGAGGCCGGCCGCTGGAGCCGGCGCCTCGACGCCGCGTTCGGCCGGACGCGGTCGGGAGGATTCGTCCTCGGCGTTGCGCATCCCGGCGACGTTCCCGTGGTCCTGGCGGCGCTCGAGCGCGCCGAGAGCGAGGTGGCCCCGGCAGCGCGAGTGCTCGGCCAGGTGGACGCGCTGCCGCGCGCGCTGCCCGGCAGCGTGGAAGAGCAGCAGCGGAAGCTGGAGCTGCTCTGCGCGTTGCGCGCGGTCCTCCGCCGGGCGCTGCCGCGCTTGCCGTCCGGGGCGCGGGACCGCGTGGGCGCGTTGCTCCCGGACGCTTCGCCCCGGGCGCTCGAGCTCGCGGATCTTCCGGCTCCCGTGCGCGAGGCGTTCGTCGAGAACGACGGGCGCGCCGGCCTGCTGCTGGTGGTGCACCCCGGTCCTGCCTTCGAAGGATGGAGCTACCGCGGGATCCGCCGCGCGGTCGAGCTGGTACGCGAGCTGCGATTCGAGCGCCCGCTGCAGGGATCGCTGGAGATCTCCGGACCGGAAGTCCTGTTCGTGGACATGATGAGCGCGGTAGAGCGGGACGCGCCGCGCGCCACCGCCGTCTCCGCGGTCCTGGTGCTGGCGCTGCTGGCCGCGGCGCTCGGGTACCGCCGGGACTTCGCCGCCGGGGCATTCGCGCTCGCCGCCGGCGTGGGCGGGATGCTCGGAGCGATGGCGCTCCTGCACGTGCGGCTGAACTTCCTCAGCGCGGTGGCGGTCCCCATCACCATCGGCATCGGGGTGGACTACCCACTGAACGTCATCGCCCGCGTCCGCCAGGAGCTGGCCGCCGGAGGCGACGTCCGCTCCGCGCTGCGCCAGACCGGCGCCGCCGTCGCGCTCTGCTCGGCGACCACCGTGCTCGGCTACCTGGTCCTGCTCGGTTCGGACACGGGCGCGATCCGCTCGTTCGGGCTCGCCGCGGTGTTGGGCGAGGTGGCGTGCCTGCTGGCCGCTCTGCTGATCGGGCCCGCGGCGCTGGTCGTGCTCCGCCGGCTGCGCTGACAGTCGCCGCCCCTAGGTCCGGAACGGCCTCACAGCAACATCCCTCGCCTTGCGGTCGGCGAGGGTATCTGTTATACTGATACCCTGAATGAAGCCAACCGAGGTCCTCACTGCGTTTGATCACTATCTCGCCGCCCGGAATCTTCGGCTGGAGGCCGTGGTCATCGGTGGCGCCGCGCTCAACTTACTGGGCGTGGTGTCCCGGCCGACAAAAGACTGCGACATCCTCCTCCCACCTCTGCCGGCCGTGATCGCGGAAGCAGCGCGTGCCTTTGCTGCCGAGATCCGCCAGAGTGGCGGGACGCTCGCAGATGATTGGCTGAACAACGGGCCGGCGTCGGTTGCCGACCAGCTTCCGGCTGGCTGGCAAGAGCGACTCCAGCTCGTCTTCGCAGGCGCGGCGCTCACGCTTCGCTGCCTAGGCCGGCAGGAGCTGCTCTTCACCAAGCTCTTCGCGCTCTGCGATCGCGGGATCGACCTCGGGGACTGCCTCGCGCTCGCACCCACGGCTGCCGAGCTGCAGGTGTGGCTCCCATTGCTCGAGCGGCAGGACGCAAACCCGGACTGGCCAGCGCATGTGCGGGCCACGCTCGCAGACGTGGCGAGGAGGCTCGGTCATGGCCTTTAACCGCGCCCTCGTTCCCAGGGCGGCGCCTGAGTCTGACGCGCTGACCTCGGCGATGGTTGGCATCGGGATGGGCTTCGCCGCCCCGGCCGCGGTCGAACCGAACATCGAGGACACGCTTTTCTTCGCGTCCGTCGAGGCGATGGAAAGAGACGACCTCCGGGTGCTCGCGGTGCTCGTGACCTGGTTCGGAGTGCATGCCCGCTGGGTGAACGCCGACCGGCTCACCAGGCTCGTGGCCGCGCAAGGAACTGCTCGAGTGCGGGCGCTCTGGAGTGCGCTGGCTACCTGGCAGGCGAAGGACCGCCGCTTCGCGCGCCTCGGAGCGCTCTACGTTGGACGGCGCGTCGATCTGCAGCCGGTGGGCGCCGCATTCCACATCCGCAAGCACGGTGAGGATCCGCGCTTCTCGGGGAGCCCGCTCCGAGTTCCGGCAAACGTCTTGAGGGACCGCGCCGCCGATGTGCTCTCGCCGCGCGAGCTCGCGCTCCGCCACCGCCCGTACCGGAGCCGCCTGAGGATGGGCCCGACGTACCGGGCCGACGTCTGGGTCGCACTGGAGGCGGCACCGCATCTCTCCGCCGCCGAGCTTGCGCGCCGGACGTACGCGTCCTTCGCCACCGCCTGGCAGGCGAAGCAAGACTTTGAGATCCTCGACGACTCACGGAAGAAGAAGGGGAAGGGCTCGCTTCGAAGGAACCGTCGGTCAGGTGCGGCTGGCGCCGCGGCCATCGATCATCCTCGGTAGGCACGGGTCGCGTCGCCTGCGCCGACGCGCAACGAAACCAGCGTCAGCGTTGACGCTGCCTGATCCGAGGGCAGGTTCGAGAGTGTCCGCCTACATGATCCGCAACCTGGGGGGATCAGCCGCCCACAAGTTGCGGCCGCCAGACGTAGATGTGCTCTCCATGCTGGAGGAGCGTGCTACCCGGTTCCTTGCCGAGGACCTTCCGACGATGAGTGGGCGCGCGTTCCTCTAGGCTCGGACTTGGAGGGGGCGACGACCATGGCGCGGCTCGACGAGTTCGCTCCGGAGCACCAGTTCAACGAGGTGCACGGGATCCGCATCCGCGCGCCCAGGAACCGCGCGTACCGGGCGATCAAGGACGTGACGGCAGGCGAGATCGCTTTGTTTCGCGCGCTCACCTGGATTCGCCGCCTCGGGCGCAAAGGGCGGGAGAGCATCCTCGATCCACCGAAGGACGAGCCGGTCCTCGCGGTCGCGACGCGGACCGGGTTCCTGCTGCTGGCGGACGACCTGGAGCAGGAGATCGTGGTCGGCGCGGTCGTCATCGCTCCAGCCGGCGCCAGGAAGCCCCGTACCCCGGAGCAGTTCAAGCAGATCGCCGATCCGGGCTTCGCCAAGGCGACGATGAGCTTCCGCATCGAGGACGCGGGCGACGGCACTTGCCTCGTTTCGACGGAGACGCGCGTGCACGCGACGGACGAGCCGGCGCGGCGCAGGTTCGGGAGGTACTGGGCCCTCATCCGCCCCGCCAGCGGCTTCCTCCGAAGGATGTGGCTGCGCGCGATCAAGCGCCGCGCGGAGAGCGGGGACTGAGGATCCGCAAGGGACTCGACGAGAAGCGCAAGTGAGCCGCGCTCACCTCCGCCAGAGCGACAGCACCAGCTCGACCAGGATGAGCAGGGCGATGGACATCTCCAGGAGCCACATGCGGCGGTCGCGCGCCACGTCGAGCACCAGCTCCAGGGACTCCTGCACGCCGCGCAGCTTGATCTCCAGCGACTGGTAGCGGTCGGTCAGGTCGAACTCGGCGCGCAGGTCGTCGTAGATGCGGTCCAACTCGGGGTCCTCCCAGACCTCGTCGGGCTTGTCGAGCAGGTGGAGCACCGAGAGCACCTCGTTGCGCGAGGTGATCGCCTCGCCGATGAACTGGTGCAGGCGCGCGGGACGCGCGCGCACGGTGCCGGTCTTCTCCAGGCGGTCGACCAGCGCGTCCGTGCGCCCGAAGAGGTCGTCGACCAGGCGCTCGTAGTACTCCATGGCGGCGCTCTGCGCGACCACGATGGCCACCGCCGCCGCGCGCGCCGGGCCCAGCTCGCCGATCTGCAGCACGCCCTCGACGAAGCTGGTGCGCGCTCCCGGCTCCTCCCGGACGGTGAAGCTCTCGGCGACCACCTTCCGGGCCGGACCGCGCAGCGTGGCCCGGATGCGCTCGAGGAAGGCCTCGCGCTGCTCTGGCGTCGCGTCGTGGAAGACGGCGCCGCCGAACGGGTAGACGAACACCTCGCCGCCGCCGTCGAGCCGGTAGCGCAGCTCGTGGGGCCGCAGCCGCCCTCCGGGGATGGCTTGCGCGAGCTCGCGCAGGGAGAAGTTCTCCACGAACGCGACCGCCTCGAATTGATGGGTCCGGCCGCTCACCGGACAGCCCTCTACCGGGTGCCGGGGTCGGCCGCAACAACTGATAACGTGCCCGAGATGGACCGCGGATCGGCGAAGCTCCTGGGAGCCTTGGCGCTCCTCGCCGCGTTCGTGGCCGCCGCCGCCCTGCGCTACCGGCCGCCGCCGCCGCGGGCCGGCGACGCGCCGCCCCGGCAGTTCTCCGCCGTGCGCGCCCGCGAGGTCCTCCGCGCGATCGTGGGCGACGGGCAGCCGCACCCGACCGGGTCGGCCGCCGCGGCCGCCGTGCGCCAGCGTATCGCATCCGAGCTGGAGCGGCTCGGCCATCGCCCGGAGGTCCAGGAAGGCTTCGCCTGCGGGGCGGCCGGGATCTGCGCGCGGGTGACGAACCTCCTGGCGCGGATCCAAGGCAGGCGCCCGGGCAAGGCGGTGCTGCTCTCGGTGCACTACGACTCGGTGCCTGCGGGACCGGGCGCGAGCGACGACGGAGCAGGGGTGGCGGCCGCGCTGGAGATCGCGCGCGCCCTGAAGGCGGACCCCGCGCCGCCCAATCCGATCGTCCTTTTCTTCAACGAGGGCGAGGAGGACCACCTGCTCGGCGCCGAGGCGTTCGTGGCGGGCCATCCGTGGGCGAAGGAGATCGGCGCGGTCGTGAACCTGGAAGCGCGCGGGACCGCTGGCCCCAGCCTGATGTTCGAGACCAGCGACGGCAGCGGGTGGCTCATCGACCTGTTCGCGAGGAGCGCGGCCAGGCCGGCGAGCAACTCCATCTATTACACGATCTACAAGTTGCTCCCGAACGATACCGACCTGACCGTCTACAAGCGGAGCGGGCTTTTCGGGCTCAACTTCGCCTTCATCGCGGGAGAGGCGCGCTACCACACTCCGCGCGACGACTTCGCGCACGCCGATCCCGGGAGCTTGCAGCACCACGGCGACAACGCGCTGGCGATGGTGCGCGCGCTGGCGCAGGCGGACCTCGATTCCCCGCCCCGCGGCGAGCGGGTGTTCTTCGACCTGCTGGCCTTCCGCGTCGTGCGCATGCCACTGGGCTGGATGCCGGTGCTGGCGATGGCCGCGGCGCTTCTCTGGCTCGCCGGCGTCGTGCGCGCCGTGCGCCGCGGCGAGCTGCGGCCCGCCGCGCTCGCGTGGGGGTTCGGCGCCTTCCTGCTCGGCGGCGCGGCGACCGGCGCCGCTGCCTGCGTGCTCCTGCTCGTGCTCCGCGCGGCGGGGGCGGTGCCGTACCCGTTCGTCGCCCATCCGGCAGCGGCGCGAGCGGCGTTCCTCGCGCTGCCGTTGCTCGGCTCGTGGTTTGCTGTCCTGTGGCCGGGACGGCGCGCGGGTGCGGCGGGACTGTGGTGGGGCACCTGGGCCGGCTGGGCGGTCGCGGGTCTCGCCACATCGCTGGCGAGCCCCGGAGTCAGCTACCCGTTCGTGCTGCCCTGCCTGGCCGCCGGTTTCTGCGGTCTCGCGACGGCGGCGCACGCGCGCTGGCTGCCGCTGCTGCTGCCCGCCGGGGTCGCGGCCGTCCTGTGGTGCCCCGTCGCATGGCTGCTCTACGACGCGCTCGGTGTTCCCATCCTGCCGGCGTCCTCGGCACTGCTCGCCCTCGTGCTCGGCACGGCGGCCCCGGCCTGGCTGGAGGCGGGGGCGCGCCTGCGCGGCGCGCTGGCATTCGGCACGGGAGCCGTGGTCGTCACGCTCGCAGTCGCCGCCGTGGCTCTGCCGCCGTTCAGCGCCGACAACCCGCGCAAGCTCAACCTCTGGTATCGACTCGACGTGGACGCGCAGCAGGCGCGCTGGCTGGCCTCCGCGAGCACGGGACCTCTGCCCGCGCAGCTCGCCGCCGCTGTCCCGTTCGATCCCAGACCGGCGTCCGCGCTGGAGTGGGCGCCGCGCGTGCTGGCGTACGTGGCGCCCGCGGCGGCGATCCCGCTGGCCAGGCCCGAGCTTGCCGTCGAGGATCAGCGCCCGGGCCAGGGGACGCGATCGATCCGCGGCCGGCTCCGCTCGCCGCGCGGGGCGCCGCTGGCCGGCATCGCCCTGCCGGCGGCGCGGATCATCTCGGTTCGGATGAACGGAGTCGCGGTGCCGGACGCGCCGTCGAAGGACCACGCGGGCGCGGCGTACGGGGATGCGCGCGCGTGGCGCGGTGTCGTCTGCAGCACGACCGGCCCGGAGGGAGCGGAGCTCGAGATCGAGCTGAAAGGACCGGAGCCCGTCGAGGGCTACCTCTGGGACGCAACGCCCGGGCTCCCCGAGCAGGGCGCGCTGCTGCTCTCGGCGCGTCCGCCCTGGGCGGTGCCCTTCCAGACCGGCGACCGCACGCTGGTGGTCGCGAAGCTCCGGCTGTAGTCGGAAATTCGCACTGGCGATCCGGCAGCGCGCATGAACGCGATGCGCCTTGACCCGGGTTCCGGCCATGGGGCAGGGTCCGCGTCCCCTCCAACCGAAAGGGATCGCGAAAATGACCTCCAAGAGAGTCCGCATCGTTTGCGTCTCCTCGGCGGCAGCCCTTCTCCTCGGCGGCGCCATCGCCGCCACGCACCTTGCCCGCGCGAGCACCTTCCAGAAGATCACCATCACGGTCGGCACCAACGTGGCGGCGGCGGTCTCGCCGGCCGACGGCCACATCGCCATGGATCTGCAGGGCGTGCTCTGGTCCCTGCCCAGGGCGGGCGGCACCGCGCAGCGGCTCACGGACGACTTCCTCGAGCCGGCCCGCCCCGACTTCTCCCCCGACGGCAAGCTGGTCGCGTTCCAAGCCTACAAAGGCGGCACGTTCCACATCTGGGTGATGAACGCGGACGGCAGCGGCGTGCGCCCGCTCACCACCGGGCACGGCGACGATCGCGAGCCTCGCTTCTCGCCCGACGGGAAGAAGATCGCGTTCTCCTCGGACCGCGCCTTCAACGGGACCTATGACATCTGGACCGTCGACCTGTCCGGAAACCTCTCGCAGTGGACGAGCACCGCCGCGACCGAGGAATTCGAGCCGACATGGACGCCCGACGGATCGCAGCTCGCCTACGCCGTCGGCACCGGCATCGTGAAGAGCTCGTCCGGCGGCGCGCCCATCCAGGTGGTCGCCAACACCAACCAGACGGTGCACTCGCCTGCGTACTCCCCGAGCGGCAACCAGATTGCGTGGGTCCAGGCGGCGAGCAACAAGAGCCGCCTCGAGGTGCGGAACCTGACCACCGGCGTCACCACTGAGTACACCACGCCGCGCAACGACGTGTTCCCCTTCTATCCGCAGTGGCTGTCCGAGAGCTCGGTGCTCTACACGGGCGACGGACAGATCCTCACCACCGACCTGGGCACGCGCGCGACGGCGCAGACGGCCTTCCGCGCGACGTTCGACGTGAACCGGCCGGCCTACGACCGGAAGAAGTTCGATTTCGACAGCCGCAAGAAGCAGCAGGCGAAGGGCATCGTCGGCCCGGCGCTGTCGCCCGACGGGACGCGCGTCGCCTTCGAGGCGCTCAACCAGATCTGGGTGATGCGGATCGGCGAGGAGCCACAGGCCCTCACGAGCGACGCCTACTACAAGACCGACGTCGCCTGGTCGCACGACGGAACCAGGCTCGCCTTCTCCACCGACCGGGCGGGAACGATGGACGTGTGGGTCCACGACTTCAACACGGGCGTGGAGACGAACGTCACCAAGAATCCGAACGAGGCCGAGGTGTCGGCGGCCTGGTCGCCGGACGACAAGTCGATCGCGTTCCAGGACCACCTGGGCATCACCTGGACGGTGGAGATCGCCACCGGCGCCACGAAGCCAGTCGGCCCGGTCGATGCGAACGGCCGTCCCACGCTCGTGCTGTTCGCGCCCAGCAAGCCGTCATGGCACGCGAACGGCAAGACCATCGCCATCGGCGCGCTCAAGCCCTACACGCGGCGCTTCCGCGAAGGGACCAGCCAGATCCTCACCGTCGACGTGAACACGGCGGCGATGACGTACACCGAGCCCGAGCCGTTCGAGTCGCTCTCCACCCGCGGTGAGGACGGGCCCGTCTACTCCCCCGGCGGCAACTGGGTCGCGTTCGGCATGCGCAGCGTCCTGTTCGTGCGCGCGGTCGACGCGAACGGGCTCCCCACCGGGCCGGCGCAGCAGATCACCAGCGAGCCGAGCGACGCGCCCACCTGGAGCGGCGACTCGCGGCGGATCCTCTACCTGTCCAACGGACAGCTCCGGCTGATCGACCGCGACGGGTCGAACGCGCGCACCATCCCGGTCGACCTGAGCTGGCGGCCGGAGCAGGCGACGGGCCTCACGCTGGTCCACGCGGCGCGCCTGTGGGACGGCCGCGGATCGCAGGTGCTGACGAACGTGGACGTGGTGGTCGCCGGCAACCGGATCCGGAGCATCCAGTCGCACAACGACTCGGCGCACCAGGGCGCGATCGCGAACAACGGGCACGTGGTAGTGGCGACCGCCGACCAGACCGTGCTGCCCGGCCTGTGGGAGTCGCACACGCACGAGTGGATCGAGGGCAAGTTCTACGGCGACAAGCTCGGCCGGCTGTGGCTGGCGTACGGCGTCACCACCCTCAACTCGGTGGGCGATCCCGCCTACCGCGCGGTGGAGACCCGCGAGTCGTTCACCTCCGGATCGCGCGTCGGACCGCGGTACTTCGCCACCGGCGAGGCGGTCGACGGCGAGCGCGTCTTCTACAACTTCATGCGGCCGGTCACGCGGCACGATCAGCTCGGCCTGGAGGTGTCGCGCGCGGCGGCGCTCGAGTACGACATGGTCAAGACCTACGTGCGCCTGCAGCACGACTGGCAGGCCGAGGTGGCGCAGACGGTGCACGACAAGATGGGCGTCTGGACCGCCTCGCACTACATGCTGCCCGGGCTGGCGCACAACATGGACGGGCAGACGCACGTGAGCGCAACCACGAGGCTGGGCTTCCCCTATTCCCGGTCGGCGGCGGGCATCAGCTATGAGGACATGACCTCGCTGTTCGCCCAGGCCGGCATGTTCGACATCTCCACCACGTTCAACTCGTCGCTGTACGCCGAGGATCCCACCATGGTGGACGATCCGCGGCTCGCCACGCTCAACCCGTCCTGGGATCAGGCAGGCCTGGTCGGCAAGAGGAACAGCGCGGTGGCGAACGACCAGACGGTGAGCCTCGACAGCCTGGCCAAGGAGGAGGCGACCATCTCGGCGATCATCAACAAGGGCGGCATCGCCCTGGCGGGCACGGACTCGCCGCTCGACAACGTGGCGACCGCGCTGCACCTCAACCTGCGCGCGCAGGAGAAGTTCGGCGGCCGCCCGAACTGGAGCGTCCTGCAGACCGCCACGGTCCTGCCGGCCAAGGCGTTCGGGGTGCTGGACGACCTGGGCACGTTGGAGTCCGGCAAGCTGGCCGATCTGGTGATCGTGAACGGAGACCCGCTGGCGCACATCAAGGACCTCGCCAACGTCGCGCTGGTGATGAAGAACGGCCGCGCGTACACGCTGGGCGAGCTCGAGGCGCCGTTCGCCGCGTCGCGC
>DASWGQ010000242.1:0-16175 GCA_036393595.1 Myxococcales bacterium | reverse complement strand
GCCCCTGGCCCCCGCTCTGCGAGCCGTACACGCCGGTCTCGTGGTCCCTCCACAACTCCTCGCCCGTCCGGCCGTCCTTCAGCACGTAGTCGAATTCCACCGTCACTTGCGTGGAGAGGACCATGTACTTGGCCGTCCATTACTCGATGGTCACGTAGAGGACGGCGTCCGCTCCGAACAGCGCGCACAGCCGGGTCGGGTCGGTGCCGTGGACGAGCGAGGCGTCCGCCATCCAGGTCCTGGTCGGTGAGCAGCGACCGGCCGTAGTTGCTCTCGTTGGTGAACCGGGCGATCGCGATCTTCGTCTTGTAGCGGTGCCCGGCGGGGGACTGGGCGGCGGATTGCGCCGCGATCTGCTTGCCGCGCGAGACCGGCGCCTCGACCGGGACCGGCCTTTCCGAGACGGTCGCGCAGGCGGAAAGCAGAAGCCCCGCGAGGGCGACGCGAAGTGGATGCATGGTGACCCTCCCTGACGGACGACAATCCTACCCGACGTCCGGGAGTGCCGAGAAGGGGGACGAGCGCCCGCCGGCCCCCCCGGCCCGGCGGTGGACCGCCTGCGCGCGAATGCGTAGGCTCCCGGCATGGCCAGAGGCATCGGAGAGGATCCGGCCCGTAGCCCGGCAGCGCACCTGCAGGCGCTGGAATATCCCGCCACCCGCGACGAGATCGTGCAGACGGCCGCCGACAACGACGCGCCGGTCGAGGTGATCAACTTCCTCAAGTCGCTTCCAAAGCCGCGCTACGACTCGTACGAGGAGGCGCTGCGCGATTTCGCCGAGGCCGAGCGCCGCTTCGGCCTCGGCAACATCGCCGACGATGAGCACAGCCGCGAGGACATCGGCAAAAAGGCGATCGAATCCCCGGACGCCCCCACGCACCACCCGTAAAAGGGTGATGTCCCGAAAAATGATCTGTCCGAGTCACTCGGACAGGACTCGGAGCGAGCCTAGGCCGCGAGCACATCACTTCGGTTCGGGGACGCCGCGGGGGGGTTCGCCGATCTTGCCGGCGGGGGGTTGGTATTCGGGGGCGGGTTCCTCGAACTGGGCGGGGATGTCGCTGCCGAAGGGGGCGCCGGCCGGGGTGGCGAGCGGGAAGCGGGTGGCCACGTCCGCCACCGTCAGGGAGATGATCAGGGCGACGAACACGAACGAGGTCCCGATCACGAGCCGGTTCGCGCCCTTCTGCTCCCACAGGTGCATGAAGAAGAGGATCACCAGCAGCGACTTCGTCACCGCGATGGTCAACGCGAGCGGCAGCGCCCAGGTGCCCAGGTGCATGCGGCCCGTCAGGTAGGTGGTGATCGTGAGGATGAGCAGCGCCACCCAGACCAGGAAGTAGGGGAGGGCGGAGTGGTGCTCGCCGTTCTCGGTCAAGGCTTTGGGCCCTCCTAGATCAGATAGAGGAGCGGGTAGAGGAAGATCCAGATCAGGTCGACCAGGTGCCAGTAGAGACCGGCCAGCTCGATCCCGACGTAGTAGTGCGCGCTGTAGTAGCCGTGCGCCGTCCGCCAGGCGATGACGCCCAGCACGGTCATGCCGATCAGCACGTGCAGCCCGTGCAGGCCGGTCATGAGGAAGTACAGGGCCCAATACATCTCCGCACCGGGGAGGCGGACGCTCTCGAAGCGGTAGTACCGCCCGGGCAGCTGGTGCTCGTGGAAGTGCGCCGTGTACTCGATGGCCTTGATGCCGAGGAAGGCGAGCGCGAAGAACAGCGTGATGGCGAGGCAGACGACCGCCGCCCGCTGCCGGCCGGCGCGGACGAAGTGGATCGCGAGCGCCACGGTCAACGAGCTGGTGATCAGGACCGCCGTGTTCAGGGTGCCGGCCCAGATTTCGCTGGTGCGGGCCGACGCCGCGAACGCGGCCGGGAACGAGTACCGGTAGACCGCGTACCCGGTGAACAGCCCGGTGAAGAGCAGCACCTCGGTGGAGAGGAAGAGCCACATCCCCAGCCGCGAGGCGTCCACCTGCCTCTCCAGGCTGGAGAAGTGGTGCGCGAGGTGCGGGTCGGCCCCGTGGGCCGGATGCTCTCGGGGCGGGAGCGCGGCGGCTTCAGACATCGGAGTACACCCCGCTCGGCGCGTGCGTCCGGTAATCGTGCGGGTCCTGCGTGATCCGGGGGATCTGGTCGAAGTTGTGGGTAGGCGGCGGCGACGGGGTCAGCCACTCGAATCCTTTCGAGCGCCAGGGGTTCTGCTCGCAGCGCTGTCCCCAGCGCAGCGCGATGACGAGATAGATGAAGATGATGAGGAAGCCGAAGCCGAGCAGCGTGGCGCCGGCAGTGGAGGCCACGTTCAGCGCCTGGAAGTGCTCCGGGTACTGGTAGTAGCGGCGCGGCATCCCGTTGTTGCCCAGCAGGAACTGCGGGATGAACGTCGCGTTGAAGCCCAGGATGATGAGCGAGGCCGCGACCAGCCCCCAGCCTTCGTGGTAGGTGCGGCCGAACATCTTGGGGAACCAGTAGTGCAGGCCGGCGAGGAAGGCCATGATCGTCGCGCCGACCATGATGAAGTGGAAGTGCGCGACCACGAAGTACGTGTCGTGCCAGTGCACGTCGAGCGCGACGGTGGCGACCGCGACGCCGGTCATGCCGCCGAACACCAGGAAGAAAAGGAAGCCGCAGACGTACGCGAACGGCGTCTTGAAGCTGATCGCGCCGCGGTACATGGTGCCCACCCAGTTGAACACCTTCACGGCGGTGAAGATCCCCACGAACATGGAGAGGACGCCGAACACGCCGTTGTCGAACACCGACTGCCCGGCGACGAAGAGGTGGTGTCCCCAGGTGAAGAACCCGACGAAGGCGATGCCGAGCGAGGAGAAGGCGATCGCCCTGTAGCCGAACGGGTTCTTGCGCGAGAAGGTCGCCACGCACTCGCTGATCACCGCCATGCCGGGCAGCACCATGATGTAGACGGCGGGATGCGAGTAGAACCAGAAGAAGTGCTGGAAGAGCACCGGGTCGCCGCCGCGCGCCGGGTCGAAGATGCCGAAGTGCAGCACCCGCTCCAGCGCGACGAGCAGCACGGTGAGGCCGAGCACCGGGGTCGCCAGCACCTGGATGATGCTGGTCGCGTAGATGCTCCAGACGAAGAGCGGCATGCGCATCCAGCCGATGCCCGGCGCCCGCAAGGTGTGCACGCTGACGATGAAGTTGATCCCCGTCATGATCGAGGAGAAGCCGATGACGAAGATGCCGAGGAGCAGCGGGAAGAGCGCGGTCGGTGTGGTCGTGCTGTAGGGGGTATAGAAGGTCCAGCCGGTGTCCGCGCCACCGTGGACCATCGCCCAGACGGCCAGCACCGCCCCAGCCAGGTAGACGTAGAACGAGGCCAGGTTGAGGCGCGGGAAGGCCACGTCGCGCGCGCCGATCATGAGCGGCAGGACGAAGTTGCCGAAAGCCGAGGGAATGGCCGGGATCATGAAGAGGAAGATCATCGTCACGCCGTGCAGCGTGAACAGGCGGTTGTACGTCAGGGCGTCGAAGAGGAACGGCCCCGGGTAGAGGAGCTTCGCCCGGATCGCCAGGGCGAAGACGCCGCCGACGAAGAGGAAGAAGACCACCGCGACGAGGAACATCACGCCCACGCGCTTGTGGTCGCGCGTGTTGAGCCAGCTCATCACGGTGGTGCCGTCGGTCAGGTAGGACTCGTTCGCCGGCGGCGCGCCGAGCTTCTCCCTATCTTCCTCGGACTGGCGCATAGGCCGGACCCTCCGACGGTCCCGTGCGGACGGCGTCGCTCTGCAGGGACTTGATGTACTCGACGATGGCGGCCACTTCCGGGCCCGCCAGCTTGTTGGCGAAGCTGGGCATCACCGGCTTGAACCCGTCCACGATCTTGGCAAACGGGTCCATCATCGATTCGGTGATGTACCCCTCGTCGACGGTGACGATGCGTCCGTCGTCCAGTTTCTCGTGGCGTCCGTACAGATCGAGCCAGGTCGGGCCGATGTGCTGCGAGCCGTCGATGCTGTGGCACTTCACGCAGCCCTGCTCGGTCGCCAGACGCCGGCCCTGGTCCACCAGGTTGCCGAGCGGCGGCGCGAAATCGAGCGCGGTGGGCGGGCCGTCCTGCTTGGTGGCGAGCCCGCGGTGCTGCGCGCTCACCCAGTCCTCGTACTCCTCGGGCTTGAGCACGATCACCTCGCCCCGCATGATCGAGTGGCCCGCGCCGCAATACTCGGCGCAGAGGATCTGGTAGCGGCCCGGTGCGGTGGCGTTGAACCAGATCTGCGAGTACCGGCCGGGGATGACGTCCTGCTTGACGCGGAACTCGGGCACGTAGAAGGAGTGGATCACGTCGCGCGAGGTCATCAGGAGCCGCACCGGGTGGCCGGAGGGCACCCGCAGCACGTTCACCGAGTTGGGACCGCCCGGATAGGCGAACTTCCACATCCACTTCTTTCCCTGCACGTACACGTCCATCGCGTCGGCCGGGGGCGTGGCGAGCTGGATCGAGATGCGATAGCCGATCACCCACCAGAGCAGGAAGAAGGCGAGCGGCACGATCACGAACGCGGCCTCGAGCATCAGCGCGGGCTCGATGTGAGGGGTCGTTTGCGACTCGCTGCGCCTGCGGTAGCGGATGAAGAAGAAGATGGCGGTGAGCCCCACCGCCGTGGACATGACGAAGGTGGTGAGGATGACGAAGTAGTGGAGGTGGTCCACCTCCAGGGCGAAGGTGGACGCCTGGTCGGGGAGGAAGAGGAAGCGGCGCAGCGTCTCGTTCATGCCGCGCCCCTCTTCCGCTTCCACTCCTGCCGCCAGAGGAGCGCGAGCCCGAGCGCGAGCCCGAGCCCGGAGAGAAGCGCGCCGCCGCGGACGAAGTTGGTCGCGTAGACCCGGTACCGTCCGGTGCCGGGGTCGTAGCGGAAGCACTTGAGCAGCACCCGATCGAAGCTGGTCCCCACCCGGCCGCCGCTCGCCTCCACCAGGGACAGCCGCAGGTCGCGGCCGGGGAAGTCGACGCCGTACAGGTAGCGCGAGATGCGGCCCTCGGGCGTGAGCACGAAGGCCGCCGCGGGGTGCGCGAACTGCTTGGTGGGCGCGTCGTAGCGGTACTTGAAGCCGAGAGCCTCGGCGAGCGCGCGCACGTTCGTCTCGCCCCCGGTGAGGAACGGCCAGTCCTGCGCGCGCGCCTGCTCCCGGCCGTTGACGGCGGCCAGATAGCCTCGCTGCGCCTCGGCTGCGGCGCGCGGCGTGTCCTTGGGATCGAAGCTGAGCGTGATGCCTTGGTAGTCCTTGCCGAGCTGCAGGCCGGTCCCGTTGAGCCCCTTCACCAGGCCCTTCATCACCAGGCTGCAGAGCATCGGGCAGTCGAAATAGACGAGCGTCACCACCGCCGGCTTGCCCTGCCCGAGGAAGTCCTTCAGCGCGACGTCGTTGTGGAAGGAATCGTAGAAGCGCAGGTCCGCGGGGATCCGCTCGCCGAGGCGCTCGACCACGTCGACGCTCTCGTCCCCGATCTCCTTGAGCGGCGTGTATCCGTAGCCGCCCCCGGCAGTCGGGCTCGGAGTCGAGGCGGCGACCAGCAGGGTCAGGAGCAGCGCGGTCACGGCTTCTTCCCCTGCTCCTGCGCGAGGAGCTGATCGATCGCCTTGTCGATGGGCACGTGGATGAGGCCCTTCCCGGGATCGACCCATCCGTAGCTGTTCAGGCGCCGCAGCTGCTCGCGGCGGTAGTGCTCCGCGCCGCGCGTGGTCTCGAACGGCGTCTGATCCACGATGCCGATCTCGGGCTTGCCGATCTCCTTGCCGACCGGAAGGGGGCCCGCCGGCGAGAGCGTCCTCGCGCTGCGATCCAGGATGCGCGCGGACCAGACCGTCGCCGCGCCGAAGACGATGAGCGCGATCACGCCAACCGCCACGATCTTGAAGGTGGCGACGTGCTCGTCGGCCTGCGCCTCGGGAGGCGGCAGGTGCTCGGTGCTGCGGGAAGGCTCGTGGCTCATGGCTGCACGTACCTCAACGAATCCTCGAGATAGGGGTCGCCGATCGGCACCGGGTACTTGCCGCGCATGCGCCAGATGGCGAACGCCGCCCAGACGCCGCCCACGCCGGCGAAGGAGGTGACGAGCGTCCAGTGCAGGCCGAGGCCCGCCGGCGACCACTTCATCCCGAAGTCGCGCATCTGTGCGCTGGGGAAGACCAGCCAGACCAGGTCGACGAGGTGGACGAACAGGAGCCAGGCTGCGACCACCGAGAGCGCCTTGGGGCGCATCTTGAGATCCCGCGAGAGGAGCGCGAAGAAGGGCAGGATGAAGCGGCCGAACGCGAGCAGGAAGGCGAAGGGGCGCCAGGCGCCGCGGGTCCGGACCAGGAACCACGGCACCTCCTCGGGGAGGTTGGCGTGGTACATCAGCATGTACTGCGAGAAGGCGATGTAGCCCCAGAAGCAGACGAACGCGAGCAGCAGCTTGCCCAGGTTGTGGAAGTGCGCCTTCGCCACCAGCGCGCCGAACGAGCCGGGCTCGCGCGCGAAGGTCAGGATCAGGACCAGCAGCGAGAGCGCGGCGACGAACGACCCGGTGAGGAAGTACACGCCGAACAGGGTCGAGTACCAGGTGGGGTTCAGCGACATCAGCCAGTCGAACGCGGCGAAGGTCGCCGCGATGGCCACCAGCGGCAGCCCGACCGATCCCCACCGGCGGTTGCTGGCGGTCCGCCGCGGCGAGCCGTCCTCGTCCTGCGCGATGGAGTTGCGATAGAGGAGCTCCGAGATGAGCAGCCAGACGGCGAAATAGACGGCGGCCCGCCAGAGGAACCCGGACAGGTTGAGGTAGCCATGCTTGTGCTCGATGTTGCGCAGCACTTCCTTGTCGAGCCAGGAGGGCGGGTCGATCCACACGTAGATCTGCTTCGCCGCCAGCGCGATGGGCACGAACAGCACCGCCAGCGCGGGCAGGGGCGCGTGCACCGCCTCGATGGCGCGGCGGATGACGATGTGCCAGCGCGCGCGCGCGGCGTACTTCGCCATGTTGAGCGCGAGCATCCCCAGGGTGAGCCCGAGGAAGTAGAGGAAGGCGACGAGGTAGGAGAGCATCGTGCGGCGCGCATCGAACAGGTACCCGAGCGCGGTCAGCGCGAGCCCGGCGGCGCCCGCGACGGCGCAGCCGATCAGCGCGGTCCTTCCTCCCTGCCAGCGGGGCATCTCGTCGATCGAGAGGGGCTTCTCGTTCATCGCGGCCTCTCCTTCGACAGCCTTTCGCGCTCCTGCGGGGGCGCGATCGACAGGGGCGCGCTCTGGCTGAGCTGCAGCGCGCGCAGGTAGGCGATCACCGCCCAGCGCTCCTCCACGTTCAGCTCGGCCGCGTACCCCGGCATGAGGCCGAACCCGTTGGCGATCACCTGGTAGTAGTGGCCCACCGCCATCCCGGTCCGGTCGTGGAGGTCGGGCGGCAGCCGCAGCGCCATGTTCGCCGCCACCGGGCTGCGGCCGTCGCCGACCAGCCCGTGGCAGGTGGCGCAGTAGATGTCGAACTTGCGGTGCCCGAGGTCGAGCAGGGCGCGCGTCATCGCGACGGGCATCTCCGTCACGTCCTTGCCGCCGGCGCGGCCGAGGGTGAGCGCGGGGTTCTGCACGATGCGCTCCCGCGGGACCGTGCCCGGCGGCGGCTGGCGCATGGCGCGGCCGTCCTCGAAGAACGGGTTGGCCGCGAAGGCGCGGGCCTTCGGCTGGCGCTCCATCGGGTCGAAGATGGTCTCGTCGCCGCAGGCCGCGAGCAGCGCGCAGGCGACGATGGCGCAGGGGGCGCGCATCATTCCTCCCCCTCCACCCGGGTCACGCGCCGCGCGCCGAGCTCGCGCAGGGTCCGCTCCAGGTCTCGCGGGTCCTCTCCGTCCTTCATCTCTGCGCTGATCCAGAACTTGTCGAGGGAAGCGCTGCGGAACTCCTCGGACTCGAACACCGGGTGATAGGTCCGCGGCAGGCCGAAGAAATAGAAGAGGCTGCCGAAGAAGAGGGTCAGCACGCAGACCAGCACGCCCGATTCGAAGGTGACCGGGATGTTCGTGGGCCAGGCGTGCGGCGGCCGGTTCGCGACGTTGATCTCGAAGTCGACCGCGTTGGTCCACCACTGCAGGACGTAGCCGCCGGCGGCGCCCGAGAGCCCGGCGATGAGCGCCACCAGGGGCACCTTCGATCGGGGCAGCTTGAGAGCCTCGTCGATCCCGTGCAGGGGATACGGCGAGTACGCGTCGAGCCCCTCGCGCCCGGACTCGCGCAGCTTGCGCGCCGCTTCGACCATCGGCTCCGGCTCGGCGAACTCGGCCAGGACGAGGAGCTTCATCTCTCGTCCTCCTCGCCCGCCTCGAGCTCCGTCACGTGGACGATTTCCTGCGAGAAGTCTGGGATTTCGTGGCGCTCGTGCGCCCGCTGCAGCTCGTGCCGCAATTCCTTCACCTCCTGCACCGCCACCGCGGGCAGGAACTTGAGGAAGAGCAGGAACAGCAGGCTGAAGAAGCAGATGGTGCCGAACAGCAGCGACAGGTCGACCCAGGTGGGCTTGTAGAGCGCCCAGCTGGAGGGCAGGAAGTCGCGGTGGAGCGAGATCACCACGATGACGAACCGCTCGCACCACATTCCGACGTTGATGAAGATGGACGCGATCCACATCACGTACACGTTGGTGCGGCCCCATTTCGTCCAGAAGATGCTGGGCACCACCACGTTGCAGGTCACCATCAGCCAGAAGATGGGGATGTAGGGATCCTGGGCGGCGGACTTGAAGGGGCCGTGCAGGATCCCGCGGCGATTCGCGTACTGGTAGAAGTCGTACGGGTTGCCGCTGTACCAGGAGAGGAAGTGCTCCATCAGGTAGCCGTACCCGACGATCAGGCTCGTCGTGAGCATGATCTTGCACATCGCCTCGAGGTGCCGCGCGGTCACCACGTGCTTGAGCCGGAGGAAGCGGCGCGCCGGCACCATCAGGGTCATCACCATCGCGAATCCGCTGAAGACGGCGCCGGCGACGAAGTAGGGCGGGAAGATGGTCTCGTGCCAGCCGGGCACGATCGACACCGCGAAGTCGTAGCTCACGATGGTGTGCACCGAGAGCACCAGCGGTGTCGCCAGCCCGGCGAGCAGCAGGTAGGCGATCTTGTAGTGGTGCCAGTGCCGCGCGGAGCCGCGCCAGCCGAAAGAAAGGATGCCGTAGATGCGGCGCATCCAGCGGGAGGTGGAGCTGTCGCGCAGCGCGGCGAGGTCGGGGATGAGGCCCAGGTACCAGAAGAGCAGCGAGGTGATGAAGTAGGTGGAGACGGCGAACACGTCCCACATCAACGGGCTCTTGAACTGCGGCCAGATGCGGTTGGTGCTCGGGTAGGGGAAGAGCCAGTAGATGGCGAACCACGGCCGGCCCGTGTGCAGCACCGGGAACAGCGCGGCCTGCAACACCGCGAACAGCGTCATCGCCTCGGCGAACCGGTTGATGCTGGTGCGCCACTTCTGCTGGAAGAGGAGCAGGATGGCGCTGATCAAAGTCCCCGCGTGGCCGATGCCGATCCACCAGACGAAGTTGATGATGCCGAAGGCCCAGGCGACGGGGATGTTGTTGCCCCACATCCCGATGCCCTTGGCAACCGTCACCACCACCGCGAGCGTCAGCAGGCCCGTGCCGGCGAGTCCCAGCCCGACGAGGAGCAGCCAGCCCTTGCCGGGCTTGCGCCAGACGTAGTCGAGCAGCGTCTTGTTGAGCGTGCCGTCGTCCTGCTCGCCTTCCAGCAGGGGCAACGGCTCGAGGGCGCGGCGGGCTTCGATGCGCGCGGCGGCGGAGACGGCCATGGCTCTTAAGTCAGCTCCGGGTTGGGATTGCGCACGCGCGCCAGGTACGCCGTGCGCGGGCGGGTGCCGAGGTCGTTCAGCACGAAGTAGTGGCGCTCGTCGGCGTGCTTCCGGGTCACTTCGTGGGCGCGGTCGTGCAGGTTGCCGAAGACGATCGCGTGCGCCGGGCACGCCTGCTGGCAGGCGGTCTGCAGCTCCTTCTCGGCGATGGGGCGCTCCTGCACACGCGAGTCGATGCGGGCGCGCTCGATGCGCTGCACGCAGTACGTGCACTTCTCCATGACCCCGCGGCTGCGCACCGTCACGTCCGGGTTCATGCGCAGCTTCTCGACGTCCGCCGTGTCGTACGTGTAGTTGAAGAAGTTGAAGCGCCGCACCTTGTACGGGCAGTTGTTCGAGCAGTACCGGGTGCCGATGCAGCGGTTGTAGACCATCTCGTTGAGGCCCTCGTCCGAGTGGACGGTGGCGTTCACCGGGCACACGTACTCGCAGGGCGCGGTCTCGCAGTGCACGCACAGCATCGGCTGGGTGGTGGCGCGCGGCTCCTCCTCGCTGCCGGAGAAGTAGCGGTCCAGGCGCAGCCAGTGCATCTCGCGCGACTTCTCCACGTTCGCCTTGCCTACCACCGGCACGTTGTTCTCGGACTGGCAGGCGACCATGCACGCGCTGCACCCCGTGCAGCGCGCCAGGTCGATGGCCATGCCCCACTTGTAGGCGACCTTCGAGTAGTCCCAGGGCGTGTGCATGGTGGCGACCGGGACGCGCCCTTCCTCGATGCGCTCGCGGCCGTGGCCCTCGTATTCGTGCAGGTCCATGTCGAGCGCCGGGTCGCGTCCCTCCATCGACCAGTGCTCCTGCGTGATGGCGAGCCTGTGGCGCCGCCCCAGCTTGGTGACGGTCAGCCCGCGATCGCCCCACGGCGCCCCGGTGCGGCGCAGAGGCGCCACGTCGAAGCCGACGCCGCCGGCGTTCTGCTCGCCGCCGGACCGGCCGTACCCGAGGGAGACGGTGACGGCGCCGTCGGCGTGCCCCGGCACCACCAGCACCGCGGCGTGGACCGGCGGTCCGTGCAACCCGAGGTCCACAGCGTCGTGCGTCTGGACGGCCAGCTCGCGGGCGGTCTTGGGGCTCAGCAGCGCGGCGTTGTCCCAGGTCAGCTTGGTGACGGGGTCCGGCGTCTCCTGTAGCCAGACGTTGTTGGCGAACCGGCCGTCGTAGAGGCGGTAGTCCGGGACCACGTTCAGCTCGAGCCCCGGGGCCGCCACTTCGAAGCGCGCCGCTTGCGCCGCGGCGGCGACCGCGTCCACCCGCAGCTGCGGCGACTCGGCGCCGCTCGCGGTCCCCTGGATGAATCCGTCGGAGATCCACTTCTCCCAGGCGTCCTCCGCGTCGGTGCGCGCCGACCGCCAGTGCTCGCGCAGCAGCGTGTAGGGCGACTTGTCGCCCTCGCCGAGGAAGGCGGCGAGCACCTGCGCCTCGGTGATGCCGTTGAAGAGCGGCTGCACCAGCGGCTGCAGGAACGTCACCGTGCCGTCGTGGGCGCGCGCGTCGCCCCACTCCTCGAGCGGGTGCGTGGCCGGGACGAACCAGGCGCAGCGCTGCGAGGTCTCGTCCTGGTAGAGCCCGCGGTAGATCGAGTTGGGCACCGCATCGAGCGCCTTGGCCAGGTTCAGCTCGTACGGCGCGGTATGGACCGGGTTCGCCGCGGTGACCACCAGCGTGTCGATCGTGCCGGAGCGGATCTCGGTCGCCAGCTCGCGCAGGCCCTCCGCGCCCGTCTCGGGGTCGTGCAGGAGCGGCTTCTGGTGGCGGACCGCCTCGCTCGACAGCGACGAGTTGATCGCGTGCGCCAGCGCGTGCACCAGCGCGGGGCTGCGCGGCCCGGCCATCACCACGCCCTGCCGGCCGGCGCGGGAGAGGTCCCTCGCGAGCGCGTCGACGAACCGCTGCTCCCTGGGCTCGAGGCGCGCCTTGGCCCCGAGCGCCGCGAAGGGCGCGAGCGCGCCGCCGCCCGCCCCGAGCTTCGCGGCCAGCGCCAGGGCGACCGGGGCGAGCTGCGAGGGCCGGATGCGCAGCCGGTGGTCGGCGTTCATGCCCGTCACGCTGAGCGCGCACTCGACCGCGTACAGGCGGTTCATCCCGGGTCCGGGCTCGCGCCTGTCCGCCCAGGCGCGCATCGCCGGGATCGAGCCGGGCCAGGGGTAGAGCGGGTCGGCCTCCAGGCAAGCGATCACGCGCGCCTTGGAGAGATCGAAGCGCGTCTCCACCGCGCTGCCGAACGCGAGCCGCGCGCCCTGCAGGGCGGCGTCCTCGGAGACCGCCGAATAGCTGCGGAAGCGCGCGTTGGGGAACAGCTCCTGGATGCGCGCGCGCAGCTCGCCGATCAGCGGCGAGGACCCGGGCTCGAGCAGGAAGCGGAGCCCGGCCCCGCCGTCCTTCGCGCGCAGCGCATTGGCGCGATCGTGCTGCGCGGCGAGGAACTCGCGCCAGGAACGCGGCCGGCCCTTCTCCTGCAGCACCGCCGCGCGGTTCGGATCGTAGAGCTGCAGGATGGACGCCTGCTCGAAGAGGCCGGTCGCGCCCAGGCTGGAGGGGTGCTCCGGATTGCCCTCCACCTTGGTCGGGCGACCTTCGAAGGCCGTGACCAGCAGTCCCGTGGCGCGGCCGCCCAGCGTGGACGCGGTTGCGTAATGGAGCGGCCGGCCGGGCACGATCTCCTCGGGCTGGCGGGTGTAGGGCAGGATCTGCTCGGACGGCTGCTTCAGGCATCCCGCCGCGCCGGCGAACGCCATCGACGCGCCGAGCAACTGCACGAACTCGCGCCGCGAGGTGCCGCCGATCTCGGCGGCGCCGGGCGGGAACTCGCCCCCAGGCTCCAGGCCGCGCTCGCGCTCCTCGAGGCTCCTCCACTGCGTCCGCGCCGGCGCGGGCTGCTCACCGGGGGATCCGACGATCGGAAGCTTCAGCGATGGCATGTCGTGCAGCTCGTTCGCGTGGCCACGTGGTATTCCGCCTTGAGCTGCTCGCCCAGCGCGAGCTGCTCCTTCTCGCCGCCGGGCGTGAAGGTCATGCTGGTGACCTCCTCGCGCGGCCGCAGGAAGCGTTCCGGATTCCGGTGGCACTCCAGGCACCAGCCCATGGTGAGCGGCGCCCACTTCTCCACCTGCTCCATCTGATCGATGCGGCCGTGGCAGGTGACGCAACCCACTCCTTGCTTCACGTGGATTGCGTGGTTGAAGTAGACGAAGTGCGGCAGCTTGTTGACCTTGTTCCAGACGATGGGACGGTCCGAGAAGAAGCTCTCCCGCACCGGCGCCAGCTTGGGGCTCTTGTTCCAGATCTGCGAGTGGCAGTTCAGGCACACCGAGGAGGCGGGGACGCTGGCGAAGCTCGATTTCTCCACGGTGGTGTGGCAGTAGCGGCAGTCGATCCCCTCGTCGCCGACGTGGTGGCGGTGATCGAACTGCACCGGCTGGTCGATCGGATCCTGCTGCTGCGTGTACAGCGGGCTACGCACGTAGATCATCGGTCCTGCGATCAGCCCGCCGCCGAAGAGCACCGCCAGCGCGAACAGCACCACCCGGAACGCCGTGTTGGTCCAGGGCTTGAAGAGAGCGCTCATTCGTCCGTAGAGGGGAAGCGGGGGATCTGCTTCTCGGCGATCGCGGCGTCAAGTACCCGGTGCCCTCAGCCGACACAAGTCTTCGTCGCGGGGTGCGACGCAGCGTCGCAAGTCTCGCCGCCGTTCGAGCGCCGGGACGGGCGGTATCCATCCACCTGGGCAGCCGTCTTGGCAAGCGGCGCGAGGGAGTGTGTCCGGCAGCGCGCAGTTGCGATGCGTACCCTCGTTCCAGGGAGACATCTTCTTGCCTTGGTCCTTCGGGTCCTGGGGCATGGGGCCTCCTGCCCGCGCGGGGCGGACGGAGGTAATCTGGGGATGGAGGTGCCCCATGCCCACGCCCGTCTCTCCGCTCGACGGACGCGCCACGCCCTCCGCGACGGCGGCCTATGCCCGCGAGGCCGCGGCGGCGAAGGGCCACTTCCGCGAGGCGCTGGGCGTCACCGTGTCCTCGCTGGGGATCGGGACGTACCTCGGCCGCGACGACGACTGGACCGACGCGGCCTACGCGGACGCCGTCCGCCGCGCCCTCCAACTCGGGATCAACGTGGTGGACAGCGCCATCAACTACCGCAACCAGCGCAGCGAGCGCGCGGTCGGACGCGCGCTCCGCGAGGGCGTGGTGCCCCGCGAGCGCGTGCTGGTCTGCACCAAGGGTGGCTTCCTCCCCTTCGACGGGTCGCGGCCCCGCGATCCGCGCTCGTTCGTGGAGGAGACCTACGTGCGGCCCGGACTCCTCCGCTGGGACGAAGTGGTCGACGGCGTGCACTGCCTGTCGCCGCGCTTCCTCTCGGACCAGATCGATCGCAGCCGTCGCAACCTGGGCGTCGCCACCATCGACCTCTACTACGTGCACAATCCCGAGACGCAGCTCGGCGAGGTGCCGCGCGAGGAGTTCCTCCGCCGGCTGCGGGCGGCCTTCGCCGGGCTGGAACGCGCCTGCGACGAGCAGCGCATCGCCGCGTACGGCACCGCGACCTGGAACGGCTACCGCCTCCCCGAGGACGACCCGGAGCACCTCTCGCTCGACGACGTGCTCGCGTGCGCGCGCGAGGTGGGCGGCGCGCGGCACCGCTTCCGCGCCGTGCAGCTGCCCTACAACCTGGAAATGGACGAGGCGGCCTCGCTGCCGAACCAGCGCGGCCGCACGCTGCTGCAGGCCGCCGCCGAGGCGGGGATCGCGGTGCTCGCCTCGGCCCCGGTGCTGCAAGGCAGGCTCGCCCACCTCTCGCCGGCGGAGCGCGCGCGCCTGGCCGGCCTCGACACCGACGCGCAGCGCGCGCTGCAGTTCGTGCGCGCCACGCCGGGGATCACCTGCGCGCTGGTGGGCACCAGGTCGGTGGCCCACGTCGAGGAGAATGCCGCGGTCGCGCGAATCGCGCCGGCTGCCTCGAGCTGACCTCCGCGCCGTGAAAAGCACAGCGCCGCCCACTCCTGGTATCCCTCCGCGCTGGCAGGGCCGGCCGACGTAGCCGCCGCCGGTGGAGGCGCCGACGCCCACTCCGGTCGAGTCTCCCAGGGCGAGGTAGGTGAAGCGGGACGCGTCGGTCACGGCCCCAAAGCTATGTCTCGCCCGGCCCGCACGCCGGTGTGGGCGGCCCGCGCAGGAAGCGCGGAAGTGTGCGCGGCGCGCCTCTCGGGCATTTTCAGGACGGACGATTCCCCGATGCTAAGCTCGACTCTGATGCTCTCCGGTAAAGACCTTCTCGGCCAATTCAAGGCAGCGGCCTGGAACGGGCCGGAGGAGGTCGAGGCTTTCCTCGCCGCGGCGGAGTCACCCGCGCCGCAGGACTTGCTCAAGCTGCTCGAGGTGCTCGCCGGAAAAGCGCCCGACGCCCAGGCGCACCGCGCGCGCTTGGGCGTGTTCGCGCGGCTGGTGGAGAAGAACCCGGACAAGTCGCTGTTCGTCCCCTTCGCCCGGGCGCTCAAGGCGGGCGACGCCGCGCTGCGGACCACGGTCATCGCGCTTCTCGCGCGGGTCAACTCGCCCACCGAGCACGGCGAGCTGGTCGGGCACCTGCGGTCGACCGATGCTTCGCTCCGGCAGGTCGCCGCGCGGGCGCTCGCCCAGGTGGGCGCGAGCAAGACCACCTTCGAGCTCCTCACGCGCGCGGTGGGCGAGCGCGAGTTCCCCGGCCGCGCCGAGGCGCTCGACGTGCTCGTCTCGTTCGCGCGCGCGCAGGCGGTGCCGGCGCTGCAAGCGGCGCTCGGCGTGGGGACGCAGCAGGAGAGGGTGCTCGCGCTCAAGCACCTGGGCGACCCGCGCTGGATGGGCAAGGACCCGGCCCCCGCGCTCAAGGTGATCGCCGGGGCCCTGGACGGTCAGGCCGAGCCGGTCACGCTGCAGGCGGTCGCCTCGTTCGCGCAGCTCTGCTCGGAGGAGGACTACTGGGAGTTCGTCTCCCGCTTTCTCGACAGCGAATCGGTGGGACTGGCGAAGACCGCGGTGGAGGGGCTGCGCCGGTTCGTCTCGCTGCGCAGCATCGCCGCCCTGGAGCGGAAGCTGCGCGTCGGGCCGCGCGCCATCCGCCTGGTGGTGCTCAACACGCTCGAGGCGATCGGAACCGACGCGGTGCTGCCGCCGCTGGTCGACGCGGTCGGGCATGCGCACGTGGCGGTGCGCAACCGGGCCGCCGAGGTGCTCAAGGCGCTCAGCATGCAGGGCAAGCTCGACGTGAGCCGCACCGTCATCTGGCTCCTGCGCTCGCGCGACGTGAACGTGCGCCGCATGGCGACCGAGGTGATCCGCAGCGTGCCGGACCCGGAC
>DASWGQ010000241.1:0-7329 GCA_036393595.1 Myxococcales bacterium | reverse complement strand
TGCGCGACGCGCAGCGCGCCTTCGACCGCGAGAAGGTGGTCCAGGAGAAGGGCGTCTCGACCCCCGCCGTGCTCGACCAGGTCACCGCCCGTCTCGAGGGCTCCAAGGCGGCCCTCTCCGCGGCGCGCAGCGACATTGCCGCCGCGCGCGCCCGCGTGGAGGTTGCCAAGGTCAACCTGGAGAACTGCTACGTCCGCGCCCCGTTCGACGGGCGCATCACCCAGAAGCTGACCGACATCGGCGAGATCGTCTTCGGGGCCTTGAGCGCGGGGACGGGCGGGCGCGGGGGCATCGCCTCGCTGGCCGACTTCTCCACCCTGCAGGTCGAGGCCGACGTGTCGGAGAGCCAGGTGGCCAAGCTCAAGATCGGCACGCCCGCCGAGATCGTCCTGGACGCTTTCACGGACCGCCGCTATCGGGGCAAGGTGGCGGAAGTGCGCCCGCGCGTCGACCGCGCCAAGGCGACCGTGACCGTCAAGGTCGGCTTCGTCGACGATCCGGTGGACGTGCTGCCCGACATGGGCGCCAAGGTGACCTTCCTGGCCAAGGAGCTGGACGAGGCGGCCTCGAAGGCGCAGCCGATCCCGGCGGTCCAGGCCGACGCGGTGGTGGAGCGCGGCGAGAACAAGGTGCTCTGGGTGGTCGACCAGCAGGACCAGCTCCGGACCGTGCCGGTGGTCACCGGAGCGCCGATGGGCGGCCTGGTCGCGCTGCGCGACGGGCCGCCGCCGGGCACCAAGGTGGTGCGCCGTCCCGACGGGGATCTCAAAGCGGGGATGAAGGTGAAGGAAAAGCAGTGAGGGAGACCAAGATGGCGGAGGTGGCCGAGAGGGCGCCGCGCGGCGCGCGGCCGATCGTCGAGATCCGCGGGCTGCGCAAGGTGTACGTCCGCGACAAGCAGGAAATCACGGTGCTGGACGGGATCGACCTGGACATCCCGGAAGGCTCGTTCGAGGCCCTGATGGGCCCCTCGGGCTCGGGCAAGACCACCCTGCTCAACCTCATCGCCGGGATCGATCAGCCCACCGCTGGCACGGTGCGCGTGGCCGGCGAGGAGATCGGCCGCATGGGCGAGACGGAGCGCGCCGCGTGGCGGGCGCGCAACATCGGGTTCATCTTCCAGTTCTACAACCTGATGCCGGTGCTCACCGCGGCCGAGAACGTGGAGCTGCCGCTCCTGCTCACGTCGCTCTCCAAGGCGGAGCGCAGGCGCCGCGTGGAGGTGGCGCTCAAGCTGGTTTCGCTGTCCGACCGCGCCGATCACACCCCGCGGCAGCTCTCCGGCGGGCAGCAGCAGCGGGTCGCCATCGCTCGAGCCATCATTGCCGACCCGCAGATCGTGGTGGCGGACGAGCCGACCGGCGACCTCGACCGCAAGAGCGCAGAGGACGTGCTGGGGCTGCTCACCACGCTCAACGAGACGCTCGGGAAGACCATCGTGATGGTGACCCACGACCCGCACGCGGCCGAGCGCGCGAAGATCCAGCGCCGGCTGGACAAGGGGCTTCTCACGTGACGCTCACCGGCCTGGCGCTGCGCAACGCCTTCCTGCGCAACAAGACACGGGCCTTCCTCACCGTGCTCGGCACCATGGTGGCGGCGCTGGCGTTCGTGTTCCTGCGCACCGTGCTCTCCGCCTGGTATGCGAGCAGCGACGCCAGCGCGGCCGACCGGGTGGTGACGCGGAACGCGGTCTCCATCACGCAGACGCTCCCGCTCTCGTACCGCGAGCGGATCCTGCAGGTGCCGGGCGTCACCAAGGTCACCTACTCGAACTGGTTCGGGGGCATCTACAAGGATCCGAAGAACTTCTTCGCCAGGTTCGCGGTCGACGCGCCCACGGCGCTCGAGGTGTTCAACATCCGGTTCCTGGAAGGCACCAAAGAGGACTTCCTCTCCGACCGGAACGCGTGCATCGTCGGGAAGAAGCTCGCCGACCGGTACGGGTTCAAGATCGGCGACACGCTGCCGCTGCAGGGCGACAGCTATCCTGGCGAGTGGCGGTTCCGGATCGCCGGCATCGTGGATTCGCCGGATGACGACTCACTGGCCAACACCATGTACTTCCATTGGAAGCGCTGGAGCGAGGGGGTTCGGAAAGGACTCAAGGACATGGTTGGCGTCTATACCATCACGGTGGCTGACGCGCGCCGCTCTCCCGAAGTGATACGGCAGATCGACGCCCTGTTCGCCAACAGCGAATACGAGACGCACACCGAGACGGAGAAGTCGTTCCGGCTGTCGTTCGTGCAGGGCTCTTCCGCGATCCTCGCCGCGCTCGAGGCGGTCAGCGGCGTCATCCTGGCCATCATGGCGCTCATCCTGGGCAACACGCTGGCCATGGGATTGCGCGAGCGCACGCCGGAGTTGGGCGCGATGCGTGCCATCGGCTTCTTGCCCAGGCACGTGCGGGCCATCTCCGTGACCGAAGGAGCGATGCTCGGCGCGGTCGGCGGCCTGCTCGGGGTGACGCTGGCGCAACCCATCCTCACGGGCTTCGGGAAGGCGCTTTCCAGCCTGGGGTTCCTCACCGGCATCACCTTCAAGCCAGGCACCGCGCTCCTCACCCTCGTCCTCGCTGCCGTCATCGGAGCTCTGGCCAGCGCCCTCCCCGCCTGGCAAGCGGGCCGGATGGAGGTCGTCAACGCGCTGCGGAGGCAGGAGTGATCCCGCTCTCCTACAACGTCCGGTCGATCCTCCGGCGGCGCTTCTCCGCGGTGGCGACCGCGGCGGGCCTGAGCCTGGTGGTGTTCGTCTTCGCGGCGGTGCTGATGCTCGCGGCGGGGGTGGAAGAGACCCTGAAGGCCACCGGATCGCGGCGCAACGCGATCCTCCTGCGGAAAGGCTCGACGGTCGAGCTGACCAGCTTGCTCCCGCGGGAGGCGGCCAAGGTTTTCTCCGCCGATCCGGCGGTGGCCGTGCAGGGAGGGAAGGCGGTCGCGTCGCCCGAACTCTTCGTCATCTTCCAGCTGCAGCGCGCCGACGGCAACGGGACCGCCAACGTCGGGTTCCGCGGAGTGACGCCTGACGGGCTGCAGCTCCTGCGCAGCGAGACGGTGCACGTGATCGAGGGACGGCTTCCGCAGCCGGCGACGAGCGAGGTGATGATCGGGAAGGCCGTGCGCGGCCGGTACAAGGGGGCTGCGCCGGGACAGTCCATCCGCATCGCCCGGCGCGACTGGCAGGTGGTCGGCGTGTTCGAGGCGGGAGGAAGCGGTTTCGAGAGCGAGATCTGGGCCGACGCCGACCAGCTCATCGACGCCGCCCGAAGGCCCGGGTACTCGCAGCTCACCGTCCGTCTGCGATCGCCCTCCGATTTGTCGGCGCTGCGCTCCACCGTGGACGTCGATCCGCGTTTCAACCTCCAGGTGAAGCGCGAGGACACTTATTACGAGGACGCCTCGGGGCCATTGGCGGGCTTCGTCCGGGCGCTGGGGACGGTGATCGCCGTCTTCTTCGCCTTCGGCGCGACGCTCGGGGCGATGATCACCATGTACGCGCAGGTGGCCAGCCGCGTGCGCGAGGTGGGGACGCTGCGGGCCCTCGGCTTCCGCCGGCGCGCCGTCCTGGGCAGCTTCCTGGTGGAGAGCCTCATCCTGGCGCTCATCGGCGCCGTAGCGGGCTGCCTCTTCGCCTCGTTCCTGGGCGCGGTGTCGTTCTCGACGGTGAACTTCTCCTCGTTCACCGAGATCAAGTTCCGCTTCCACTTCGCGCCCGCGGTCGCAGCCTGGTCGACCGTCTTCGCGGTCGCCATGGGCCTGTTGGGCGGAGCCCTGCCGGCGACGCGGGCCGCGCGGCTCGCCATCGCCGAGGCGACCAAGGGCTGAGGGTGCTCGATTCGACGGAGCGCAAGCTGCTCGCCCTGCTGCTGGTCGCCTCGGGCTGGCTGTTCGTCTACTTCGACAAGCTGAACAACCCGAACGAGCTGGTGCGCATCTACATGGCGCGCGCAATGCTCGAGCACGGCACCTACGCGATCGGCGAGCGGCGCGCCGTTCCGGGCGGGTTCCGCGACGGCGGCCCGGTGTACTCGGAGTGGGGCTACATCAACGACAAGGCATTGGTCTGCGACCATCCGCGCGCGCGGCCGCCGGCGTGCAGCGGGAAGCTCTACGCCGCGAAAGCCCCGGGCCCGTCGTTCCTCGCCGTACCGGTGCTGGGCGCGCTCAAGCTCGCGCTCGGACGCGAGCCGTCGCGCACCGCGGACGTGTTCATCCTGCGCTGGGTCTTCTGCATCGTGCCCACCGCGCTGTTCTGGATCGCGATGCGGCGGTTCCTGCTACGCAGCGGAGCACCGGCCCCGGCCGCGCTCGCCTGCGTCCTGGCCGGCGCGCTCGGGTCGCTGTCCTTCACGTACGGGCAGATGTTCGCCGGGCACCAGCTCGCCGCCCTGGCGCTCGGGACCGCGTTCCTCGTCGCGTTCTGGCCGCGCCGCGCGACCCCGACCTCGACTCCGACCCCGACCCCGACTCCGACCTCGACCTCGACTCCGACCTCGACTCCGACCTCGACCCCGACCTCGCCGAGGTCCGCGCTGCTCATCGGCTTCGCCGCCGGGCTCGCCGTCTGCTGCGAATACCCGTCCGCCCCTGCCGCCCTCCTGCTGACCGGCATGTGGCTGTGGTCCGGGCGAGCCTCTCCGAAGGCGCTCGCCCTCGCGGCGCTCGGCGCGGCCGGTCCGCTGCTCGCGCTGGCCCACTTCCACGCGGCCGCCTTCGGCGCTCCCTGGGCGACGCCCTACTCGCACCTGGAGAACCCCGCGTTCGTGCACGACATCGCCCCGGGCTTTCTCGGCATCTCGCTGCCCACCTGGGAACGGGTGCAAGGATCGCTGTTCGCGCCCTACCTCGGCCTCTTCTTCTGGGCCCCGTGGACCGCGCTCGCGCTCGGCGCCGCGCCGCTGCTCCTGCGGCGCCGCCATCCCGCCGGGACGGCCGCCGCCGCCGTGTTTGCGTACTACCTCTTGTTCCAGGTGACGCACGCGCTGTGGCGGAGCGGCTGGGTGGTCGGCCCCCGATACATGACGCCGGTGGTGCCCTTCGCCGCAGCCGCGGTCGGGCTCGCCATCGCGCAACTCGGCCGGGCGGCGCGGCCCTGGGCGGCCGCGTTGCTCGGTGGCGCGGGCGCGGCGTCGATCGCGGCGACCGGCCTGGCCTCGATCGTCTGCCAGGGGTTCCCTCTCGAGGTGTACAACCCGCTGGTCGAGGTCGTCGGCCCACTCCTGGCGCACGGGTACGTCCCGCGCAACCTGCTGCAGATCGCGGGCGTGCCCGGCTTGTGGAGCGCCCTGCCCGCGCTGGCGGCGCTCGCCACCGGGATGGCGGTCCTCCTGACCGCGCCGCTGCGCATCGATGCCGGCGCGTGGCGGCCGCACCGGCTGGCGCTCGCGATCGCCGCCCTGCTCGTCCTCGCGCAATGGACCGCGACGGCTGGAGACTCCCCCGCCCACTCCGTCGCGGTGCGCTACCTCTCCTCGTCCTGGGAGCCGGATCCGCCGCCTGGCGCCCGGCCGTTCAGCCGGCGTTGAGCCACTCCTCGAAGGCGCGAAAGTCGTACTCGCGCCCGAGGAAGTCGCGGACCAGGTCGGCAGCCTTGGCGCTGCCGCCCGGCTCCAGCACGGCCTTGCGGTAGCGCAGCGCGGCCGCGGGTTCCATGAGGCCCTCGCGGCGGAACGCGCCGAACAGGTCCTTGGCGATGACGAGCGACCACATGTACGTGTAGTAGAGCGCGCTGTACCCCTCGAGGTGCCCGAAGGACTCGTGGAAATAGGTCTCGGGAACGTAGCGGAACGGCGTCAACGACTCCTGCAGCCGGGCCATGAGCGAGGTGGTGTCCAGCGAGCGCGGCTCGGCGCCGTGGAAGGCGAGGCTCACCGCCGCGTAGTACATCTGCTGGCGGACGCGGAGCCCCTTGCCGAACTCCTCGGCGGCCCGCATGCGCGCGACCAGCTCCGCGGGGATGGGCGCTCCCGTCTGGTGATGGCGCGCGAACCTCGCCAGCACCGGTGGGTCCCAGCACCACTCCTCCAGCATCTGCGAGGGCGCCTCGACGAAGTCCCACTCGGTGCGCACCCCGGACAGGCCGGCCCAACGGGTCCGGCCTCCCAGGAGGTGATGGAGGAGGTGGCCGAACTCGTGGAAGAAGGTCACCACCTCGCCGTGCTCCAGCAGCTCGCCGGGGCGCGGGAAGTTGCAGATCAACGCCGCCTCGGGAAGCGCGCGGCCCGCCTGGCCGGAGCGCAGCGTGAACTGGGCCGCGTGCTTGTACTTCCCCTCCCGCGGGAAGAGGTCGAGGTAGAACCGGCCCAACAGGCGCCCCTCCTCGAGCACGTCGAAGCACGTAACGTCGGAGTGCCAGACGGGAGCGTCGGGGACGTTCCGGTACGTCAGGCCGAACAGCCGCCCGGTGACCTCGAGCACGCCCTGCTGGACGCGCGACAGCTCGAAGTAGGGCCGCACCTCCTGGGCGTCGAACCCGTGCCGCTCCTTGCGCACGGCCTCGGTGAGGACCTGCGAGTCCCACGCCTCCACGCGCTCCGCCGCCGGGTCGTCGCGCCGCCTTTGCTCGAGCAGCGCCTCGTACTCGGCCCTCATCCGCGCCTCGGAGGCCGCCGAGATGCGGGCGATGAAGTCGGCCGCCGCCTGCGCGCTGCCGATCATCTTGTCCTCGGTCGCATAGGACGACCAGGAAGGGTAGCCGAGCAGGTCGGCCAGCTCGTGGCGCCGCTCCAGCATGCGGGCGAGCGTGTCCAGGTTCCGCGGGTGCGCGCGCTGCCGGTAGACGCGCCAGAGCCGCCCACGCGCCGGCGAGCTCTTCGCGTAGCTGAGGAACGGGACGTAGTCGGGAGTGTCGGTGGTGATGCGCACCTTCCCGTCCGCTCGCGGCGGGCGCGCGCGCACGTAGTCGTCCGGCAGGCCTTCCAGCTCGGCCGGGTCCAGGTCGACCCAGCGGACGTCGTCCCGGATGTTCCGGCTGAACTCCTGCTCGATGCGCACCAACTCGTCGTTGAGGGCCCGGATGCGGCCTCGCGTCTGGTCGTCCCGGTCCACGCCCGCGCGGCGGAAGTCGCGCAGCACGCGGTGCAGGTAGAAGCGGGTCCTTGCGTCCGCCCTGGAGAGGTCGATCTCCCGCAGGGCGTCGTAGATTCCCCGGTCCAGCGACAGCTCGGTGGAGAGCGCGTCCACCTCCTGCTCGCAGCGCTCCGCCACCTCGCGCATGGCCGCGGAAGGATGGGCGTTGCGCGCCACGCTGGCGCGCGACGAGGCGTCCGACAGCGCGGAGACCGCCTCGTCGTACGCGCCGAGCCCCTCCTCGACGGTGCGCGGCGAG
>DASWGQ010000240.1:0-4995 GCA_036393595.1 Myxococcales bacterium | reverse complement strand
CGACAAGCTGAAGGTCGAGATGCTCGACCCGACCAAGCACGTCAAGGAGGTGAAGGAGCTCAACATCTCCCAGGGCGGCCCGCGGCTGATCGTCAAGGCGGGAGGGAAGGAGTCGCGCGCCAAGGACGTGGGCGAGGAGTCTCTCACCAACGCCATCGCCGAGGTCACGCGCGGCGCCAGCAAGAAGATCTACTTCAGCAAGGGACATGGCGAGCACGGCATCGGCGACGCCACCGAGCGCGGCATGAAGCTCTGGGTGGACGGGCTCAAGTCCGAGGGCTACCAGGTCGCCGAGATCGAGCTGGCCGCCACCAAGGCGATGCCGGCCGACGCGCAGGCGCTGGTGCTCGCCGGACCGGTGGCCTCGCTCACCGATGGAGAGGCGAAGCTCGTGCAGGAGTGGGTGGACAAGGGCGGGAAGCTGATCGCCCTGATCGATCCCAGCATCCACTCCGGCCTGGAGAAGGCGTTCGCCGCCTGGGGCCTGAAGCTGGGCGACGACGAGGTGATCGACACCGAGTCGCAACAGCCCGAGTTCGCCATCGCGCAGGAGTACGCCGACCACCCCATCACCAACCCGCGCAGCTCGCCGTTCCAGGTGGCGAGCATCTTCCCGCTCGCGCGGAGCGTCTCGAAGGCAAAGGACGCGCCGGCGGGCTGGAGCGTGACCGAGCTGGCGAGGACCGGTCCCCGTTCCTGGGGCGAGACGGACCCCATCCGCGACGGCCGGGTGGAGTACACGCCGGGCAAGGACTTGAAGGGCCCGGTGCCGCTCGCGGCCGCCGCTACTCACGGCTCGGGGGACGCGGAGTCCCGCGTGGTGGTGATCGGCAATTCGAACTTCGCCGCCAACGGGTTCTACCAGCTGCGCGGGAACCGTGACTTCGCGCTGAACGCAGCGAGCTGGGTGGCCCACGAGGAGGCGAAGATCTCCATCCGCCCGAAGAGCCGCGGCGGGAACCACCTGTTCCTCACGGCGGGACAGAAGAACACCATGACGCTGTTCGCCTTCGACCTGCTCCCCTTCTCGTTGCTCTTCGCGGGCCTGCTGGTCTGGCAGACCCGCAAGGCCCGGTAGACGCGCCATGAAGCAGACGACGAAGTCCTTGGTGACCACGCTCGGCGTCCTCGCGCTCGCCGCTGGAATCGGCGTCGCGGCGCTGTGGGTCACGCGCGACACGGAGAACAAGGCGGAGCAGAAGGAGAAGTCGGCGAAGCTGTTCGACGGTCTGGACAAGGCCAAGGTGCGGCAGGTGAAGCTGGTCAGCGGCGGGAAGCTGGTCGCGCTGGCCACGCGCGCGGACGCCTCGGCGCCGTGGAAGATCGCCGAGCCGGTGGCCGCGGACGCGGACGCGTCCACCGTGGACGCGGTGGTGAACGGCGTCGCCGACTTCAAGCAGAAGAGCGAGCTGGGCGAGGCCGACCCCAAGCAATACGGGCTGGACCGGCCGGACCTCGTGGTCTCGGTGAAGACCGAGGACGGCAAGGAGAGCTCGGTCGAGATCGGCGAGAGCAACCCGTTCGACTCGAGCATCTACCTGCGCAAGGCCGGCGAGAAGACGGTGCGCATCGCCGACGGCTGGACGAAGTCCCCGTTCGAGAAGCAGCTGCTCGACCTGCGCGACAAGCGCGTGCTCCACCTCGACGACACCGACGAAGTGCGGCGCGTGGAGGTGGCCGGCACCGCGCCGGCCTACGCCCTGGAGAAGGAGGGCGCCTCGTGGAAGATGCTCGCGCCGCAGAAGGACGCCGCGGACGCGGCCACCGCGGATCGCGTGGCGACGGCGCTGAAGTCGCTGCGGGCCACGAGCATCGCGGCCGAGAGCGCCGAAGGCGCGGCGCTGAAGCAGTACGGGCTGGCGACGGCCAGGATCACGGTGCAGCTCACCGTCGCCGCCTCCGGCGGGAAGGACACCTCCCGCAGGACGCTGCTGCTGGGGCAGCCCGCGCCAGGGAAGGGCTCGGTGGCGGTGAAGACGTACGCGAAGCGCGACGACTCGCCCACCGTGTTCGAGGTGGACCAGCAGATCGTGAAAGATCTGAAAAAGGACCTGTTCGACCTGCAGGACAAGGCGCTGGCGCACGCGAATCGCGAGGACGTGCGCAAGATCGTGCTGGAGCAGCCGGGCAGCCCGAAGATCGTGGTGGAGCGCAAGAAGGAGCAGCCGAAGGACGGCGGCTTCGCGGACGAGTCCTTCACCGTGCTGGAGCCGAAGCAGGGCCCGGCGAAGAAGTGGAAGATCTCGAGCGCGCTCTATTCGATCACGGGCCTGCGCGCGGCGGCGTTCGCCTCGAAGCCCGACCCCAAGGCGTTCGAGGGAGCCCGCACCATTGCGCTGCTCGGCGACGGCGACAAAGTCCTCGCCAAGGTCCGCATCGGCGCCCTGACCAAGGACGGCAAGCGCCGCTACGCCTCCTCGGACGCCCAGCCCCGCATGGCCGAAATCGAGAAGGCCACCGTGGACGACCTCCCCAAGTCCCTCGACGACCTCCTCGAACCCCCTCCCTCCCCGACCGCAGACGCGGGGACCAACGTGCAAGCAAGCAAGCCCAAGTAGGCCAAACCAATTGCACCACGGAGGGCACGGAGCACACGGAGGATCTTCGGATCTCCCGATCGGCGGCTCACGCCCGATTGTGAGATCGCAAACCCCCTCCGTGCTCTCCGTGTGCTCCGTGGTGCAATTGGTCCGGCCGGTCGGTCGGATTCTCTGGACCGCTGGGCATAGTCGCGCTATGTAGGCCGGCTCGCTGGAGGAATGGATGGCTCGAGTTACCGTCGAAGATTGCTTGCCGCTGGTGGACAACCGGTTTGCCCTGGTGCTGCTCGGCACCAAGAGGGCGCGGCAGCTGATGGCGGGCGCGCGGCCGCTCCTCGAGGCGAAGGACAAGCCGCCGGTGCTCGCGCTGCGCGAGATCGCCACCGGCAAGGTCCGCTTCGACCGCAGCGTGCGCGCCGCGCTCGAGGGCAAGTTCGACACCGAGAAGGTCCCGCAGGGCGCGCGCAAGTAGTCGCCGCTACGCGGCCCAGGCCACCTGACCCTGCGCGAAGGCGGAGAGCTTCTCTCCGCCGCCCAGCCGGTACAGCCGCCGCACCTCGCGCAGCAGGCCGTCCAGCCGACCCTGCGCGACATAGCGGGTCTCCAGCGCGCGGGTGCACGCCGCAGCCAGGGCTCCGGCGACGCGGTAGCGCTCCTTCTCGGCCCCCGGAAGCCCGCTGCGCAGCGTGGCCCGATCGAACAGCCGGTGCCGCAGCTCCGCGGACGCGCCCCGCCGCCCCACCGCCCACAGCTGCAGCAGGACGCTGAGGTACTTGTCCAGCTCGCCCTGCGCCTCGAGCTCGAGCTGCGAGACGGGCCGGCGCGCGCGGGCCCGGTGCAGCAAGTACAGGAAGTGCGACACGCCCTCGGCCGCGGCGCAGAAGCCGTGCAGCCGCTCGTGCGACCACGGCGCCTCCGCGCCGCGCGCGAGCTGCGCCAGGACGGGCTCGCCGAGGAACAGCCCGACGTGCAGCTCGTCGCCGGTCTCGGAGACCAGCAGCGCCTCGTCCGCGCTGGCCTCCGGAGCCACGCGCTCGCGCACGGCGGCACCGACCAGGTAGTCCTTCGCCTGCGCGGTCTCCTCCACCCCGTGCACCGACATGAACAGGCGCTGCAGCTGCGACAGCGCGTCGAGCGCGCTCACTGGACGAACCGCCCCTTCGGCCTCGCGAGGACTGCGGCCACGCCGTGCTCGGAGAGCAGCGTCGCGACGCGCGGGCTGCCCGTCTTGATCCACTTCTCGTAGATGCGCAGCAGGCCGGCGTTCGACGTCGCCAGGGTCCGCTCGCTGACCTCGTTCAGCACCTCGACGAGCTGGGAGAACTTCGCCGACAGCTCCTCCCAGACCGAGCGGCCGCCGCGCCCGTGACGCGCGGCGACCTCGCCCAGGGCGTCGTAGGCGCGGCTGCCCATGGCGATGGCGTACTCCACGTCCACCAGGCTCGACGAGAGCGACTCGGAGAACATCCCGGAGACGAACAGCGAAGTGTCGCCCAGCCGCCGCAGGGCGCGGGCCCGGGCGGCGCCCTCCTCCTCCAGCGCTTCCTTGAAGAGCAGCGCGAGCGGACGGCGCTGCAGCGACCCGTCCTCCTCGCGGACCAGCAGCGACTCGGTCTGCAAGAACCCCGAGAGGAGGTTGGCCAGGTACAGCTCCGTAGCGTGCTGCACCCGCGCCCGCTGGTTCTCGATGGCCAGGGAGAGCAGCTCGCGGAAGAACTCGTGGATCGACTGGGCCGAAAGGACCTTCGGATCGGTCATCCACACCTCCTCCCATCATCTTGCGGTGCTGTCGATCCCCCGGCAAGTTCGGCGCCCGCTTGCACACCCCTTGACAGCGCCTGTGAGGCGGTTACATTGCCCGCGCCTTGGCACTCCCCTGTGTCGAGTGCCAACTTTCACAGCAAGGAGAAAACCCCATGAAGATTCGGCCTCTGCAGGATCGCGTGATCGTGAAGCGCGTGCAAGAGGAGGAGAAGACGAAGGGCGGCATCATCATCCCCGACACCGCGAAGGAGAAGCCCATCGAGGGCCAGGTGCTGGCCGTCGGGAACGGAAAGGTGCTGGAGGACGGAAAGGTGCGCCCCCTGGACGTGAAGGTGGGTGACCGCGTCCTCTTCTCGAAGTACGCCGGGACCGAGATCAAGGTCGAAGGCGAGGAACATCTGATGATGCGCGAGGAAGACATCCTCGGCGTCATCGAGAAGTAACCACCTCACACGTCATCGGAGAAAGACATGTCCAAGGAAATCCTGTTCGACGTCCGCGCGCGTGAGGCGATCCTGAAGGGCGTGAACACGCTCGCGGACGCGGTGAAGGTCACGCTGGGCCCCAAGGGCCGCAACGTGGTCATCGAGAAGTCGTTCGGTTCCCCGACGATCACCAAGGACGGCGTCACCGTCGCCAAGGAGATCGAGCTGGAGAACAAGTTCGAGAACATGGGCGCGCAGATGGTGAA
>DASWGQ010000239.1:0-1735 GCA_036393595.1 Myxococcales bacterium | reverse complement strand
ACGCTGCCCGGCGCGCTTCCCGTGTACCCGAAGACGAACGCCTGGGTGCCGTGACCGGGCACGCTCGCCGAGGCGGGGCTCGGCCCTGTAGCGAGCGAAGCTCCCCCGGTGCCGGTGAGTGTGAGGGTCGAGGGCGAAACTGCATTCGCGGCAGAGTCGCCCGAGTTCGACGCGACCAGGCTGACGCTGAACGCCTGGCCTACGTTGATCGGCTGGGACGGCACCGAAAAGGAGGCGGAAAGCGCGGCGGGCGTCTGCACGACGAGGCTGGCAGCCGCAGGCGTCGAGGCGGAGACGGTCTGGCTGGTGTTGGCGTCGCTTCCTGCCGCGGTCGCGGAGAAGGTCGCTGTCCCGGTCGCCGCGCCGTTGTACGTCCAGGCGAACGTCTGCGCCGTTCCACCGGCGATCGCCGCGGTCGCCGGCACCGGTCCGGAGACTAGCGTCGCGCCGACGCCGCCCACCGTGAGCGTAGGCGAGACGGCCTGGGCGCTGGCCTCGCCCGAGTTCGTCACCACCAGCGAGACGGTGGCAGCCTGGCCAATATCGACCGTGGATGGGCTGACGCCGATCGAAGCGGACAGCGCCGCCGGGGCCTGCACCAGCAAGGAAGGGCTGGTCGCGGGAGCCGGATCGACGGCGGCCCCCGAATTGACGTCGGTGCCGGAGGCCCCGACGGTGAACTGCAGGCTCCCTTTCTGCACGGCCGAGAGCGCCCACGTGAAGGTGCGGGTGGAAAGACCGGGCACGGTCTGGCCGGCGGGAACGCTGGTCACTTGCGCGGCCCCCGTTCCCGAGGGCGCGGGCGTCCCTGGGAGGACGGCGGCGCCGGCCTGCCCGGTGTTGGTGACGTCGACGAGCAGTTGGAACGCTTGTCCGACGTCCACCTGCGCCGAGGAGAGGCGAGCCGCCGCGGACAGCTGCGCCGGCGTCTGGACGAGCAGGGCAGGGCTGGTGACGGCAGCGAGCGAAACGGTGGCCGAGCTGTTCGCATCCGTCGCCGAGCCGCCCAGCGAGAAGCTCACGCTCGCGGCCGCCTGCGCCGACACGGTCCAGGTGAAGGTGACCATCGCTCCACCGGGAATGTCCGCCGGGGCCGGCGAGGAGGCGATCTGCGCGCCCGGCGCGCTGGGCACTGGAGCGGTCGGCGTGAACTGCAGCGCGGTGGCCTGGCCGGTATTCGTCACGTCCAGGAAGAGCTTCACGGTCTGTCCGACGCTCGCGGTCGATTGCGAGAGGCGCGCCACCGCGGAGAGCGCCGCGCGGGTCTGGACTACTGCGCTGGCCGAAGCCGGTGCAGCCGACACGGAGGCGCCCGTGTTGGCGTCGGTCCCGGAGGCGGAGGCGGAGAGCTGGAGCGCGCCGGACGCCGTGCCCTGATACGTCCAGGAGAAGCTGCGCGTCTGCCCCCCGGGGACGTCCTGCGCGGCTGGTGCGGCCGTCTGCGTCGCGATGCTGGTGCCGCCGGTGGCGGTCCCGGTCACCGCGGCCGCGGTGGCTTGCCCGCCGTTCGTCACGTCGAGCCGCAGCGTCAGGAGCTGTCCGGTGCTGGCCTGCGCGGGGGTGATCTGGGCGACGGAGGTGAGCGCCGGCGGAGTCTGCACGTTGATGGGACCCGCGCTCACCGCCGTGGACACCGTCGCCCCGCTGGGCTTGTCCGTGCCGCTCGCGCCGATCGAATAGCTCAGGGACCCCGCGCCGGTCGTGTGGAACGTCCACTGGAACGTGCGACTCGTCT
>DASWGQ010000238.1:0-10492 GCA_036393595.1 Myxococcales bacterium | reverse complement strand
GCCGAGCAGCGCGAGATGGCGCACTTCGGCTTCCTCTCGCGCCGCCCCCTGCTGGTGGTGCTCAACGTGGCCGAGGCCGACGCCGCCAGCCCGCTGGTTCCCGAGCTGGAGGCGGAGATCCGCGCCCGCGGGGCGGAGGGGCTGGCGCTCAGCGCCGAGGTCGAGGCGGAGATCGCGGACCTGGACCCATCCGAGCAGCCGGCCTTCCTGGAGTCGATCGGGCTGCGCGAGCCCGCGCGCGAGCGCTTCATCCGCGCTTCCTACCACCTGCTCGACCTCGCCTCGTTCTTCACCGTGGGCGAGGACGAGGTGCGTGCCTGGACCATCCACCGCGGCGACCGGGCGCCTCGGGCCGCGGGGCGGATCCACTCCGACCTCGAGCGGGGCTTCATCCGCGCCGAGGTGGTGCACTACGAGGACTTCATGGCGGCCGGCGGCGAGGCCAAGGCGCGCGAGCGCGGCCGGATGCGGCTGGAGGGCAAGGAGTACGTGGTGCGGGACGGCGACATCCTGCACGTCCGCGCCGCCGTGTAGCCGGGCGGACTTCTCCGGCAATGGCGCCTCGCACCTGGCGGCTCGCCGAGTACGAGGCGCGCTGCGGGACGGCTGCGCCGGGGGCCGGCCGCAGCGAGCTCGGAACCGGTTCCCCCGCGCTGACCGGATCCGGCGTACAACGCTGCCATGGCCCCGCGCGTGCTCGTCGTCGACGACGAGAAGAACATCCGCCGGACCCTGACCCTCTGCCTGGAGGGCTTCGGCTGCGCGGTGACCGAGGCGGGCACCGCGGAGGCGGCGCTGGAGGCGCTTTCTCGCGCGCCGCACGACCTCGCCTTCCTCGATCTCCGCCTCGGCTCCGGGAACGGCCTCGACCTGCTGCCCAGGCTGCTCGCGGAGAGGCCCGGCCTGGACGTGGTGATCATCACCGCGTACGCCACCTTCGACACCGCCGTCGAGGCGATCCGGCGCGGCGCGCGCGACTACCTGCCCAAGCCGTTCACGCCGGCGCAGGTCCGCCACGTCCTGGAGCAGTCCGAGGAGCGGCGCGGGCTCCACCGCAGGCTGGAAGCCTTGGAAGACCTGCTCGCCGACGCGGCGCCCGAGGTGGACCTGGCCTCTGCGAGCGCCCCGATGCGCGCCGCCATCGAGGTGCTGGAAAAGGCCGCGGCGCACGACGTGCCGGTGCTGCTCCGCGGCGAGAGCGGCACCGGAAAGAGCGTCCTGGCGCGCGCGCTGCACGGCTGGAGCGCGCGCAAGGAACGGCCGTTCGCGGTGGTGAGCTGCCCCACGCTGACCGAAGAGCTGCTCGCCAGCGAGTTGTTCGGGCATGCGCGCGGGGCTTTCACCGGAGCGGTCCGCGATCAGCCAGGCCGCGTGGAGGCGGCCGAAGGCGGGACGCTGTTCCTCGACGAGGTGGGCGAGATTCCCCCCGCGCTGCAGGCGAAGCTGTTGCGCTTCCTGCAGGACAGGCAGTTCGAGCGCGTGGGCGAGCCGCGCACCCGGACCGCCGACGTGCGCGTGGTGGCCGCGACCAACCGCGACCTCGACGCCGACGTGAAGACAGGACGCTTCCGCGAGGACCTGCTCTTCCGGCTGAACGTGGTCGAGGTCACGGTTCCGCCGCTGCGCGAGCGGACCGACGAGATCCTGCCGCTGGCGCGCCGGTTCCTGGGGTTCTTCGCGCGCGCGGCGCGGCGGCCGACCCCGGAGCTCTCACCCGAGGCAGGCAAGGCCCTGCTGGCGTACTCGTGGCCGGGCAACGTGCGCGAGCTGCGCAACGCGATCGAGCGCGCGGCGATCCTCTCCAGCGGCCAGGTGCTGGCCCCGCAGGCGTTCCCCGACCGCATCGCGGCCCACGCGGCGGGAGCACCCGTGCTGGGCGGCGACTACACCGTGGACCAGGTCGAGCGCGAGCACATCCTCCGCGTGGTCTTGCGGCACCCGGTGCAGGAGGAGGCCGCGCGCGTGCTGGGCATCGACGCCAGCACGCTGTGGCGCAAGCGGAAGAAATACGAAACCTGAAAGCGGGCACCACGGAGCACACGGAGGGCACGGAGGTAGTGGGCGGAAAAACCAAGACGACCTCCGTGAGCTCCGTGCCCTCCGTGGTGCAATCTGTTTGGCTCTACCCGGTGAGGCGGGGCGGAGGGGCCGAGGCGGCGCCTGGGACGGGCAGGGTGAACCAGAACCGGGCGCCGCGCCCTGGCTCGGTCTCGAGGCCCATCTCGCCGCCGTGGGCGCGCACGATCTCGCGCGAGATGTAGAGCCCCAGGCCGATCCCCTCGCCCTTGGTGCCCGGGATGCGGAAGAACTTCTCGAAGATGCGCTCCCGGTACTCACGGGGGATCCCGGGACCCTGATCCGTCACCTCGAATCGCACCCGCGCGCCGTCCGCCTCCGCGCGCACCACGACCCGGGCGCCGGGCGGGCTGTGGCGGATGGCGTTCGAGAGCAGGTTGTCGAACACAAGCGCCACCCGCTCCGAGTCGGCCAGCACCGGCAGCACCGGCTCGGAGACGTCGGACACCAGCGACACTCCGGCCTCCCGCGCGCTCGCCTCCCGCGCCGCCGCCGCGCCCTCCACCAGCGCCTTGGAGGAGATGGGCGCGGGCGACACCTCCACCTTGCCCGCCTGGATGCGGGAGAGGTCGAGCAGGTCGTCCACGATCCCCTGCAGCCGCTCGCAATCCTCGCGCGCCGCGTAGAGCAGGTCCGCCTGCTTCTCGGTGAGGGAGCCCACCGTGCCGTCCACCAGGATGTGGATGGCCATGCGCAGCGAGGTGAGCGGCGTGCGGAACTCGTGCGCCACGGTCGCCACCAGGTCGTTCTTCAGCTCGTCGAACCGCAACAGGCGGGTCACGTCCTGCAACACGATCGTCGCGCCCACCACCGCGCCCTGCTCGGAGTAGAGCGGAGTGGCGCGCGGGAGCAGGCGCCGCTCCGCGCCGGAGGTGAGGACGCGCAGGGCATCGTCGAGGCCCCGGGGAACGTACGCGCCCTTGCCCCCGACGACGTGCTGCCGGACGCGCTCGATCGCGTCGCGCACCTCGGGCTGGACGCGCGCGAGCGGGTCCGCTCCGGCGCCGATCTGCAGCAAGGTTTCGGCGCTCTGGTTCACGTTCAGGACCCGGCCGTCCACCCCGAGCACCACCACCGGGTCGGGCAGGCTATCGATCGCCGCTTGCGAGGCCTGCTGGGCCTGCAGCAGCTCTCCCAGGGAGCTGGAGCGGTACTCCTGCAGCCGGTCGGCCATGGTGTCCAGCTCGCGCCCGACCTCGGCCAGCTCGTCCTCTCCTTCGATGTGGGCACGGGCGTCGAGGTCGCCCTCGCCGATGCCCCGCACCGCCATGCTGAGCCTCGACAGCGGCCGGAGAGCGCGCGCGGTGAGCGAAGCCGACGCGAGCAGCCCCAGGCCGAGCGCGGCGGTGGTGGCGAAGAGGAGCAGCGCGCGGCTGTTCTCGGCGGCGCGCCGCGCCTCCTCGCTCTTGCGGACCATCGCGTCCTGGTTGATCTCCAGGATCCGGTCGGCGGCGGCCTTCACGCGCGCGAAGGCGGGCTGCATGACTACGAAGTAGCGGTCTCGCAGCGCGGCCGGACCTACGAGCTCGCGATACGTCCGCCAGGCTTGCACGTATCTGGTCCACTCGGCGCGGAGCGCCTGGGTCGCTTCCCCCTCGCCCGGCTCGGTGAGGTTCTGCTCCTGTACGCGCAGCTCGTCCACGAACCGCTCGAGGTTCGGCGCCGCCTGCGCGTCCGACAGGTCCGGACGGCCCAGCGCCCGGAACGCGGCCGCGCTGTCGATCCGCTCCAGGGCCTCCTTCATGCGCTGCGCGGCGAGGACGCTGCGGTAGTTGTCCTGCAGGATGCGCTCCGAGCTGCGCCCCAGGTCGCTCAGGGTGCGCAGCGCGATCGCGCCGAGCACCGCCAGGACGGCCGCCAGGGGCGCCTGGGCGAGCAGGAGCTTCCGCCGGAGCATCACCGTCGTTCCTCGAACGCCACCACGTGCAGGTCGGCGTCCCCGGCTTCCCGGAGCAGCCGCACCAGCACCGATCCGAACAGCACCTGCTTCCACCAGGGCTGCAGCGACCTGCCCACCAGGATGTGAGCCACGCCATGGGTGCGCGCGAAGTCGAGGATGGCCTGGGCCGGGTCGTTGGACTTGAGCCTGACCACCTCGGCGCCCAGCTCCTTCGCTTTCTCGATGTTCTGCAGCAGGTGGCGTTGCGCCTCGGAGTCGATCAGGTGCGGCGCCTCCTGCGGCGTCTCGACGTACACCACGAACCAGTCGGTGTTGAGGCGCCCTGCCATGCGCGAGCCCCGCGAGAGCAGCGTCTTGGCACGCGGCGGATTCGAGGCCAGGCAGACCATCACTCGCCCCGAGGTGTGCCCCTTCTGCTCCGGCGCTGCGCGGGCCCCCGCGCGGTCGACGCTCTCCGCCACCTCGCGCAGCGCCAGCTCGCGCAGCGTAGCCAGGTTCGCGTCCTTGAAGAAGTTCTCCAGCGCCCAGGAGATCTTCTCGGGCGCGTAGATCTTCCCCTGCTGCAGGCGCTCCTGCAGGTCCTCGACGGCCAGGTCGAGGTTCACGACCTGGTCGGCCTGCTTGAGGAAGCTGTCCGGCACCGTCTCGCGCACCGAGACGCCGGTGACGCGCTCGATCAAGCCGTTCAGCGATTCCAGGTGCTGCACGTTGAGCGCTCCGAGCACGTTGATTCCCGCCTCGAGCAGCGCCAGCACGTCCTGCCACCGCTTCCGGTTGGCCGACCCGGGGGCGTTGGTGTGCGGGATCTCGTCCACCACCGCGATCTGCGGCCGGCGTAGAACGACCGCGTCGAGGTCCATCTCCTCGACCGGCACACCGCGATACTCGATCCTCTTGCGAGGGACCACCTCCAGCCCGTCGACGAGCGCGGCGGTCTCGGCGCGGCCGTGCGTCTCGATGTACGCAACCACCACGTCCACCCCCCGGCGGCGCAGGTCCTGCGCCTCCTGGAGCATGCGGTAGGTCTTGCCGACGCCGGCCGCGAAGCCGACGTACAGCTTGAGCCGCCCGCGCCGGCCGCGCTCGACCAGCTCGAGGAAGTCCTCCGGGCGGCGGCCCGTCTTTGCCTCGGGAACGCTCATGCCGGAGCCGCGTCCTTCCTTTCGCTCCGAAAGGATCCCACGGCGTCCGCGCCGGGAAAAGCGCAGCGCCGCCCTATTGGCGGCGGCTGGCGAGCGGCGGCGGCCGGCCGAAGAGCCTGTCCAGCGCCAGGTTCACCAGCAGCACGTTCACGCGCGGTTCGCCGAGCACCAGCAGGTCTCTCCCCTCGACGTTCGCCTCCAGCACCGCGCGCACGCGCTCGGGGGCGACGCCCCTGGCACGCGCGATGCGCGGAGCTTGCCACAAAGCCGACATCGGCGAGAGGTGGGGATCGAGGCCGCTCGCGGACGCGGTGACGAGCTCCGCGGGAACGAGGCCCGGCGCCTCGGGGTTCTCCTGCTGCAGCCTCTGCACCTCCTTGGCGGCGCGCTCCCGCAGCGCCTTCGAGGCGGGCCCCAGGTTGGACCCGCCGGACGACGTCCCATCGTAACCCTTCTCGCCCGCGGCCGACGGACGCGGCTGCAGGTACGCGGCGCCCGAGAACGGCTGCGCGATCAGCTCGGACCCGATCACGCGGCCTTGCTCGTCGGCGACCAGGCTGCCGCGCGCCCGGCCGGGGAAGAGCGCCAGCGCCACGCCGGTGGTGAGCAGCGGATAGGCAATGCCCGTGAGGACCAGCGTGACCAGGGTAGCGCGTAGCGCGACGAGCAGCTCCTTGCGAGGCATGCGGACCTCCTAGACGATACCGATCGCGGCCAGGGCCAGATCGATGGCCTTGATGCCCACGAACGGCGCGATCACGCCGCCCACTCCGTAGACCAGCAGCGACCGCCGCAGCAGCGCCGCGGCGCCCAGCGGCCGGTAGCGGACGCCGCGCAGCGCCAGGGGGATGAGCAGGATGATGATGAGGGCGTTGAAGATCACCGCCGAGAGGATGGCGCTGTACGGTGAGGCGAGCCGCATCACGTCGAGCGGCTTCAGCTCCGGGAACACTCCGACGAACAGCGCCGGGAGGATGGCGAAGTACTTGGCCACGTCGTTCGCGATCGAGAACGTGGTCAGGGTCCCGCGCGTCATCAAGAGCTGCTTGCCTACCTCGACCACCTCGAGCAGCTTGGTCGGGTCGGAGTCCAGATCCACCATGTTGCCGGCTTCCTTGGCGGCCTGGGTCCCGGTATTCATCGCCACGCCCACGTCGGCCTGGGCGAGCGCGGGCGCATCGTTGGTGCCGTCGCCGGTCATCGCGACCAGCTTCCCCTTGCCCTGCTCCTCGCGGATCAGGTGCATCTTGGCCTCGGGCGTCGCCTGCGCGAGGAAGTCGTCCACGCCCGATTCCTTGGCGATGGCCGCCGCGGTGCGCGGATTGTCGCCGGTGATCATCACGGTGCGGATGCCCATCGCCCGGAAGCGGGCGAAACGCTCGGCGATCCCGCCCTTCACCACGTCCTTGAGGTGGATGAGTCCCAGCACCCGTGCGCCGTCGGAGACCGCGAGCGGAGTGCCTCCCGCGTCCCCGATGCGCCAGGCGGCCTGCACCACCTCGTCGGGAACCTTCCCGCCGCTTCGCTGGACGTGCGCGGAGACCGCGTCCACCGCGCCCTTGCGGATGACCCTCGGTCCCACGTCGGCGCCGCTCATCCGGGTCTGCGCGCTGAAGGTGATGAAGTGGGCGATGCCCTTGGTCTCCCGGCCGCGCAACCCGTACCGCTCCTTGAGCAGCACGACGATGGACCGCCCTTCGGGCGTCTCGTCGGCGAGGCTGGCGAGGTGGGCCGCGTCCGCCAGCTCGGCGGCGCTGACGCCCGGCGCCGGGAGGATCTCGGTCGCCAGCCGGTTGCCGAGGGTGATGGTGCCTGTCTTGTCGAGCAGCAGCGTGTCGACGTCGCCGGCCGCCTCGACCGCGCGGCCGCTCATGGCCAGCACGTTCTTGCGCAGGAGGCGGTCCATGCCGGCGATGCCGATGGCCGAGAGCAGACCGCCGATGGTGGTCGGGATCAGGCACACGAGCAGGGCGACCACCGCCGTCGCGCCGAGCCCGATGCCCGAGTACAGGCCGAGCGGCACCAGGGTGACGCAGGCGAAGAGGAAGATGATGGTGAGCCCGACCAGCAGGATGTGCAGGGCGATCTCGTTCGGCGTCTTCTGCCGTGCCGCCCCTTCCACGAGCGCGATCATGCGGTCGAGGAACGACTCGCCCGGGTTGGACGTGATGCGCACCACGATCCGATCGGAGAGGACCTTCGTGCCGCCGGTGACCGCGGACCGATCGCCGCCGCTCTCCCGGATCACGGGGGCGGACTCGCCGGTGATGGCCGACTCGTCGACCGAGGCGATGCCCTGGATCACCTCGCCGTCGCCGGGGATGAGCTGGTTCGCCTCGACCACCACCAGATCGCCCTTCTTCAGGCGCGAGGCGGGGATCATCTCCTCGTTCGCGACGGGGATGACGTCCTCGGGCGCGGGCCAGGTGCGCACCTTGCGCGCCACCGTCTCCTGGCGCATGCGGCGCAGCGTGTCCGCCTGGGCCTTGCCGCGGCCCTCGGCGACGGCCTCGGCGAAGTTGGCGAAGATCACCGTGAACCAAAGCCAGAGCGAGACGGCGAGCGTGAACCAGCGCGGCGCCGCTCCGGGCGGTGGAGCGGTCAGATCGCGCAGCCAGATGGCGGTGGTCAGCACGCTGCCGATCTCGACCACGAACATGACCGGGTTCCTCGCCACGCGCTGAGGCGCGAGCTTGCGCAGGCTGTCCAGCGCCGCGGACCAGAGGATGCGGCGGTCGAACAGCGACAGCTGCCTTGCCTTGGCGGCCATTCAGAACCGCCTCCCGGCCCGTCCGGCGAAGTGCTCCACCAGCGGGCCCAGCGAAAGGGCAGGGAAGAACGTCAGCGCGCCGACGATCAGGACCACCGAAACGAGCAGCGCGACGAACAGGGCCCCGTTGGTGGGGAAGGTCCCCGGCCCGGCGGGAATCACCTTCTTGTCCACCATCGAGCCCGCGATGCCGAGCGCGGGCACGATCATCAGGAACCGGCCGATGAGCATGTCGGCGCCGAGCGTCAGGTTGTAGAAGCGCGTGTTCGCGTTCAGCCCCGCGAACGCCGACCCGTTGTTGCCCGCGCCGCTGGAGAACGCGTAGAGGACCTCGGAGAGGCCGTGCGGCCCCGGGTTCGCCATGGAGGAGGTGCCGTACGAGACCACCGCCGCCCAGGCGGAGAAGCTCAGGATGAGGAGCGGGAAGATGAGCACGTACAGCATGGCGAGCTTCATCTCGCGCGCCTCGATCTTCTTCCCGAGGTACTCTGGAGTGCGCCCGACCATCAGGCCGGCGATGAACACGGTCAGCAGGACGAAGACGAGTATCCCGTAGAGGCCGGCGCCGACGCCGCCGAAGATCACCTCGCCGAGCTGGATGTTGACGAGCGGCACCAGCCCGCCCAGCGGCGTGAAGCTGTCGTGCATCGAGTTGACCGCGCCGCACGATGCGTCGGTCGTCACGGTCGCGAACAGCGCCGACGCCGCCACGCCGAACCGGGTCTCCTTTCCTTCCAGGTTGGCGGTCCCCTGCTGCAGGCCCGGGATGCCGCGCAGTGCCGGGTTCCCCTGCGCCTCGGCAGCGTACGTTCCGAGCACGCCGGCGAAGAACAGGATCGCCATGGCGGCGAAGATGGCCCAGCCCTGCCGCTGGTCGCGCGCCATCCGGCCGTACGTGTAGGTGAGGCCGGCGGGGATGGCGAAAATGGAGACGAGTTGCACGAAGTTCGTCAGGGGCGTCGGGTTCTCGAACGGGTGCGCGCTGTTGGCGTTGAAGAACCCGCCGCCGTTGGTGCCCAGCATCTTGATCGCCTCCTGCGAGGCGGTCGGCCCCATGGCCAGCACCTGCTTCATGCCCTCGAGGGTGACCAATTCGCGGTAGGGCACGAGGTTCTGCAGGACGCCTTGGGAGACGAGGAAGAGCGCGTACACGAAGGAGATGGGCAGCAGCACGTACAGGGTCGCGCGCACCAGGTCGACCCAGAAGTTGCCGATCGTCTTGCCTCCCCCTGAGCCGCCGGTGCGCGTGAACCCGCGCGTGAGCGCCAGCGCGACGGCGATGCCGGCCGCGGCCGAGGTGAAGTTGTGCCAGGCTAGCCCGGCCATCTGGGTCAAGTAGCCCATGGTCGACTCGGGCGTGTATGCCTGCCAGTTCGTGTTGGTGGTGAAGCTCGCCGCGGTGTTGAACGCGAGCGCCGGCTCGACCGGGCCGAGGTGCTGTGGATTCAGCGGCAGCACGTGCTGCAGCCGCTCGATCGCGTAGGTGCCGAGCAGCCCGAACAGGCTGAACGCGAGCAGCGCGAACGCGTATGCAGGCCAGGTCTGCTCGCGCGTGGGATCGACGCCGCAGAGCCGGTAGACGAGCCGCTCGGCGCGGCCCAGCACGGACGGCAGCGGCTGCCGGCTGCCCTCGAACACGCGGAACATGTACGCGCCGAGTGGCCGCGTCAGCGCGAGCACCACCGCGAAGAAGAGCGCGATCTGGGTCCATCCGACGGCAGTCATGTCAGAACCGCTCCGGCCAGAGCAGCGCGTACCCGAGGTAGACGGTGAGGAGCACCGCGAACGCGAGCCCGATCCCGTATTCGAGGCTCACGACGCACCTCCGAGGCGAGCGCAGAAACGCACGTACGCCCACGAGCCCGCGAAGAACGCGACGCTAGCCAGCACGAGCAGGAAGTCGATCATGCCGCGGTGCGATGCACCCGCCATGCCGGAGACGGTCCTCGCCGCCCGCCCGTTCTCGTGACGGTTGCTGCGTGCGCGCCTTGCGAAATGCAAGCCGTGGCGACCCGGATCGTTGCAGGTTGCAGGGTCACCAGACTCCGACCACGCTCGCGATCGCGAGCGTCTGGGTTCGCGAGAACGTAGGTGTGCCCGCTTCGCGCTCGCCCGAGAACACCGCCACCCCGGCGCGATCGTGCCGCGCCTCGAGCTTCACGATCAGGTGCTCGTCCGGCCGCACTTCCAGGGTCACGGTGCCGTCGCGTAGCACCTGCGGCGCGCCCGAGAAGAACCCGTCCACGTCGTCGTAGTACTCGGCGCGCAGCGCCAGCGCGGCGCGCGGGTGCAGGGCGATACGCGCGTACAGCCCGGCGGCGTGCCAGACGGCCGCCCCCTGTGGGCGGTCCTGCCGCCCGGCGTCGGCGGTGGCGCCGAGCGAGAGCCACGAAGTCGCCTTCACAGTCGCGGTCAAATCGCCGAACAGCCTCCAGTGCGAATCGTCCCCCGGCAGCTCCGGGCCGGCGAAGGTGTTGAAGCCGAGCGTTGCGCGGTCGTTCGTCCAGGCGAGCTGCGTGCCCACCGCCTTGGCCCGGTTGTTGTCGCCGATGACCTGCCATCCGTTGAGGAAGTGGAGCTGCGCCGACCAGTGCGCGTCGAACG
>DASWGQ010000237.1:0-5060 GCA_036393595.1 Myxococcales bacterium | reverse complement strand
AGGGCGCCCGCGCCGGACGCGCTCGTGTCCAGGCCCAGGTCCACCACGCCCGGCAACTCATGGCCGCGCAGGGCGTCGGCGAGCGCCTGGAGCGGCTCCTCGAAGAGCAGGCACTCCTCGACGGGCACCACGCCCTCGTCTCCCTTGAATCCCCACGCGCCGCGCGGACCGCGGTGCAGCCGGGCACGCCGGCGGTAGCGGAACTGCTTCGGGCTGGGCGAGACGGGGAGGAGCTCGTAGCTCCCCGGCGCGAACCCGCCGATGCGGTCCAGCGCGTCGGCCGTGAGGGCGCTCTTCGCGGCGAGTTGCGCGCCGTAGTCGACGTGCTGCAGCGGGCAGCCGCCGCACCGATCGACGATGGGGCACGGCGCCTGCACGTGTGCCGCGCCAGGCTCCAGGACGCGCAGCGCGCGCGTGCGCTCGAACCGCGCCTCGCCGTGCACCTCCGCCTCCACCAGGTCGCCGGGCGCGGCGCCCCGCACGAACACGACCCGTCCTTCGTGGCGCGCCAGCCCTTCGCCGCCGTGGACCAGGGACTCGATGCGGAGCTGCGCCTTCAACTCAAGCCGGAGCGGTGGACAGGTCCTTCGAGAGCTGCGAGACGATGCGGCCCAGGCGCGCGCGGGTGGTCTCGTCCGCGTCGAGGAACTCCAGTCCCATGCCCGGCTCGTCCACGCCGGGACCGGAAGGTTGCGACCAGACGACGCGCGCCTGGAGCTTGCACTCCGCCTCGCCGGGGAGCTGCAGCAGGATCTGCACCACGTCGCCGACCGGCGCGGCGATGTTGGTGTTCACGAAGCAGCCGCCCTGCGAGACGCTGGTGCTCCACCCGGAGAAACTGCCGTGGCGCTCGGTTGCGAGCGTGACCATCAGCTCATGGTGCAAGCGCGGCCACTTGCGCTTCGCGGGGGGGCGATCCGTCATGGGCTCCTGAACGGTATCACGGCGGCCGCCGGAGCAGGGGGCGGCACCGCCCCGGCGAGGGCCCGCAGCTCCTCCGAAAGGCCCAGCTGCCCGGCCACCGTCATCACCAGCTTCTCCGAGGTGCCGATGGCGACGCGCGCCTCCTCGTCGTCGTACTCGGGGCCCTCGCCGGCGTCGGCCTCGAGGCCGTCCTCGACCAGCGTGCGCAGGTACTGGGTGAAATCGGGGGCGAGCTTCAGGCTCGCGCTCAGGCGCTCGAAGCGGTCGAGCAGCTTCTGCAGCGACTCCAGCGAGAACCCCTCGCGAGAGGAGAGAGCGCGGGGCATGCCCGGCCGCCAGTTCGGGTCCCATCCGGGATGGCTGTCGCGCGCCCACTTGGAATCGATCAGCGCGCGGGCGGCCTGCAGGGCGGCCATCGCCGCGCGGTTCACCGCATCGTCACGGCAGGGGGGGTCGAGCGCGATCAGGGCCTTCGCCGCGCCGAGCGTCGCATGCGCTTTGCGCAGGCGCGACTCCGCGTCCGCGCGCCTCTCGGGGGTCGTCATGCGGCGAAGTCTGCCACAAGGCCGCGCGAACTGAACAGGGGACCTGAATCCCCTTTCAGACCGCCATGGTGCGCAGCTCGGGCGAGACGCGCAGCTTGGCCTCGGTGGCCTTCTGCACCTCTTCCGGGGTGACGCCCGGGGCCACCTCCTTGAGGACCAGCCCCTGCGGGGTCACCTCGATGTAGGCGAGCTCCGTCACGATGGCGTTCACGCACTTCTTGCCGGTGAGCGGGAGCTTGCACTGCTTGAGGATCTTGGGCGCTCCCCCCTTGGCCGTGTGCTCCATCGCCACGATCACGCGCTTGGCGCCGGTGACCAGGTCCATCGCGCCTCCCATCCCTTTCAGCACCTTTCCCGGGATGGTCCAGTTGGCGAGGTCGCCCTGCTCGCTGACCTCCATCGCGCCGAGGATGGCGACGTCGATGTGGCCGCCGCGGATCATCGCGAAGGAGTCGGCGCTGGAGAAATAGGAGGTGCCCTTGATCTCCGTCACCGTCTCCTTGCCGGCGTTGACCAGGTCGGGATCGATCTCCGCCTCGGTCGGGTACGGACCGATGCCCAGCATCCCGTTCTCCGACTGGAAGATGACGTCGATCCCTTTCGGCAGGTAGTTCGCCGCCAGCGTGGGCAGTCCGATGCCGAGGTTGACGTACATCCCGTCCTTCAGCTCCTTGGCCGCGCGCGCGGCGATCTGCTCGCGTGTCAGTGGCATCGGCTAAGCCCTCACGGTCCGCTTCTCGATCCACTTCTGGTAGTTCGACCCCTGGAAGATGCGCTTGACGTAGACGGACGGGACGTGGATCTGGTCCCCGTCCAGCTCGCCCACCTCGACCAGGTGCTCCACCTCGGCGATGGCGATGCGCGCGGCGGTGCACATCATGGGCGAGAAGTTCCGCGCCGTCTTGCGGAAGACGAGGTTCCCCCACTTGTCGCCCTTCCAGGCGCGCACGATGGCGTAGTCGGCCTTGAGCGGCTTCTCGAAGATCATCTCGCGGCCCTCGATCACCCGGCTCTCCTTGCCCTGGGCGATCTGCGTGCCGGCGCCGGTCGGGGTGAAGAACCCGCCCAGCCCTGCGCCGCCCGCGCGGATGCGCTCGGCCAGCGTGCCCTGCGGGTTCAGCTCGACCTCCAGCTCGCCGGAGAGGAACTGCCGCTCGAACTCCTTGTTCTCTCCCACATAGCTCGCGACCATCTTGCGGACCTGGCGGCTCTGCAGGAGCACCCCCAGGCCCTTGTCGGTCGTCCCGCAGTTGTTGGAGATGATGGTGAGGTTCTTCACGCCCTTGCGCTGGATGGCGGCGATCAGGTTCTCCGGGTTCCCCGAGAGCCCGAATCCACCCGACATGATCACCGCGCCGTCCTGCATGTCCCGGATCGCTTCGTCCGCGTTCTTCACGACCTTGTTCATGGCTTTTCGTCCCGCTCCACGATGAGGGCGATCCCTTCGCCGCCGCCGATGCACAGCGAGGCGAGGCCGCGCTTCTTGCCCAGGTCCTTCATGGCGTAGATGAGGGTCACGAGCAACCGCGCTCCCGACGCGCCGATGGGGTGGCCGAGCACCACGGCGCCGCCGCGGACGTTCACCTTGTCGGGCGTGATGCCGAGCAGCTGGTTGTTCGCCATGGCGACCACCGCGAAGGCCTCGTTGATCTCCCACAGCTCGATGTCCTGCGCCTTCAGCCCGGCGCGGGTGAGCGCCTGCTTGATGGCGTCGGCGGGAGCGATGGTGAACTCCACCGGGTCGCGCGCCGCGTGGCCGAAGTCGCCGAGCCGGGCCAGCACCGTGCGTCCCTCGCGCTTCGCGCGCTCCTCGGACATGAGCACCACCGCCGCCGCGCCGTCGTTGATGGAGCTGGCGTTCGCCGCGGTGATGGTCCCGTCCTTCTTGAACGACGCCTTGAGGCTCGCGATCTTGTCGGGCCTCGCGATCTTCGGGCCCTCGTCCTCGGTCACCGCCGTCTTGTTGCCCTTCCGGTCCACGATCTCCACCGGGGCGATCTCCGCCTTGAACGCCCCCTCGGCCTGCGCCTTCTGCGCGCGGCGCGTGGACTCCATTGCGTACTCGTCCTGCGCGGCGCGGGAGAACTTGAAATCCGCGGCGCACTTCTCGCCGCACATCCCCATGTGCATGTCGTTGTACGGATCCCACAGGCCGTCGTGGATCATGAGGTCCTTGAGCTCCGTGTTGCCCATCCGCGCACCGGCGCGGACCGAATGCGTGAAGTACGGCGCGTTGGACATCGACTCCATCCCGCCAGCGACCACCACGTCGGCCTCGCCGAGCGCGATGACGCGGGCGCCTTCGATGACCGCCTCGAGCCCCGAGCCGCAGACCTTGTTGACGGTCACGCACGGCACCGTGTTGGGGATGCCCGCGTAGATCGCCGCCTGCCGGGCGGGCGCCTGGCCGACGCCGCCCTGCAGCACCTCGCCCATGAAGACGGTCTTCACGTCCTCGGGCTTGACGTTGGCGCGCTGCAGGGCCGCCTGGATGGCGGTGGCTCCGAGCCGGGGGGCTGGGACCGCGGCGAGCGACCCCAGGAAGGCCCCGATCGGGGTCCGGGCAGCTCCGACGATCACGACCTTCTTTCCCTGGGATGGCATCGGTTGCTCCTCTCGCGGGGGACGGACAGATTCATAACCCGAACGCGGCTGTCAAGCCGCTGCAACAGGTTGTGATTGCTCCCCCTCCCCGCTCGCACTAACCTGCGCGGCCCGATGAGCTACGCAGGCGACCTGACCGCCGGGGAATTCGAGGCGATCCTGGACCGCAAGGGTGGGCCGGCAGTGGTGGTCCACGGCGGCGCCGGGACGCGGCCCGACCACGATCCGGCACCCTACCTTGCCGGGACGCGCGCGGCGGCCGAAGCGGGCCTGCGGGTGCTGCTGCAGGGCGGCAGTGCCCTCGACGCGGCCCAGGCGGCCGCGGTGGTGCTGGAGGACGATCCGTCCTTCAACGCGGGCACGGGCGCGTGCCTCACCGCCGCGGGCGACGTCGAGCTGGACGCGAGCTGCATGGACGGCGGCACGCTGCGAGCCGGCGCGGTCGCTTGCGTGAAGACCATGAAGAACCCGATCCTGGCGGCGCGCCGCGTGTGCGACGACACTCCCCACGTGCTCCTCTGCGGACCAGGCGCAGACGCGTTCGCCCGCGAGTGCGGGATCGCCGAGTACCGCAACGAGCTGCTCGTGACGCCCAGGCAGCGCGCCCGCTGGCAGGAGCTGCACGCGCTGGCCCAGAAGCACGGGGCCGACGAGGTGCGCGCCGGCAAGATCGGCACCATCGGGGCCGTGGCGGTGGACGCGAAAGGGCACCTCGCCGCCTGCACCTCGACCGGCGGAACGCCTTACAAGCGCCCCGGCCGGGTGGGCGACACGCCCATCATCGGCGCGGGCACCTACGCCGACGATCGCGAGGCGGCCGCGTCCAGCACCGGGCTCGGCGAGGCGATCCTGAAGGTCACCATGGCCCGGGCCGCCTGCGTGCGCGTGCGCGACGGCCTCTCGCCACGCGAGGCGGCCATCGCGGCGGTCGGCCTCCTCAAGGAACGCGCGCACGGCGACGGCGGCATCATCCTGGCGGGACCGGAC
>DASWGQ010000236.1:0-3725 GCA_036393595.1 Myxococcales bacterium | reverse complement strand
GCGATGCGCTGGAAGGCCGAGCACCCGGAGACGTGGACCGCGCCGGCGCAGGCGCGCACCCCGCCACGTTAGCAGCCTGGACGATTGCGAGCTCTGCGGTGCAGTCGGTTGGCATTCCAGGCGTGGTCAGCGGAGCAGCGCCGCGGCCTGCTGCTTCAGTGCCGCCCAGCGAGAGGCCAGCTGCGCGACGTCCCGGATGGCGGTCTCGGCGGCCTGCGCGAGCTGCGGCGTGGGCTCGACGTCCGCGGCCTGCAGGGCGCCGAACAGCTCGGTCAGCCGCGCGTTCCAGGGGAGCAGGGCGGGCGTCTCCTTCCGCAGCCAGGGGCGGCGCTCCTCCTTGGAGCCTTCCAGCTCCGCGAGCCGGCGGTCCAGGTCGGCGACTGCGGGCGTTCCGGAGCTCCGGGCAAGGCTCGCGCGCAGCGCACGCAACCCGGTCAAGGCGTCGAAGTCCTGCTGCAGGGCCTGGGCGACGCGGAAGGAGAGGTCGAGCTGCTGCCGCAGGCCGTCGGCCGGTGTCTTGACCCGCGGGTCCATCTCGACCTGCAGCGGCTCCGTGAACGACGCGCCGTCGACCGTGAGCCGCACCGTGTACGCGCCGGGCAGCGCCCAGGGACCTCGCGGCTCCCGCGGAGTGTCGTGCGGGACGGCGGCGATGGGATAGGAGAGATCGAGCGCCGCCGGAGCGGTCCAGTGCAGGTCCCAGACGAACCGGTGCAGCCCGGCCTCCGCGGACGGCACGCGCTGCGGGCGGATCCACCAGTGCGGCACGTTGCCCTCCTCGCGCGGCGCCTCGGCGCGATCGGCGCTCGAGAAGCGGCGCACGACCCGGCCGTCCCCGTCCAGCACCTCGAGCACCACCGGGCCCGAAGCCGGCTGCGCGAGCCAGTAGTCGAGCACGGCGCCATCGGGAGGGTTCTTCCCGGCCGGCTCGTCGGGCGGCAGCGGCGTGTCCGTGTTGGTGTCGAACCGGACCCGGAGCGCGCGGGCCGGGCGGACCAGCGCCGCGCGGGCCGCGGTGAAATCGGGGAACTGCCGCAGCGGGGTGACGTCGTCGAGGATCCAGAACCCGCGCCCGTGCGTCGCCACCGCCAGGTCCCCGTCCTTGACGATCAGGTCGCGGATGGAGGTGGCAGGCATGTTCAGCCGCAGCGGCTGCCAGCGCTCCCCGTCGTCGAACGACACGTACACGGCCTGCTCGGTCCCGCAGTAGAGCAATCCCTTGCGGGCCGGGTCCTCGCGGACGACGTTGACGATCCCGCCGTCCGGCAATCCGCGCGTGATCTCCTGCCAGGACTTGCCGCCGTCGTGCGTGCGGTAGACGTGCGGCCGCAGGTCGTCGAGCCGCAACGTGTTGATCGCGGCGTAGGCCGTCTGCGCGTCGAAATGTCCGGCCTCCAGGATGGACACCTTGGCCCATGGGCGCAGCTCGCGCGGCGTCACGTTTCGCCACGACTTGCCGCCGTTGCGGGTGACGTGGACCAGCCCGTCGTCGGAGCCCACCCAGAGGGTCTGGCCGTCCAACGGAGAGGGCGCAACCGCGTAGATCACGCCGCGCTGCACGGTCTTCGCCTCCTCCGTGCCGCGGTACTTGCCGACGTTCCCCGGCACCTCCCAGGTCTCGCGCGTCAGGTCGGGGCTGATGCGGGTCCAGCGGCGGCCGCCGTCGCGCGTCTTCCACAGCGTGTTCGAGGCGAAGTACAGGGTGCGCGGGTCCTTGGGCGCGAACACCAGCGGCTGGGTGCGGATGGTGCGGTAGTCGGGCCGCGGAGAAGCCACCGGCGAGACGTCCTGCGTCTGCCCCGTGCGCCGGTCGTGGCGCGACACCTTGCCGCCGTACACCACGTCGGGGTCGAGCGGGTCGGGCGCGCCGTATCCGTACTCCTCGAAGCCCGCGGGGTGCCACTCGCGGAAGGTGATCTCGCCGTCCCCGCCGCGGCTCGAGACGCACGCGGAGCCGCTCTCTTGCTGGCCGCCGCAGAGCCGGTAGGGGAACGCGGCGTCGGCGGTGACGTGGAACATCTGCGCGGTGGGTTGGTTGTACCAGGAGCTCCAGGTGGAGCCGCCGTTCACCGTGACGATCGCCCCCTGGTCGGCGGCGAGGAGCATCACGTCCGGGTTCACCGGGTCGATCCAGATGCGGTGGTAGTCGTCTCCGCCCGGGGCCCCGCGGAGCGCGCTGAACGTCTTCCCGCCGTCGGTCGATTTCCAGGCCACCACGCTGGCGGTGAAGACCACGTCCGGGTTGTTCGGATGCACCTTCACCTCGGCGAAGTCGTCGGCGCGTTCGACCACGCGCTCGTCGTCGGTGATGCGCGACCAGGTCTCGCCCGCATCGTCCGACCGGTACAGGCCGCCGCCGGTCTTGGCCGCCACGGTGGCGAACATGCGGCTCGGCTTCGACGGCGCGATTCCGATGCCGATGCGGCCCAGGCGGCCGTGCTCGAAATCCGGCAGCCCCTGGATGATGTGGCGCCACGTGGTGCCGCCGTCGGTCGACTTGTAGAGGCCGCTGCCCGGGCCTTCGAAGTGGCCGTTCTCCCACGGCCCCTCGCGCGATTCCCACAGGGCGGCGAAGACGGTGCGCGAATCCGACGGGTCGAGCACCACGTCGGCGGCGCCCGTGTCGGCGTCCCGATAGAGCACCTTCTCGAAGGTGGCTCCGCCGTCGAGCGAGCGGAACACGCCGCGCTCTTCGTTCGGCCCGTAGGGATGACCGAGCACGGCGACGAAGAGCCGATCCGGATCGCGCGGATCGACGGCGATCTGCGGCACCTGCTGCGCGTCGCGGAGGCCGAGGTGCCGCCAGGTCTTTCCGCCGTCCGTGGACTTGTAGATGCCGTCGCCGGTGGAGAGATCGGGCCGCTGCAGGCCTTCGCCGCTGCCCACGTAGATCACGTCCGGGTTCGAGGGAGCGACCGCAATGGCGCCGATGGAGCCGGTCGGCTGGTCGTCGAAGATGGGCGTCCAGGTGCGGCCGAAGTCGTCGGTCCGCCAGACGCCGCCGTTGACGGCCCCGACATAGAAGAGGCCCGGCTTGCCCGGGACGCCCGCCGCGGCCTTGGTGCGCCCGCCGCGGTACGGGCCGACGGAGCGCCAGCGGAGCTCCCGGAAGGTGTCTTCGGCGCGGGCAGCGAGCGCGCAGAGGAGCAGCGCAACGAGCGTGCAAGTTTTCATGGGGCGCGCACAGTAGCGGACCTTTGGCCCGCGCGCTCGCGATCCGGCAGTAGTGGGTCCGTTCGGCCGGGCACTGGTCAGTCTGATCGACCCGGCGGCGGTCTAACTGGACACGCGCCGGCCCCCGCTGCTAGGCGAACCACATGCGCAACCGCTCGAGCAAGGGACGCCGAGATGATCTTAACATCCTCGCGAGATCGACAGTCTCAGAGGCAACGAGCGAAGCGCCTCCAGGCACGTGGAAGAATCCGGCAGCCGTTGCGCTCGGCAGGCTTGGCGGAAAGAAGGGCGGCAAAGCGCGGGCTGCTAAACTCACGCCGGAGCGGCGCGCAGAGATCGCACATATCGCTGCTAGCGCACGGTGGAAAAACTCGAAGCGTTAGGCGGCTTCTTCCGGGACGTATTGGCGCTTCCTCATCTCCCGACAGGGGCGACGTCACCCCAACCATCGATGATCGCATTGGGCGCAACAGCGAATCGGATCTTCGCCAAGTGCTTGGAAAAGAGATCCCACCTCTTGAGCCGGTATCTGAGTTGTCCAGCGACTAAAC
>DASWGQ010000235.1:0-7251 GCA_036393595.1 Myxococcales bacterium | reverse complement strand
AGGATGTAGCGCGACAGGTCCTCGTCCTGCAGCACCTTGTCGAGCTTCTCCCGCACGTACGCGGCGTCGACGCGGATCGCGCGGCCGCGCAGCGAGTCGGCCTGGAAGCTCACGTCCTCCAGCACCTTCTCCACCACGGTGTGCAGGCGGCGGGCGCCGATGTTCTGCGCGCGGTCGTTCATCACCTGGGCGACGCGGGCCAGCTCCTGCACGCCGCTCTCGTCGAAGGCCAGCTCGACGCCCTCGGTGGCGAGGAGCGCCGCGTACTGGCGGGTGATGGCGTTCTTGGGCTGCGTCAGGATGCGCACCAGGTCGGCCTGCGTGAGCGGCTCCAGCTCCACGCGGATCGGGAAGCGCCCCTGCAGCTCCGGCAGCAGATCGCTCACCTTGGCCACGTGGAAGGCGCCCGCCGCGATGAACAGGACGTGGTCCGTCTTCACCGGCCCGTACTTGGTGTTCACCGTCGAGCCCTCGACCAGCGGCAACAGGTCGCGCTGCACGCCGCCGCGCGACACGTCGGGGCCGTGCTGGCCGCCGATGCCGCCCGGCCCTGCCACCTTGTCGATCTCGTCGATGAAGACGATGCCGCTCGACTGCACGCGCTCGAGCGCCTCGCGCACCACGGTGTCGTTGTCGACCAGCTTCTCCGCCTCCTGCTGCTCCAGCAGCCGGCGCGCCTCGGGCACCCGCAACTTGTGCTTCTTGGTCTTCTTCCCGAAGGGCAGGTTGCCGAGCATCTCCTGCAGGTTGATGCCCATCTCCTCCATGCCCTGGGCGCCGAAGATCTGCATGTTGCCCTGGGGGCGCTCCTGCACGTCCACCTCGACCATCCGGTCGTCCAGGCCGCCGGCGCGCAGCATCCCGCGCAGCTTCTCCCGCGTGCTGCTCCGGTCGTTGGTGGCGAACCCCGCGGTGCCTTGCTGCGCGCTCTGCGGCAGGAGCAGGTCGAGCAGGCGGTCCTCCACCATCTCCTGGGCGCGCCCCTGCACCGCGCGCTGCTGCTCCTCGCGCACCAGCTGCACGCCCTGCTCCATCAGGTCGCGGATCATCGAGTCGACGTCGCGCCCGACGTAGCCCACCTCGGTGAACTTGGATGCCTCCACCTTCACGAACGGCGCCTGCGCAAGGCGCGCGAGCCGCCGGGCGATCTCCGTCTTGCCTACGCCGGTCGGCCCGACCAGGATGATGTTCTTGGGGATCACCTCGTCGCGCAACTCCGGCCCGACGCGGAAGCGGCGCCAGCGGTTGCGCAGCGCGATGGCGACGGCGCGCTTGGCCGCGTTCTGCCCGACGATGTACCGGTCGAGCTCCGAGACGATCTCGCCGGGGGTGAGGCTGCGCGGCTCGGCCATCGCTCAAAGCTCCTCGAAGGTGAGCTGCTCGTTGGTGTAGATGCAGATCCGGGCCGCCGTGCGCAATGCCTCCTCGCAGATCTGCCGGGCAGGGAGCGGCGAATGCTTCAGCAGGACGCTCGCCGCCGCCTGCGCGAACGGCCCGCCCGACCCGATCGCCGCCACTCCCTCGTCGGGCTCGACCACGTCGCCGGTGCCGGAGAGGATCAGCGTGCGCTCCGCGTCCGCCACCACCAACAGCGCCTCCAGCCGGCGCAGGTAGCGGTCGGTCCGCCAGTCCTTGGCCAGCTCCACCGCCGCGCGAGACAGGTTCTTGCCGTACTCCTTCAGCTTGCCCTCGAACTTCTCGAAGAGCGTGAAGGCGTCGGCGGTGGCTCCCGCGAAGCCCGCCAGCACCTGGCCATCGCCCAGGCGGCGCAGCTTCCGGGCGCCGTGCTTGAGGACGACCTTGTCCATCGTGACCTGCCCGTCGGCGCCCATCGCGACCTTGCCATCGCGGCGGACGCAGACGACTGTGGTGGAGCGCACGCGCACATCTACCTCCGAAAGACGCACATGCTAACTCGCGCCGGCGCGCAGCGCTCGTCTGCTATCTTCTGGCGGACATGCGCGATCTCGTCGTGCTCTTCGGCGGTCCGTCCAGCGAACGCAAGGTGTCGGTGGCCTCGGGGCAGAACGTCGCCTCGCTGCTCGAGCAGGCGGAGGCCTGGTTCTGGGCGCCCGGCGGCGCGATCCACCGGGTGGAGCGCGCGGCGCTGCTCTCGCACGCGCGTCCGTTCGAGGTGGAGTTCACGCCGGGCAACGCGCCTTCGTGGCCGTCGCTGCAGGACGCGCTCGACGATCCGAGCTCGCGCACGCTGACGTTCTTCCTCGCGCTCCACGGGACCGGCGGGGAGGACGGAACCGCGCAGAAGCTGTTCGAGCAGCGCCGGATCGCCTTCACCGGCCCCGGCTCGGACGCGTCGGCGAAGGCGTTCGACAAGGAGTGGGCGAAGCGCGTCGCGGCTGCCGCCGGCGTCCCGATCGCCGAATCGGTCCACCTCCCGCGCGGCGGTCAGGCGACGATCGGCAGCGCTCTGCTCGGCTTCCTCGGCAGGTACGGGCGCGTGGTGGCCAAGCCGGTCGCGGGTGGCTCGAGCGTCGGGCTGCACCACGTCGGCTCGGTGGCCGACGCGCAGCGCGCCGCCGCCGCGATCGCCTCGTCCAGCGACGAGTACCTGGCCGAGGCGTTCGTCGCCGGGGCCGAGCTGACCGTCGGGGTGGTCGACGACGAGCGCGGCACGCGCGCGCTCCCGGCGAGCGAGGTGCGCCTCGAGCAGGGCCGCGCGTTCGACTACGAGGGCAAGTACCTGGGCAAGGGCACGCGCGAGATCACGCCTGCCGAGGTCCCTGACGGGGTCTCGCGCGCCGCTCAGAAGGTTGCGCTCGACGCGCACAAGGCGCTCGGCTGCGAGGGCTACTCGCGCACCGACGTGATCTGCGCCGACCGCGGGCCCGTCTTCCTGGAGATCAACACCCTTCCCGGCCTGACCCGGATGTCCTTCATCCCCCAGCAACTCGCCGCCGAGGGCACCCCCATGAAGTCCTTCCTCGACGGCCAGATCACGCTGGCCCGCCGCCGCCGCGATCGAGCCTGAGCGATTGCACCACGGAGCACACGGAGGTCACGGAGATTGGATGTTTGAAAAACAAGAACTCCGTGTCCTCAGTGCTCTCCGTGGTGCGATTGTTTTTTCAACGTTTGGCGCGGGGGTGGGAGTCTTCGTAGATCTGGACGAGGTGCTCCGAGGAGACGTGGGTGTAGCGCTGGGTGGTGGAGAGGGAGGCGTGGCCGAGCAGCTCCTGGATGCCGCGCAGGTCGGCGCCCATGTCGAGGAGATGCGTGGCGAAGCTGTGCCGCAGCGCGTGCGGGTGCACGTGGCGCTGGGCCCCGCAGATGAGCGCGTACCGGGCGAGGTGCCGGGCCACGCTGCGGGTGGTGAGGCGGCCGCCGCGCCGGTTGAGGAACAGCGCCCGCCCGGTGCCCAGCTCGCCGCGCCTGGCGAGCCATGCCTGCAACGCCGAGCGCGCCTTCGCCACCAGCGGCAGGATGCGCTCCTTGCCGCCCTTTCCGCGGACGCGCACAGCGGTCGCGCCGTCGATCAGGTCCGGCAAGTCGAGCCCCACCAGCTCCGAGACGCGGAGGCCTGCCCCGTACAGCAGCTCGAGCGCGCAGCGGTCCCGCAGCCCAGCCGCCGTCCGTGCGTTCGGCGTCTCCAGCAGCGCGAACACGTCGTCCACCGAGACCACGTTCGGGAGCGTGCGCCGTCGCCGTGGCGAGACGAGCCTCCGCGCCGGGCTGTCCGCGAGGTGGCCCATCCGGACCCGGTGCTCGTAGTAGGCGCGGACGCTGGCCTGCTTGCGCGCGAGCGTCGCCGGCTGGTTCGCGCCGAACCGCGAGGCGAGGAAGGCCCGAAGGTCGTCGCGGTCGGCCGCGTCGAGCGACTTGCCGGACTCGGCGAGCCACGCCGCGAGCTGCCGCAGATCGGACAGGTACGCCCGCTGCGTGTGCGCCGAGGCGCGAGCGATGCGCTCCAGGTGCTCGGCGAAGTCGGTCAGCTCCGGCAGGTCCACCGGGACGCATCCTGCCGCAGCGCCCGCCCGGATCAACTTCACGGAACCTCGAGCAGGTAGACTCCGGCCTGGCCCGCCCCGCCCATCGCGGCATGGACGATGCGCCGTCCCCGCGCGTCGACGAACCGGGAGCTCGGGTCCACCTCGGTGGCGAGCGGCTTCACCCTGCCGCCCTCCGGCGGGGCAGCGCCGGCATCGAGCACGGCCAGATCCACGGCGCGCGCGGCGCCTCGGTGCGGCTGCTGGACGAGCACCCGCCCGGCGTCGTCCGACAGCTCGAACCCGGCGACGTTCGCGGCCAGCAGCTGCGCCGGCCCGGAGCCGTCCGCCGGCGCGCGAAACAGCGAGCAGGTCCGCGCGCCGCCCGCGCAACGGGCCTTCCAGAAGAGCTGCTTCCCATCGGGAGTGAGCTGGTAGCCGTACACGCCGTCGTCCACCTTGCGCGGCGGAGCCGGGCCGTCCAGGGAGGCGGTCCAGAGCTCGATCTTGAAATCGCCCTTCTGCGGCGCCTGCACGAGGTACAGGACGCGGTCTCCCTGCACCGTGAAGCTCTGGGCGCGCTGGGCGAGCTCGCGCGGAGGCTTGCCGGGCGCGGCCGCCGTCAGCGTTCCGGCGCGGGCGCGGCCGTCATAGTGGGCGAGGAACGACAGGTCGCCGCGCGGCGCGAAGCGGAACTCGTTGACGCGGTCGCCGAGCGGCTCGGCGACGCCGCCCGCGCGCGGCACGCGCGAGAGGGCGCCGAACGCTTCTCCCGGCTGCCGGTCCGTCGAGAGCAAAGCGACGTACCGATCGGACGCCGCGAACGAGGTGGCGCGGCCGATCTCGCGCGGCCGCGCGTCGAAGGACTCGACCACGCTGAGCGGCCGGTCGCCGCCCTTCGTGCCCGGGGAACCGAGCACGTACAGGGCCTCGTCGGGGCCGAAGGCGAAATCGGAGCTGACCTTGGCCACCTCTCGCCGGCGGCCGGTCCGGACGTCCATCAGCCCCACGCGGCCACCCGCGACGCCCGGCGCCCTCCCGGCGAGCCGGTTGCCCCCTGGCGACCACGCGAAGGTCTGGACGCCGTCGAGCGCCAGCGAGGGCGAGGCCGGCTCCTTCGCCGCGTCCAGCACCATGAGGTTGCCGTGGGCGACGAAGGCGAGCAGCGATCCCGAGGGCGCCCAGCTCATCGCGGAGACGCCGTCCGCCACCTTGCGCGGCGCGCCGGGCGACTCGGCCAGCCACAGCTCGCCCTCCCCGGCGCGGAACCGCCACCGCGCGAGGAAGGCGAGCCACTCTCCGCCGGGCGAGAAGGCCCGCGCCCCGGCCAGCGTCGGCACGCCGCCGCCGATCCGTTGCGCGGGCGAGTCGCCGGAAGTGGCGGCGAGCATCAGGTCGCCGAGCAGCAGATCGTCCGGCACGCCGCGGTCGTCGGGGTGCGAGGCGCCCTGGAGGAAGGCGACCATTCCGCCACCCGGGGCGACCGTCACGTCGCGCGCGAGCCCGGGTGCGAGTCGCCTGCCCTGTGGACCGCCCTTGCTGCACGCGGCGAGCGCGAGCGCTGACAGCATGCCGACCGCGGCTGCCCGTCCCGATGCGCCCCCTCGCCGGCTGCTCACCGTGGCGGCTCGCCTGGACGCGCCGGCCGGCCGATGTCCGACCCGTCGGCTACCGTGCGAGCCGGTGGAGAAGGCGCCCGCGCCGGGCGCGGAGGAGGCTCGGGCGCAAGCGGGATGCCCCGGGCGAGGCCCCACTCCGCGAGATCGCGGCGGGCGCGCGCGAGCAGGCGCGCTTTCCGTTCGTGCTTGCGGTGCGGCTCCTCGAGCGGAGGGAACAAGGCGAAGATCACGTTGGTCGGCTGGTAGCCGTACCCCGGAGGATGCGCCTCGCCCGTCACGTGGCGCAGGAGCGCACCGAGCGCGGTGGTTCCCGGCGGCGGCGCGAACCGCTCGCCGCGCAGGCGGGCCAGCACGCGGCGGGCCGCGATGTGGCCGGACGCAGCGCTCTCCACGTACCCTTCCACCCCGGTGATCTGGCCCGCGCAGAACACGTGCGGCCGGGCGCGGAGGCTGCCGTCGGGCGCCAGCGCGCGAGGAGCGTCGAGGAAGGTATTGCGGTGCACCTGCCCGAGGCGGACGAACGTAGCCGCCTTGAGGCCCGGGATGCAGCCCGAGAAGATGCGCTTCTGCTCGGGCCAGGTGAGCCGCGTCTGGAAGCCGACCAGGTTCCACGCCGTCCCGGCGTGGTCTTCGCGGCGCAGCTGCACCACCGCGTGCGGCCGGCGGCCCGTGCGCGGGTCGACCAGCCCGACCGGCTTCATGGGGCCGAACGCGAGCACGTCCCGCCCGCGCGCCGCCATCACCTCGATCGGCAGGCAGCCTTCGAAGTAACGCGGCTCCTCGAACGCGTGCGGCTCGACCTTCTGCCCCGCGAGGAGCTCGTCGACGAACCGCTCGTACTCCTCGCGCGAGAGCGGCAGGTTCAGGTAGTCGTCCCCGCCGCCCTTTCCGTAGCGCGACTGCCGGAACGCGACCGACTGGTCGACCGAATCCCCCGCCACGATGGGCGCGATGGCGTCGTAGAAGGCCAGCGCGGAATCGCCGACCGCCTCCGCCAGCGATCGGGCCAGGCCCTCGCCGGTGAGCGGGCCGGTGGCGACGATGCAGGTCTCCTCGGGGAGCGCGGTCGCCTCTTCCTTGCGCAGCTCGATGCCCGGATGCTCGGCGATGCGGCGCGTGAGCGCCTCGCTGAAGGCGACCCGGTCCACCGCCAGCGCATCGCCAGCCGGCACGCGGGCACGGTCGGCTTCCTCCAGGACCGCCGACCCCAGGCGGCGCAGCTCTTCGTGGAGGAGCCCGATGGCGTTCTCCGGATTGTCCGAGCGCAGCGAGTTCGAGCACACCAGCTCGGCGAGCGCGTCCGACTTGTGCGCGGGGGAACGCCGTACCGGCTTCTGCTCGACCAGGACGACGCGCACGCCGGCCCCGGCCAGCAGGAGCGACGCCTCCGATCCAGCCAGCCCGCCTCCGATGACGATCACCTTGTGCACGGCCATCTGCCTACACGCGAGCACGCGCAGCCGCAACGGCTGCTCGCGCGCGGCTACCGCCTGCCGAGAAGGCGCCCGCCTCTTGCCGCTCCCGCGCGGGTGCCCAGCTTCAGGCGTGCGGCCCCCCGGAGGTGAATTTCGGAAGGCTCTGGTTTCAGGGAACGGCCGACTGCGGAGGCACCTGCTCCCCGGGCTCCGGGGCCTCGCGCCGGTACCCGCACGCCTTGTCGGGGCAGGCGATGTAGGGCCCCTCGCGCT
>DASWGQ010000234.1:0-1997 GCA_036393595.1 Myxococcales bacterium | reverse complement strand
CATGGGGTAGGTGGGTAGCGCCGCCAAGCGCTTGCTGAATTGGGTCACGGTCCCCTCTACGCTGAATCTACGCTCTTCCGCCGTCACCCGTTACCGCCCCGTCCCGCCTTGCAGCGCCCGTTCCTCGGCGCCAATACCGTGTCGTGCAAAGAACTCCTCGCAGGCGCCCCGCACATCCGCCCAGTGGCCCACCAGCCGCGTCGCCGGAGGCAAGCCTTCGAGGATCATGGCGCCGTAACGCTTCGTCACCACGCGGCGGTCCAGCAGCACGACTGCCCCCACGTCCGCGCGGCTGCGGATCAGGCGCCCGAACCCCTGCTTGAGCTTCAGGGCCGCATTGGGGACGAGGTAGTGCGCGAAGCCGTTCAAACCGCGCGCCTCCAACCGCTCCAGCCGCGCGGCCGTGAGCGGCTCCGTCGGTACCTTGAAGGGCAGCTTCGCGAGAATCAGCACCCGCAGCGCGCGTCCGGGTACGTCGACGCCCTCCCAGAACGAGTCCGTTCCAAGCAGGATCCCCGAGCCTGCCTCCCGGAAGCGTCGCAGCAGATGGTCGCGCTGCCCTTCGCCCTGCACGAACAGGGGCCACCGGCCGCCGATCGAGTCGCGCACCGCGTCCGCCGCCCGGCGCAACGCCGCATGGCTCGTGAACAGCACGAACATGCCGCCGTCCGATGCGTGGGCCAGCTCCACGAGTACGCGCGCGACGGCTGCGCCGTGGCCCGATTCGTCGTCCCGCGGCTCGGGGAGATCGGTGGGAATCCCGAACAGACACTGCGAGGCGTAATCGAACGGCGATGCATGGATCTCGCGCACCTTCGTCCGCGCTGGCGGCAGGTCGAGCCCGAGCCGCTCCTCGAGGTAGCCGAAGTCTCCGCCCGCCGCGAGGGTGGCGCTCGTGAGGACCACCGACTCGATCCGGTCGAACAGGTTCTCCTTGAGAATCGGCGCCAGGTCGAGCGGTACCGCGGCGAGGGAGACGTTCGGGGTCTTCCGCCCGCGCCGCTCGAGCCACCGCACCGCAGCGGGACCGGCGGCCGGCGGCCGCAGCGTCGCCGTGAGGCCCGCCGCCGCCGAGTCGAGCCGCCGGACGACGCCGCGCAGCTCGCCGACCAGCTGCGCGCGCCGCTCCGAGGGGTCGTCGAGTGACAGCCGATCGGCGATCATCGCGGCGCCTTCTGACAGGCGCGAGAAGGCGAGCAGCAGATTGTCGAGCGCCACGCCCAACCCTTCGTCCCACACCGCGTCCGTGAGGAACCCGTCGGAGAGGCGCAGCACCGGCGCCGGACCCGGCTCGCCGTCGAGCCGTCGCGCCAGTCGCGTGAACACGTCGTCCGCGGCGCGGCGCGCCGCCGCGAGCGCGTCGACCAGGCTCTGCTGCGTCAGCTCGCGGCTCGCGGCGGACAAGAGGTCGTCGCGGCGGAACAGCACCGAGCGCAGCGTGGGGAGGAGCCCGCGACCGTTCTTCTCGAGCCGGGACAGGAGACGTTGCACACCGAGCATGCTGACCTGGGCGCCGAGATGCATCGCGGCCACGTCTTCGAGATGGTGGGCCTCGTCCAAGACCAGTCGGCGATACGGCGGCAGCACGGCGGCTTCCTGCCAGTTGTCTGACGCCATGCGCACGGCGAGGTCGGATGCGAGCAGGTGATGGTTCACGACCACGACGTCCGCCTCTGCCGCGCGCCGTCGCGCCTGGAACAGGAAGCAGCGGTCGAAGTGAGGGCACTTGAGCCGGGTGCACAGATCCGACTCCGCCGCCACCGCGTCCCACACCTCGCCGCTCGGCTCGTCGGGGAGATCGGCGAGCGAGCCGTCGCTCGTCCGGGCGGCCCACGCCGCGAGGCCGTCGAGCTCCCCCCGGCGCTCGTCCTCGAACAGCGAGTCCCCCTGCTCCCGGGCCTGGTCGAGGCGCGACAGGCAGATGTAGTTCCGCCACCCCTTGAGCAGCGCGAACGTCGGCGAATGGTCGCCCGTGCCGAGCGCGCGCGCGAGGATCG
>DASWGQ010000233.1:0-7494 GCA_036393595.1 Myxococcales bacterium | reverse complement strand
TTCTGCTGATAGATGTGGGCGATGTTGTCCCACGCGGTCGCGTTGAGGGAGTCGCCTTTGGTGGCGCGCAGATACGCCGCCAGCAGGCTGTCCAGCGGCATGTGCTGCGCCTCGTACACGGTGGCGATGCAGATGTGCGCCGCCGGGAGGTTCGGCTCGATGGCCAGCGCCTTGCGGGTGGCGTCCAGCGCCTTCGCGAACTGGCTCTTCTTCCGCTGGTCATCGCATTCGCGCGCCTGCTCCGCCGCGCGGACGAGGTTGTTGAGACGCTGCGCGATCGCCTCGCCCACGGAGGCCGCGGTCCCGGGGTTGCTGACCAACACCGCGAAGAGCGAGGCGAGGCCCGAGCTGCCGATGTCGCGCACGCGGATGGTCGCCGTGATGGTGCCGCCGCTGCGCTCGAGCGTCCCGCTGGTGTACGCATTCACCGAGAGGAAGCGCCCCAGCTGGTTCGCCTGCGTCTCGTCGAGCAGCACGTCGCACGTGTAATCCGAGGCTTTGAGCGCCTCGCACAGCTTCGGCTTGGGAATGACCTGGATCTTGTACTTTGCCATCGAGCCGAGCTTCTCACGCGCCACGTCCATCACCGCGATGCTGAACGCGGAGTCGGCCGGCGTCTTCACCACGAGCGGCAGGACGAGCAGCTTCTCGGTGGGTTGTTGCGGCTGGTAGGAAACTTGTGCCGGAGCGGCGGTGGCGATGCACCCCAACCCGACGAACCAACGCAGCACTCTCACACGCGCAGTCCTCACGTTTCGGTCTGATACCCCAATGGGCGAAGAGGGATTCGAACCCCCGACTTCCTGCGTGTAAGGCAGGCGCTCTGAACCAACTGAGCTATTCGCCCGTCGTACGGCGGATTCTAACTACAGGGCGAGGCCTACCGGAAAGAAAACGCAGTACCCGAGTACAAGCAGAATCGGCGCAGCCGTCGTCGAGCCTTGGTGCAGCAGCAAATATCCGGTCGCGAGCGCCGCGACCGCTGCGGCCAGGAACAGCCAGTTTCCCGGTCCGAAATGCAGGCGCGAGCGTGCTAAACCCTGGTCGGACATAAGGGCAGGAGTTTACGCGGCAATTCCAACGTCGTCAAGCAGTTGGCGCGTCGTCTTCGGGCACCGTCCACCCTTCGTCGAGCAACGCCCGGCGCGCCCGATCGCGCCGGCGCCGCAGCCGCACCAGCCAGATGAGCACCAGCCCCAGCGCCGCCCAGAACAGGCCGACGGCGCTGGCCCAGCCGAGCCAGCCGTAGCGCGATGCGACGTCGCGCTGCCACCGGACCTCGAAGTCGCCCTCCGTCAGATGGTAGGTGTGACGCAGCGCCAGGTCGAGCGTCGCATCGCGCGTCAGGTGATCGATGAGGGGCTCCAGCCCGTGCCCGCCGCCCCACCGCTCGAGCAGCAGCACCGCCGTGGTCGCCAGCGCGTAGGCGGTCGCCGCGTCCGGCCGGTCGCTGCGGAGCATCCGGTCCAGCTCATCCAAATCGAGCTGTACGCCGCGCGCCACCTGCCAGTTCAACCGCAGCGCGTCCAAGCGGTCCCATTCCCCGGCCGCCACCGCCGCGTACCCCTCCTCGAACCACAGTGGCAACGGTCGGCGCACCCGTGCGCGCAGCGCCAAATGGGCGAGCTCGTGTCGGAGGGCGGTCGACAGACCGACGCTCGGACGGTCCGACAGCAGTACGACCGTGCCGCGATCCGGGAACGCGGCGCCCTCGCTCCAGCTCGGCAGGCGACCGGCCGTCAGCGAATCGAACGTGGCGCGGGTGGGAGCGAGAATGACGCGAATGGGATGGTCGGGCAGCGGCCCGACGCCGGGAAACGGCGCGGCGCCGTCCACGGCCTGGGCGAGCGCGAGGGCGAGGGCTTGCTGCCCCGGCCAGGCCACCGCCGTGACGCGGCCCACCACGACGCCCACCGGCGGTCCGCTCTGCAACAGGAGCCAGACGAGGCCTAGGTGCGCGGTGGCTCCTGTCCCTGGAGCGCGAGGGCCAGCGTGTCCTGACACTTCTTGCCCCAGGGATTGAACTTGTTCGCCTTGAACCCGTCGTCCCACGTGCGCTTCGCCTGGTCCTGGTCACCGCCGAACCAGTACGCGCGCCCCAGCTCGTAGTAGGCCTCGATCAGGTTCGGCCCGAGCTTGAGGGTTTTCTGGAAGAACGTCTGGGCGTCTTCGTACATCTCGCGCTGCAGGTACACCAGCCCGAGATAGAAGTGGGCGTAGAGCGTCGCCTTCTTGTCGTTGTCGAGCCGGATGGCCTTCGATAGGTGCTCGATCGCCTCGCCGAAGATGCGCTTCTTCAGGCAGATGTACCCGACGTTGATGCGGGCGAGCGAGTTCGCCGGCTCCTTCATGAGGACCTTTTGAAAGGTGCCGAGCGCGTCGTCGTAGTCCTCGTGCAGCATCTGCGCCCACCCGAGCAGCGATTCCGCCTGAGTCTCTCCGGGGGATAGCTGCAGGGCCTTCTGCAGGGCCTGGATCGCGCCCGCGTAGTCCCCGAGCGAGATGAGGCTCCACCCCTTCTCGATGAAGGTCGAAGCGCCGATGTGGTCGGCGTGCACCGCGGGGCGCGTGCCGGTGAACTCCGGCGCCGACGCTTCCGCCGTCGAGGCGGCGACCTGCTTGAAGCGGTCCACCAGCTTGCGGACTTCTTCCTTGAGGGCCGACAGCTCGCCGATAAGGGAATCGACCCGCTTGAAGTAGGCGATGATCTCGCGCTTCACGGCCTCGCGCTCGGCCCCGCCCGTCACCGTCTCGAGGCGACGCGCGATCTCCTCGTACTGGGATCGCAAGGCCGGGAGCGGGCTGTCCACCATCAGGCTTTCGCCGGCTCCCGGACCGCCGCCTCGAGCGCGAGCTTTTCCTTGGAGTTGAGCAGGCGGGCCGTGTTCAGCACGATGATCGTCCGCCCGTCCTTCACCACCAGGCCGGTAATGTATTCCGCCGCGAGGCCCTTCACGATCGCCGGAGGCGAGGTGATTTCGGGGGCCGCGACCTGCAGCACTTCGGTGACCGCGTCCACGACGATGCCGAGCTTGCCGCCCTCCCACTCGAGGATCACGGTGCGCGTGTCCTCGCGCAGCGGCGCGGGCGCGCTGAGCCGCTTGCGAAGATCGATGAGCGGCACGGCGACGCCCTGGTAGCGCAGCACGCCCTCGAGGAAATCGGGCGCCTTGGGCAGCGGCGCGGGGGCCTCGTAGCGGAGGATCCGCTCAACCTGAAAGATGTTGAACGCCAGATCCTGGCCGGCCACCTTGAAGGTGACGAGTTGGACGTCGTCGCCTGTGGTCATCCGATCTGATCTCCCAGGGCGTCGAGGTCGAGGATCGGCACGAGGGCGCCGCGGCGGCGCGCCACCCCCGACGCCCACGGCAGCGACTCGCCCCGCGGCACCGGCAGCGCGGCCTCGCGCACCACATCGTCCGCGTCGTCCACCTCGAGCGCCACGAAGCGGGTCCCTTCCCCCGCCCCGAGCGTGACGAGCACCGCGGCGCGGCCACGCTCCGGCGGCGGGGTGCGCTCGCCCAGCAGGGCGCCGAGGTGCACGACCGGCACCAAGCGCCCGCGCAGCGGCGTGAGCCCGCGCATCGCGGGCAGGGCGCGGGGCACGTCGAGCACTTCGGCCAGGTCGCCGACCTCGAGCACCCGGGCGAGCGGCAGCCCGTACGCCTTGCCCTCGACGCGGACCAGGAGATACCCGCGACTCATGTTCGCCCCCCGATGCCCGCCCCGCGGGCCACGAGCGCGTGGTCAATTCGCTCTGCGATTTCGCCCAGGGGATATACCGCGTCCACGCCGCCGAGCTGCACGGCGGCCGTCGGCATGCCGGCGATCACCGCCGAGTCTCGGTCCTGGGCGATCCCGCCGCCGCCGGCGGCTCGGATCGCGCGCACGCCCTCGGCGCCGTCGCGTCCCATGCCGGTGAGCACGACGCCGAGGCAGTTCGCGCCGAACACCTGGGCCACGGAGCGAAACAGCGGGTCGGCCGCGGGGCGAACGCCCCACACGGGCGGCTCCCGGTCGAGCGCGATCGTGGGGCCGTCGGGCGCGCGGAGCACCCGCATATGATAATCGCCCGGCGCCACGTACGCCGTGTCGGCGACCACGGGCGCGCCGTGGTCGGCCTCGACCACGCGCAGCGCGGACAGCGAATCGAGCCGCTCGGCGAGGGAGCGGGTGAATTTGGGTGGCATGTGCTGGACCACGAGCACGGCGGCGCCGCGTCCGGTGGGGAGGCGCGGGATCACTTCGGCGAGGGCGCGGGGCCCGCCCGTGGACGCCGCGACGGCCACGGCGAACCGCGCGCGCGCCCGCAGCCCGGCTTCGGGAGCGCGCCGCGCCGGGACGGGCGGCCGCGCCATGACGGACACGTGGGACACGTCGGCCGCGAGGGCGCGGCGCACCGCGGCACGCAGCTCCGGGCCGATGCGCAGCAGCGCCCCGCGGTTCGCTTCGTCGGGCTTGGCGACGATTTCCATCGCGCCCAGCTCGAGGGCGCGAATCGCCGCGCCCGTGCCCGGGCCGGCGTGCGCGCTCACGACCACGATGGGGCGCGGTGTCTCCGACATGATGTAGCCGATGGCACCCAGGCCGTCGAGCTCGGGCATCTCGAGGTCCATCGTGACCACGTCGGGGTCGAACTGGTGGACCTTGCGGACGGCGTCAAAGCCGTCGCGCGCCGTCGCCACCACGCGAAACTCGCCGGCCCCGGCGATGCCCTCCGCCCCGGCCAGGACGTCGCTCAGCACGCGCCGCATCAGCGCGCTGTCGTCCACCACCAGGACGTTGGGCCGCCGGTCAGAGGACGATGGCATCGGCACCCACCGACCGGACTTCCACCCGGCCGTCCGCCACGAAGAACCGCACCGAGCGTCCCGCGCCGCCCCCCACCGCTTCCCGCATCACGGGGATCCCGGCGAGCCGCAGCACCGCGCGCGCGGCGGCGACGTTGCGCTCGCCCATCTGCACGGCGCCCGGGGTCATGAGCTGGGCGAACATGCTCGCCCCGCCCGCCAGCTTGGCAACGAGGTGCCGCGGCTCGGCGCCGAGCGCGGTGAGCTGCTCCACCAGGAGCGGCACGGCAGTCTCGGGAAACTTGGCGAGGTTGGTGACGTCGCGGGCCAGGCTCTTCGACGGGAGGAGGATGTGGGCCATGGCGCCCGCGCCGGCATTCGGGTCGTGGAGCATGATCGCCACGCACGACCCGAGCCCGAGCGTGACGAGGACCGCATCGCCGCGCTCGGCTGCCCAGTCGGCGACTTTGACGATCCGTTCCGCGGTTTCCGTCATGCGCCGGCCCTGCGGTAAATCCGCTCGCGCGGCTCCTCCAGCACGAGGCGCTCGCGCGCAGGGCCGAACAGCGTCTCGACCTTGCCCAGCAGCAACATGCCGCCCGGCGCGAGCGCCTCGGCGAAGAGCGAGAAGAGGCGCTCTTGCATCGGCCGGTCGAAGTAGATCACGACGTTGCGGCACACGATCAGGTCGTAGGGCGGCGCCGGCGCCGGCTCGCTCGTCAGGTCGTGCTTCAGCACGCGCACAATGCGCCGCAGCTCCGGCAGCGGCCGGCGTGGCGTCTCGGGAGTGAAGTAGCGACGCACCAGCTCGGGTGGCATCTCCGTGAACGCGGGCTCGGCATATTCGGCGGTCTCGGTGCGCTCCAGGCTGGTCCGGTCGATATCGGTCGCGTCAACGCGGGCCCGCGGGAAGAGGGTCGCCTGGCCGAGCCGGCGGGCCGCTTCCGCGAGGGCGACGGCAACCGTGTAGGGCTCTTCGCCCGACGCGCAGCCGGCCGACCAGGCGCGGATTTCGCCGCGGCGCGCCTTCCAAAGCGCGTCGAGCCACGGCTCGAACGCGCGCCACGTCTCGGCGTTGCGGAAGAACTTGGTGACGTTGATCGTGAGCGCGTCGAGCAGCAGGTCGTACTCGTGCGCGTCCTCGTCGAGCAGCCGGGCGTAGTCGTCGAAGGTGTGGACGCCGCGCGCGCGCATCCGCACGGCGATGCGGCGGCGCAGGCAGCGGTCCTTGTAGGAATCGCACGCGAGGCCGCGCGCCCGCGTGACCTTCCGCGTGAGCGCGCGGAACGCCCGCTCGTCCTGCTCCGACGTCACGACAGGGCGCTCAACGTGTCCAGATTGGCCTTGACGAGCTCGTGCTTCGGGTTGATCTCGAGCGCCTTGCGCCACAGCTGGGCCGCGAGCTCGCGGCTGTTCCGCTTGTACGCGATGTTCCCGAGCTTGAAATACACGTCGTCGCCCAGGTCGGGGGCGAGCTCGATCGCGCGACTATACGCCTCCCACGCCTCGTCGTAGCGCGAGCCGCGGTAGGCCAGATCCCCCAGGTTCTTGGACAGCTGGGGGAGCGAGGGCTCGTTTTTGCGCGCGGCGCGCACCAGATCCTCGGCGCCGGTCAGGTCGCCCGACAGCTCCTTCAGGACCGCGAGGTTGTTCTGCAGCGCCGCGTGCGAGGGGTACGCTTCCGCTCCTTCATCGGCCAGATCCTGCGCTTGCTCGAATTCTCCTGCCCCCGCCGCGGCGAGCGCGCGCGCCCAGAACCAGGCCGGCGGCGGCGCCTTCCCGAACAGCTCCCGGGCGCGGTCGAGCCGGCCGGTGGCGCCGCCGTAGTCGCCGCGCTTCAACGCCACCACACCCCAGCCGAGATACACCTTCGCGTCGGTCCGCGCGCGCGACGCCGCTTCTCCGTATGAGGCTTCCGCCTCGTCCAGTCGCCCCAGCTGCTCGTATGCGAAGCCGAGGTTGTGGAACACCGCCGCCCGGCCGCCGCCCTTCTCCGCGGCCTGACGCAACGCTTCCATCGCCTCGCGCCAGCGCGCCTGCTTGAGCGCCACGAGCCCGATGTAGAAGTGGGCATTCGCCTCTCCCGGGCGCAGCTCGGCCACGCGCCGGAACTCGCGCGCCGCCTCGTCCAGCATTCCCGTCTTGTAGAACGCGATGCCCAGGTTGCGGTGCTCTTCCACCCGCGCGTCGGTAATCTGGGCGTCCGCGGGAGACGCGGTGCGCCCGGCGCGGTGCACGAACCCCGCGGTGATCAGGCCGTACAGGGCCTTCCCGATCTCGAACTCGCCCAACCCCGAGTCTTCGATCACCTGGTTCACGTCGCGCGATCCGTCGAGCAGCGGCAGCATGCGCTGCTGCGTGTCCGTGAGGTTGGCCTCGCTGATGGCGAGGCGGTCCTTGTCCAACACGAAGATCAGGTCGAAGGAGGGGATCTTCTTTTCGATCAGGCTCCACTCGTCCACCCGGCGCGCTCCCTCGAGGAGCAGCGACTCGGGGTTGATGGAGACGAGAAAGTCCTGGCGCTCGGGGCGGACGTCGGCCTCGAAATTGAAGGTGCCCTGCGTCCAGGTGAACAGGTAGTACACCGACTCCTCGATCTGCACCCGCATATAGCGCTCGAGATCCGCCTGCGTGATCACGGCCATCCCGACCATGACCTCGCCCAGCTTCTTGCCGTGCTCCTTGGTCTGCCGGTGCACCGCCG
>DASWGQ010000232.1:0-3705 GCA_036393595.1 Myxococcales bacterium | reverse complement strand
TCCGTGTCGCCTCCACGCCCGAGTAGCCGGAAGCGCCGAGGATGGCGATGGGGATCCGCTCCATGCGGGCGCATACTTATGCAAAAGCTATGCAGAAGGCAAGCGGATTCGCCGGGCGCGCGGAAAATGTCCCGCTTCCGGCACCTTTCTCGGTTGACGCCCCGCGCGCGCCTTGCAATGCTCAAGTCCTGCGGCCGGACCCCGGGGCGGGGCCGGCCGCGTTCGTTTCCTCCTCGGGCGGACCGGGCAATGGCAGGCGACAACATCCCGATGACCAAGGCCGGCGCCGAGGCGATCAAGCGCGAGCTGAAGCGCCTGAAGTCGGTGGAGCGGCCCAGGAACGTCCACGACATCTCGGTGGCCCGGGAGCACGGCGACCTGCGCGAGAACGCCGAGTACCACGCGGCCAAGGAGCGCCAGTCGCACATCGAGGGGCGCATCCAGATGCTCGAGGACCGGCTCGCGCGCGCCCAGATCATCGACATCAGCAAGCTCTCCGGCGAGCGCGTCGTCTTCGGCGCCACGGTGAAGCTGGAGGACAGCGATTCCGGCGCCCGCACGCAGTACACCATCGTCGGCGAGACCGAGGCCGACTTGAAGAAGGGGCGCATCAGCATCACCAGCCCCATCGCCCGCGGCCTGATCGGACGCGAGGCGGGTGACGCGGTGAAGATCCGGACGCCCGGCGGAGAGCGCGAGTACGAGATCCTCGAGGTCGTCTTCGTCGAGTACTCGCTCGACCTCGAGGAGGCCGAAGCTCCGTGACCCGCGGTGGGGGAGCGCCCGAGGCGCTGGCGCTCGCGCTCTCGCCGCTCTTGCAGCCGCTCCGCCTGCTCAGCCGCGCCGGGCTGGACCGGGTGGCCGTGCTGCGCGAGATCGAGCCGCTGGTCCAGCGCGTGGTCGAGCAGGCGCGGCCGTACGCCGGCGATCTCGAGGCGGGGCTCGACCGGCTACAGGAAACGGCGCGCGGATTCGACTCCGCCCCGGAAGCAGGCCGCAGGACGGCGATCGCGGCCCTGGTGCGGGAGCTGTCGGGCCTGCTGGAGGTGCCGGCGGAGATCGCGGCGCTCGGTCGCGACGAATCGACCGCGACCCCGAAGCCGACCTCGAACACGACCTCGAACACGACCCCGACCTCGACCCGAACCTCGACCTCCACCTCGTCTCGTGCCTCCCCTTCGCGACCCCCCGCCCGCCGCGCCGCGATCGCCGCCGCCGCCCAGAAAGCCGGCCTCACCCCCGATCCCCTCCTCACTCCCGTCGACCAACTCCGCGGCGTGGGCCCGGCCATCCGCGACAAGCTGCGCGGCAAGGGCCTGGAAACCGTGCAGGACCTGCTGCTCAACCTGCCGCGCCGTTACGAAGATCGGCGCAAGCGCCGCACCGTCGCCGAGGCGCCGCTCGGCGAACGCAGCGTCATCGCCGGCAGCGTGGCGTGGATCGACGAAGTGCGCGCCAGGCGCGGGCGCCGCCTGGAGGTGCGGCTGCGCGACGACGAGGGCGGCTACCTGATGCTGCTCTGGTTCCACTACCGGCCCTCGCTCGTGCAGCGGCTGCGCACCGGCGCGCGGATCGTGGTGAGCGGCGAGGTGCGCGCCGGCTGGCGCGGCGGCGGCAAGACCATGTCCCATCCCGACGTCGAGCCGCTGGAGCCCGGAGGGGGCGACGCGCTGCCGTTCGACCCCGCCTCCGACGACTCGTTCGGGCGCGTGGTGCCGGTGTACACCGAGCTGGAAGGCGTCCCGGCGCGCACGTACCGCCGGATTGCGCGCCGCGCCGTGGACGAGTACGCGCGTCACCTGGCCGACGTGCTGCCGCGCGGGGTGCTGGAGCGCCGGGAGCTGTGGCCCCTGGCCGAAGCCGTGCGCGAGGCGCATTTCCCCGATCGCAGCGCCGAGGTGGCGGCGGCCGCGCAGCGCCCGGCGGGAGAGCCGCACCGCCGCATGGCGTTCGAGGAGCTGTTCATGGTCCAGCTCGGGCTCGCGCTCCGGCGGCGCGGCGTCAAGGTCGAGCCGGGGATCGCCTTTCGCGCGACCGAAGAAGCGATCGAGCGGATCGTGAAGTCGCTCCCCTGGCCGCTGACGCGGGCGCAGCGCCGCTCGGTGGGCGCCATTGCCCAGGACATGCGCAAGCCCGAGCCGATGAACCGCTTGCTGCAGGGTGACGTGGGCAGTGGCAAGACCGCGGTGGCGCTCTGCGCCGCGCTCCTCGCCGTCGAGGACGGGTACCAGGCTGCGCTGATGGCCCCGACCGAGATCCTCGCCGAGCAGCACACCCGCTCCTTGCGCCGGCTGCTGCTCCATCGCCGCGACGTGCACGTCGAGCTGGTCACCGGCAGCCTCGGCGCCCGCGAGCGCGCCCACGCCGAGCGCCTGATGCGCGGCGGCGCGGCGCACATCGTGGTCGGCACCCATGCGCTGGCCGAAGAGGACACCGACTTCCACAAGCTCGGCCTCGCGGTCATCGACGAGCAGCACCGGTTCGGGGTGATGACGCGCGCCCGCCTGATGAAGAAGGGGGCGCGCCCCGACGTGCTGGTGATGACGGCGACGCCCATCCCGCGCACGCTGGCGCTCACGCTCTATGGAGACCTCGACGTGAGCGTGCTCGACGAGCTGCCCCCGGGCCGCACTCCGATCGCCACCCGCGTCTACCGCGACGCGCAGCGCGACCGCGCGTACGACGTCGTCCGGCGGGAGCTCAAGGCGGGGCGCCAGGCCTACGTGGTGCTGCCGCTGGTCGAGGAGAGCGAGAAGCTCGCCGACCTGAAGGCGGCGACCAAGGAGCGCGACCGGCTGGCGGCCGACGTCTTCCCCGACGTCCCCATCGGGCTGGTGCATGGCCGGCAGAGCGCGCAAGAGCGCAACGACGCGATGGACCGGTTCCTGCGCGGGGAGGATCGCATCCTGGTCGCCACCACGGTCATCGAGGTCGGCGTCGACGTGCCCAACGCGACGGTGATGCTCGTCGAGCACGCGGAACGGTTCGGGCTCTCGCAGCTCCACCAGCTCCGCGGCCGCGTGGGCCGGGGCGCGGCGAAATCGCACTGCCTGCTGCTCACCGGGACCTCCGGCGCCGAGTGGGGTCCCGCGGCGCGCGAGCGGCTCAAGGTGATGGAGGAGACCACCGACGGCTTCCGCATCGCCGAGGCCGACCTCGAGCTGCGCGGCCCGGGCGAGTTCCTCGGCACCCGCCAGAGCGGGATGCCCGACTTCGCGGTGGCCGAGCTGACGCGCGACCAGGCCATCTTGCAGGAGGCGCGCGAGGAGGCGTTCGCGCTGGTGCAGTCCGATCCCGACCTGCGCAAGCCGGAGAACGCCGCGCTGCGCGACGCCTTCCAGAACCGCTGGCGCGGCCGCCTCAGCCTCGCTCGCGTCGGCTGATTCCCGGAACGGCGGCTACCCCTCCAGCCGCCAGTCGAACAGCACCTTGAAGTCCTCGTAGCAGGACTCGCAGATCCAGCGGCGGTCCTCGGTGTAGAAGCCCTCGCTGGCGCAGCCGTCGCGCTCGAGCGAGACGAAGGGGGTCCAGCAGAACTCGCAGCGGTCGTGCCTCCACCCGGGACGGGGCGGCCGGTAGGGCGCGTAGCGCAACAGCTCCCCGTGCAGGTAGTTGGCCTGGTTGCCCGTGAGTCGCCAGTCGTGTTTGTGGATCATGGAAGTCCTCTTCATCAGGGCACGGGGATGCCGGCGCCGGCCGGCTCGT
>DASWGQ010000231.1:0-8932 GCA_036393595.1 Myxococcales bacterium | reverse complement strand
CACCATCGCCTACGACGGCACCGCCTACATCCGCAGCGCCATCCGCGAGGTGGTCAGCACCTTGCGCGACACGCTGCTCATCGTGGTGGTCGTCATCTTCCTCTTCCTCGGGTCCTTCCGCTCGGCGCTGGTGCCGGTGGTCGCCATCCCCGTGTCGCTCATCGGCGGGGTCTTCCTGATCCAGGTCTTCGGGTTCACCATCAACCTGCTCACGCTGCTCGCCATCGTGCTGTCGGTGGGGCTGGTGGTCGACGACGCGATCGTGGTGGTCGAGAACGTCGAGCGCCACCTGCGCGAAGGGTTGAAGCCGCTCGACGCGGCGCTCAAGGGGGCGCGCGAGCTGGTCGGGCCGATCATCTCCATGACCATCACGCTCGCGGCGGTCTACGCGCCCATCGCCTTCCAGGGCGGGCTCACCGGCTCGCTGTTCCGCGAGTTCGCGCTCACGCTGGCCGGGGCGGTCACCATCTCAGGGGTGGTTGCGCTGACTCTCTCGCCGGTGATGTCCGCGTATCTCCTGCGCCGGAGCGACGAGGAAAAAGGCTTCTCCGCGATCGTCAACCGCACCTTCGATCGCGTCAAGGCCGCCTACGGACGCGCCCTCGAGATCACCTTCCGCGCGCGCGGCGCGATCTACGCCGCCTGGGTGGTCATCGGCGTCCTGGCGCTGCTCATGTTCGGCCAGTCGCCGAAGGAGCTGGCGCCGGCCGAGGACCAGGGCGTGGTGTTCGGCATCGTCAACACGCCGTCGAACTCCACCTTGGAGCAGGTCACGCAGTCCACCCGGGAGATCAACAAGGAGGCGTTCACGGTCCCGGAGACCCAGTTCACCTTCCAGATCACGCTCCCCACCGGCGGGTTCTGGGGCGCGGGCCTCAAGCCCTGGGACGAGCGCAAGCGCAACGCCTTCCAGGTCCTCCCCGACATCGCCGCGAAGGTGGCGCCCATCCCCGGCGTGCAGTCGTTCGCGATCCTTCCGCCCGCGCTGCCCGGGGGCGGCAGCTTCCCGGTCGAGTTCGTCATCGCGTCCACGGCCGAGCCCAGCCAGATCCTCGGCTTCGCCGAGCAGATCCAGCAGAGGGCGGCCCAGAGCGGGATGTTCGCCTTCCCGCCCATCATCGACACGAAGATCGATCAGCCCCAGTCCGAGATCGACATCGATCGCGAGAAGGTGGCGGAGTTGGGGCTCAACCTCCAGACGGTCGCGCAGGACCTGGGCGCCGCGGTGGGCGGCAACTACGTCAACCGCTTCAGCGTGGCCGGGCGGAGCTACAAGGTGATCCCGCAGGTCCTGCGCGCCGAGCGCATGAACCCGGAGCAGCTGCAGGACATCCACGTCACCGGGCCGAACGGCCAGCTGGTCGCCCTCAGCACCATCGCCACCATCCGCGACTCGGTGACGCCGCGCGCGCTCAACCGCTTCCAGCAGCTCAACGCGGTGAAGCTGAGCGGCGTGGCCTTCCGCCCGCTCGACGAGGCGCTCCGGTACCTGGAAGGCGAGGCGGCGCAGGTCCTCCCCAAGGGCTACGCCATCGACTACACCGGCGAGTCGCGGCAGCTGCGCACCGAGGGCGACAAGTTCCTTCCGGCGTTCATGCTCGCAGTCGTCCTCATCTTCCTGGTCCTCGCGGCCCAGTTCAACAGCTTCCGCGATCCGTTCGTCATCCTGGCCGGCTCGGTGCCGCTGGCCATGTTCGGCGCGCTCACGATGACCTTCCTCAAGATGCCGAACCCGAACATCCCGTTCTGGACCAACGGCTGGACCACCACCATGAACGTGTATTCGCAGGTGGGCCTGGTCACGCTGGTCGGGCTGATCTCCAAGAACGGCATCCTCATCGTGGAGTTCGCCAACAAGCTGCAGGAGGAGGGTCAGTCGAAGCTCGAGGCGGTGAAGAACGCCGCCGTCACGCGTCTGAGGCCGGTCCTGATGACGAGCGTCGCCACCGTCTGCGGCCACTTCCCGCTCACGCTGGTGACCGGCCCGGGCGCGGCGGCGCGCAACAGCATCGGGCTGGTGCTGGTGGCGGGGATGGCCATCGGGACGGCCTTCACGCTGTTCTTCGTGCCGGCCATCTACCTCCTCCTCGCGCGCGACCACCGCGCGCACGAAACCACCGCCCAGATGCCCGTCGGCGCGGCCATCGAGCCGGCGCTCTGACCCGACGCGGAATTCGATCGCCGTAACGCTCCGCCCGCGTGGCAGACCTGCCCGTAGAGGCCGGCGCTGTCCGGCCGGGACAAGGAGCATTCCGATGAAGAAGGCAATGGTGGTGCTCGCGCTCGCGCTGGCCGCGTGCGCGGGAACGCGTTCCGTCCAGTCGCAGGACCCCCTTCCCGGTCACTGGGTGGGCGTCATCGATCGCGACGGATGGCAGAGGCCGCTCTCCGTCATGATCGACCGCAACGAGGGCTCGTACAAGGGAAGCTGGATGTCGCTGGAGAGCCAGCCGGGCATCATGCTCGACGGCGTCCGCCGCAACTCGGACGACGTGCATCTCGAGCTGGCGGCGTTCGTGTTCGACGGCCGCCTCGCCGGGCGCACGCTGGCCGGGACGGTGGCGAGCAAGGCGGGCTCGAGCGTAGGCAGCTTCACGCTCACGCGGCTGGATCCGCCGGCCCCCCAGGAGGCCACCGGACCGTGAGCCAAGTCCGCGGGCCGGCCCGTGGCGCGTAACGCACGGCCGGCTCGGCAGACTGGAGCTCGCACCCACCCGATCGGAGACGAAGATGACCGACAGATCGCCGCTGCAGGGACAGAAGGCCATCGTCACCGGAGCCAACTCCGGGATCGGCAAGGCCATCGCCATCGCGCTCGGCCACGCCGGAGCGGAGGTGGTCGTGAACTACCGCGACGGCGAGGACGCCGCGGTCGCGGTGGTGAAGGAGATCGCGCAGGGAGGCAGCCGCGCGCTCGCGATCCGCGCCGACGTCTCGCGCGAGGCCGAGGTGAAGGACCTGTTCCGGAGCGCCATCGAGCAGCTCGGCACCGTAGACATCCTGATCAACAACGCCGGCCTGCAGCGCGACGCGCCGTTCGAAGACCTGACCGTGGACCAGTGGAACGCGGTGATCGGCGTCAACCTGACCGGCCAGTTCCTCTGCGCGCGCGAGGCGGTCCGCGAGTTCAAGCGCCGCGGCGTCGTGCCCGAGGTCTCCCGGGCCGCGGGAAAGATCATCTGCATCAGCTCGGTGCACGAGGTGATCCCCTGGGCGGGGCACGTCAACTACGCCGCCTCGAAGGGCGGGGTGATGCTGATGATGAAGAGCCTGGCCCAGGAGGTGGCGCCGCACCGGATCCGGGTCAACAGCATCGCGCCCGGCGCAGTGCGCACGCCCATCAACCGGGACGCCTGGAGCACTCCCGAGGCGCTCGATGCGCTGCTGCGGCTCATTCCGTACAAGCGAATCGGCGAGCCCGAGGACATCGCTCGCGCCGCGGTGTGGCTCGCCTCGGACGAGGCCGACTACGTGAACGGGATCAGCCTGTTCGTCGACGGAGGCATGACGCTGTATCCTGAGTTCGCCTCGGGAGGCTGATGCGCGCTCCGCGCGTGACTTTGCTACAGATGTTCGCCGGGAGCACCGCCGCCCTGGTGTTGCTCCTCGGCGCCTTGCTCGCGCTGTTCTTCGCCGCCACGCGCAGGTCGCTGCTGGGCACGGCCGAGGCGCTGCGGGACTCCGCGGCGCGACGCATCGAAGGGCTCGTGCGCGAGGAGCTCGACGGCGCGAGCCGGGTGGTCCGCGACGTCGAGCAGTCCATCCGGCTCGGCGTGGCGGATCCGGACGTCCCGGCGTCGATCGAGTCGGCGCTGTTCGCCGGCCTTTCGCGCAATCCCCACCTCGCCGAGGTGACCTTCACGCGCGCGGAACGCGACGGTTTCGACGGGGACGGGGAGGCCGTCCTCGCGCCGGCGGGCCGCTGGCAAATATCCGTGGTCCGCACCGACGGCGGGCCGCTGGTGACCCGCGCCACGCGGCCGGAGGGCAGCGGGTTCTCGCTGGAGCTCCGCGAGCGGGCCGAAGGAGGCGGGCTCCTCTCCGCTCCTTTCCGCCCGCGGGGAGGCGCGCCGGATCCGACCGAGCACCTGACCTTCCGCACCGCCGCCTCGCGCGACTACGACGGGGTCCCGATCTGGACGGACCTGTCGTACGCGCAGTCGGACTCCGCGCTGCCCATCGCCCGCCGGCGCGTCGTGGTCAGCGTGCAGAAGTCGATCGCGGACGCGCGGGGGCGTTTTGCCGGCGTCGTCCGGGCAGGGCTCCTGACCCACGCCATCGATGCGATCTCAACAATCAGGGTCGACGATCGGGCCGCGACCGATCCGCACCGGGTCTTCCTCGCCGATCCCGCCGGGCATCTGGTGACGCGCACCGCGCCGGACGACGAGCTCACGGACGTGGGCGATGCGCTGCGGGTCTCGCCCCGGCACCTGCCCGAGCCCCTCGCCGCGGCGCTGGGGAGCCCCGTGCTGAAGCAGGCGGCGGATGACGGTGAGGAGCGATCCGGCGAGCTGCGCGTCGGTGGAGAGCGGTGGCTGGCGACCTTCCGCCCGCTCCAGGGCACCCAGGAGTGGCTGATCGGCATCGCCGTGCCGGAGAGCGCGTACACCGGTGCGCTGCACGCGCTGCGCATCCGGTTCCTGATCGCCGCGCTGGCCGTGGCCGCGCTGATCGCGGCCGGCGGCGGAGCGGCGCTGCTGGCGCTGCGGCGCAGCCTCGGGCGGATCGGCGCCTCGGCCGCGCGCATGCGGCAGCTCGACTTCGCCGCCGCGCCCGCCCAGGCCCCGTTCCGAGACGTCCAGGACGTGATGGACGGCCTCGAGCGCGCCAAGACGGCGTTGCGGGCGCTGGGGAAGTACGTCCCCATCGACCTGGTCCGCCAGCTCTACCGGGCCAACGCGGAGCCGGTGCTGGGAGGCGAGCTGCGCGAGCTGACCATCCTCTTCACCGACCTGGAAGGCTTCACCGGGCTCTCCGAGCGCCTCTCGCCCGACGAGCTGGCCCGCGCCCTGGGCGCCTACCTCGAGGCGATGACGCGGGCGATCCGCGAGTCGTCCGGCACCGTCGACAAGTTCATCGGCGATGCCGTGATGGCCTTCTGGAACGCGCCCGCGCAAGAGAAGGAGCACGCGCGGCTGGCTTGCGCCGCGGTGCTGGCCTGCCAGGAAGCGGTGAAGCGCCTCTACGCATCGCCGTCCTGGTCGGTCCCGCCGCTGCGCACCCGCTTCGGCCTGCACGCAGGAGAGGCCATGGTCGGCCACTTCGGAGCGCCGGAGAGGCTCAGCTACACGGCCCTGGGCGACTCGGTGAACCTGGCCTCCCGCCTCGAAGGCCTGTGCAAGCAGTACGGACTCGACGTGCTGGCGAGCGAGTCGGTGGTGGAGCGCGCGGGGGAGGAGTTCGCCTTCCGGCTGGTGGACCGCGTGGCGGTGAAAGGCCGCAGCCAGGGAATCCTCGTCTACCAGCTCGTCGGCGCCGCTTCCGCGGAGCTGCCCGCCTTCGCTCGCGACTACGAGGCCGCCTTCGCCGCGTACTCGCGGCGCGACTTCAGCGGGGCCGCCGCGGTCCTCGAGCGGTATCCCGGCGACGGGCCCAGCCGGGTGCTGCTCGATCGCTGCCGCGCGCTCGCCGCCGCTCCCCCGCCGCCGGGGTGGAACGGCGTCCACGTCGCGGTGGCGAAGTGAACGCTTTACGACTTGGCGAGGAGCTGTTGAAAATCCAACTTGTCCCGGGGCGGGACGCGGCGCGTCAACGAGCGCGCACGGAGCTGCGGCGTTCCGAATAGCCAAACGTTTTCCAGCCCGGCGGTTTCTGCAAAGCTTCCAGCACGAGCGCGAAGGTTCGAGCGGCCCTGGTCAGCGCTCGCTTCTCGCAACGGCGGCGCGCAAGGTTCTTGTACGACTCGAAGTCCTTACCGAACTCCGTCCCCAACTTCCCAACCATGATGGATGAGTAGAATCTCGTCTGGGCGAACTTGTCGTGCGCCGAGATGTTCGTCTGGTTCAGCAACCGGAGGTCCGGCGTAAGGTATACTTTGCACTCGAAGTCGCGCCTGCCTGTCCAAAGTAGCCCTGCAATCTTGTGCTGTCCGTCGAAAAGCACGATCTTGTTGTTGCGCACTCGACCGATCGACGGAAGCAGGACAGGATGCCGTTGGAAGTGACGATATAGCTCGAACACCTTGTCGAAGATTAGGTACCGCGGCTGCAAGCCGATTGTGTCATCGTGATCGTCGTCGCTGTCTAGGGCGCTGATCGGCAACGTTGCGTAGAAGTACCGCCACTCGGTAGTCGGGCATGCATACTGCGTATGCGAGCGCCGCCATCCAAGAATTCGACCGTTAGCTGCCCGTTTTCACCCGACACTGCGACCGGCTGCCCATACACAGGAACTTCGCCTTTCTCCTTCAGGTATTCGAGCAGGTCGTGTAACGTCAATGCGTTCCCGCGCTGGAAAAATTCCTGCAGCCGCAGCTTGACCCGGAAGTCACCGAGCGGGAGAGCACCCTTCGCCTTGTTATGGGCCTCGCACATCGGTGCGATATTGTCGAGTTCTGTCGGCCCGCCTGTGGCGAAGGCCCGGATGTGATCGAACTGGAGTGCATCCTCAGGGGCGATGTCGTGGCCGGTGGCAAAGCACTTTCGGCCATGCTTCGCGAGTATCTTCGTCTTCTCTTCGTCGTCGAGTTGCCGCTTCAACGTTATTGCCATCGATGTCCCCCAAAGAACGGCTCGTGCACCCTACTAGACTCTCTCCGCCTTCCAGGCCCCGAACGCGCGCAGCAGCTCGGGCGGAGGATCGGGCGGGACGAACGCTGTGGGAATGCGGCCCGCGACGCGCACCAGCTCGCGCATCTGCCGCAGGTAGGCATCGCAGCCCCGGCAGGAGGCGATGTGCCGCTCGAACCGGTCGCGCTCCGCGGCAGGCAGCACGCTTTCGAGATAGTCGGTGACGAGCTGCACCAGCTCCTGGCAGGCGAGCTCGGACGGCGTCCGGGGCGTCATCGCGAGCCCTCCCGCATGAATTGCTCCACCCGGGCCCGGACCTTCGAGCGCGCCCGGTGCAGGAGCACCCGCTGGTTCGCCTCGGAGATCCCCAGCGCCTCGCACGTCTCCGCCGAGCTCCAGCCCTCCACGTCCCGCAGCGTGATGACCTGCTTCTGCGTGGGCGGCAGGGCCTCGATTGCCCGCCGGACGAACTCCAGCGTCTCCTTGGCGGCCAGCTTCTCCTCCGCCCACTGCTCCGGCGGCGAGGCCCAATGCCCGGGCCAGCGCGGGTGATCGGCGCCCAGAAAACGCGACGGGTCGACCGCGGGCTCGTCCTCGTCGGGTCCGCCGAACGAGGAGAACGGCGCGCTGCGGGCCTCGCGCGCTCCGCGCGATCGCGCGCAGTTGGTGAGGATGCCGAAGATCCAGCTCCGCAGCGACGAGCGGCCCTGGAACCCGTCCAGGCCGTGGAGCACGCCCAGCCAGGCCTCCTGGACCACTTCTTCGGCCACCGCCGCGCTGGAGACGAACGTGGATGCGACCCGGAGCATGGCGGACTGGTGCCGCTGCACCAGGCCCAGGAAAGCGTCCTCCCTGCCGCGGCGCAGGGCCTCGACGAGCCCCGCGTCCTCGGAGCCGGCCGCGAACGAATCTGCCGATCGTTGCTGCAAGAGTCCCCCAAGGCAGCCGATCCAGTGAACAGCGACGGAGGGGATCCTGTCCAGCGCCTCGAAAGTTACACGAAGCCTTCCGGCTGTAACGGATCGGATCCGGTGGCGCACTGCCGCGGGGGAGGGAGCGCGATGTTCCAGCTGCGGTGGGCCCTGGCCGTCGCCTCGTGCTCCGTCATCGCGCATTGCACGGCAGCGCGCGCCGGAGACGCGGCCCTGGTCCGCGCGGTAGGCTGCATCGGGCTCACGGTGTCGGATCTGGACCGGTCGGTGGCGTTCTATTCAGGCGTGCTGTCGTTCGAGAAGGCGCTGGAGATCGAGCAGGCTGGGGAGGCGCTGGAGCGGCTGCAAGGAGTGTCGGGCGCGCGGAGCCGCACGGCGCGGCTGCGCCTGGGCGGCGAGTGCCTCGACCTGACGGAGTACCTGGAACCGAAGGGCCGCGCGGCGCCGGCGGACTCGCGGAGCAACGACCGCTGGTTCCAGCACGTCGCCATCGTGGTGTCCGACATGGACCGGGCGTACGCCGCGCTTCTCGCCGCGGGCGTCGAGCGCGTGTCCAAAGGCCCGCAGCGGCTACCGGACTGGAACCCGGCCGCGGGTGGGATCCGCGCCTTCTACTTTCGCGACCCGGATCGCCACACGCTCGAGGTGCTGCAGCTCCCGGCGGGCAAGGGCGATCCGCGGTGGCAGCGCAAGGAGCGGGTCTTCCTCGGCATCGACCACACCGCCATCGTGGTCTCGGACACCGAGGCGAGCCTGCGGTTCTATCGCGACGTCCTGGGCCTGCGCGTCGCGGGCGCCAGCGAGAACTGGGGCGCCGAGCAGGAGCGGCTGAACGACGTCGAGGGCGCGCACCTGCGCATCACCACCCTGCGCGCGGCGAGCGGACCGGGCATCGAGTTCCTGGAGTACCTCGCGCCGGGCGGCGGGCGCCTCTTCCCGGCCGACGAGCGCGCCAACGATCTCGTCCACTGGCAGACGACGGTGGTCGCCGATCCGGCGGAAGGCGCCCGCGTCCTCCGCGCGCGCGGCTCGACTTTCCTCTCCCCTGGCGTGGTGCAGCTGTCCGATCTCAGGCTCGGGTACCGGCGCGCGGTGCTGGCGCGCGATCCCGACGGTCACGTCCTGCACCTGGCCGGCGAGTAACGGCCGGCCGGCTCGCGGGACTGAGGAGGACCATGACCGCCGAAGAGACCAGGCTGTCCGAGTCGCGGGAACGCAAGAAGCACTGGAAGCGCTGGGGCCCCTACCTCAGCGAGCGGGCGTGGGGCA
>DASWGQ010000230.1:0-7010 GCA_036393595.1 Myxococcales bacterium | reverse complement strand
TGGCCGCCCCATTCCTCGACCGTGTCGCCGGCGGACTCGAGGCCGAGTTGGTGCAGCGCCGGGGTGACGCGCACGTCGAGCAGCGCCCGCGCTTCGTCCGCCCCGCGATCGCCGTGTGCGCGGACCTGGTAGTCGCCGAGGACCGCGCGCTCGCCGGGGCGGAGCCACACCTGCATCGGGTTGAAGCGGGTCCGGGCCGTGCGGCGGAGCACCTGCGCGCCGTCGGGACCGTCGGTGCCGAGGCGGTAGCGATCGCCGAGCTGCCCGAAGAGCGTGCCGAGCCACGGATCGGCGGCCACGCGCGGGTCCACGGGCTGCCGCGGCGGCGCCTTCGGCGCGGGCCGCAGCAGGCGGAGCAGCCGGCGGATCATCCCGGCACCGATTGCGCCTTCCAGATCTGCTCCGCGTATTCCCGGATGGTCCGGTCGGAGGAGAACTTCCCCATCCGGGCCACGTTCAGGATCGCCATCTTCGTCCAGCGCTCCTTGTCCACGAAGGCCTGCTCCACGCGCTGCTGGCAGTCCGCGTACGAGGCGAAGTCGGCCAACAATAGATAGGGGTCGTGGTCGAGCAGCGACTGCACCAGCGGGCGGAACAGCTCCGGGTGGTCGGGCTCGAAGAACCCGCCGTTGACGAGGTCCAGCACCGCGCGCAGCTCGGCGTTCTGCTCGTAGAAGTCGCGGGGCCGGTAGCCGCGCCGGAGCAGGTCCTGCACCTCCTGCGCGGTGAGGCCGAAGAGGAAGAAGTTCTCGTGCCCGACCTCGTCGCGGATCTCGATGTTCGCGCCGTCGAGCGTGCCGATGGTCAGGGCGCCGTTGAGCGCGAACTTCATGTTCCCCGTGCCGGACGCCTCCTTGCCGGCGGTGGAGATCTGCTCGGAGAGGTCGGATCCGGGGAAGATGCGCTCGGCCAGCGAGACCCGGTAGTTGGCGAGGAACACCACCTTGAGCTTCTCCTTCACCTGCGGGTCCGCGTTCACCACCGCGCCCACCGAGTTGATCAGCTTGATGATCAGCTTGGCCACCGCGTATGCCGGCGCGGCCTTGCCGCCGAAGATGAACGTGCGCGGCACCATGGGCAGGTCGGGCTGGTTCTTGATGCGCAAGTAGAGCGCGACGACGTGCAGCAGGTTGAGCAGCTGGCGCTTGTACTCGTGCAGCCGTTTCACCTGCACGTCGAAGATCGAGCTCCGGTCGACGGTGATCCCCTGCTCGCGCTCGATGTAGGCCGCCAGCTGCTCCTTGTTGCGCTGCTTGATGTCGCGGAAGGCGGCGCGGAAGGTCTCGTCGTCGGCCAGCGGCTCTAGCTTGCGCAGCTCGTCCAGGTCGACGCTCCACCCGTCGCCGATGCGCGCGGTGATCGCCTCCGACAAGAGCGGGTTCGCGGCCAGCAGCCAGCGGCGCGGCGTGACGCCGTTGGTCTTGTTGTTGAACCGCTCCGGCCACATCTCGTGGAAATCGTGGAGCAGGTTTTGCTGTAGGAGCTGGGTGTGCAGGGCGGCCACGCCGTTCACCGAGTGCGAGCCCACCACCGCCAGGTACGCCATCCGGATCCGCTTGGAGGCGAGCTGCCCGTCCCCCTCGTCGATGAGCGACATGCGCGAGATGCGCGGCTCGTCGTAGGGGAAGCGGTTCATCACCTGGCGCAGGAAGCGCCGGTTGATCTCGAGGATGATCGCCAGATGGCGCGGCAGCAGCTGGCCGAAGATCTCCACCGGCCAGGTCTCCAACGCCTCGGAGAGCAGGGTGTGGTTGGTGTAACCGAAGGTCGCCACCGTCAGCTCCCAGGCCTTCTCCCAGGGCAGCTGGTGCTCGTCGATGAAGATGCGCATCAGCTCGGGGATGGCGACGGCGGGGTGCGTGTCGTTGAGCTGGATGGCGATCTTGTCGGCGAAGTCGTCCAGCGACTTGTGCGCCACCAGGTGGCGCCGGACGATGTCGTGCAGCGAGCACGCCACGAAGAAGTACTGCTGCTTGAGGCGCAGCTCCCTCCCGAACATCTTCACGTCGCTGGGATACAGCACCTTGGAGATCGTCTCCGACCGGTTCTTCTCCAGCACGGCGCGCTCGTAGTCGCCGTCGTTGAACAAGGTGAGGTCGAACTCCTCGCTGGCGCGCGCGCGCCACAGGCGCAGCGTGTTGACCGTGGCGTTTCCGTAGCCCGCGATCGGCGTGTCGTAAGCGACGCCGATGACCTGTTCCTCCGGGGCCCAGTGAATCTTGAGTTGCCCGTGGTCGAAGTGCTCCTCCGTGCGCCCGCCGAACCCTACCGGGACCCAGTACTCGGGCCTCGGCATCTCCCAGGGGTTCCCGAAGCGCAGCCACTCGTCCGGCTTCTCGATCTGCCAGCCCGCCTTGATCTCCTGGTCGAACATCCCGAACTCGTAGCGGATGCCGTACCCGTATCCGGGGACGTCGAGGGTGGCCATGGAATCCAGGAAGCAGGCGGCGAGCCGTCCCAGCCCGCCGTTGCCGAGGCCCGCGTCCACCTCCTGCTCGAGCAGGTCCGAGACCTCCAGACCCATCATGCGCATCGCCTCGCGCGCCGTGTCGTACAGCCCCAGGTTGAGCAGGTTGTTGGCGAGGGCGCGGCCCATGAGGAACTCGGCCGACAGGTAGTAGACGCGCTTGGCGTCGCGCCGGTAGTAGCGCTGCTGGGTCGAGATCCACCGCTCGATCAAGCGATCGCGCACCGTCAGCGCGAGCGACATGAAGCGGTCGCGCGCGGTGGCGGAGTACTGGTCCTTCGCCAGCGAGTACAGCAGGTGGTTGGTGAAGGAATGGAGGACTGCCGCGGCTTCGTTCGGAGCCGGGGCGCGGAGGATTCGGGACGCCATCGGTCTGATCTTACTAGAACGCGTCTCGGAATGCCGCGTCCCAAAACACGCAGCCGCCGAAGACGGCGGCTATCGGCGCAGCGTCAGGAGGTACCCGGCCTGGAAGGCGATTCCGCTCAGCGGGTTCTCCAGCCCCGCCAGGGCGGGCGTGAGCGACGTGTGCGCCTGCACCAGCAGGCGTCCCGGCCCGAGCGGCCACGAGGCGCCCAGGGCGGCGCCGGTGCGAATTCCCAGCTCCGACCCGGAACGGGCCAGCGTGGGGGCGCCGGGGAAGCTCGCCGAAACCCAGGTTTGCTGCACGCCGAGCAGGAGCGAAGCGTGGACGTCGATTCCGCGGAACGATCGCGTCGCGCGGGCGCCGAGCTGGGCCGACAGGCCCGTGGCGGTGGCGCGCTCGGAACGGCCCAGGAACGGGCTGGGCGCCGGCTCATCGACGGCGAACCACCCCGTGCCGCCCACGTCGAGCAACGCCTCGAATGGCGTGCCCGTCACCGGGATCGCCAGCTCCGCCGTCACCCCGAAGGCCGGCACTCCGCTGAAGGCGGTCCCCGCCGACGCGAGCAGCCCGGCCGAGGGCGATCCGAAGCCGTCGAGCCACGCGCTGCGCGTGCGGGGGGCGCCCGGGACGATCGACGCGCGCACCTCGGCGCGCTCGCCGAACGCGTGCACCTCGATGTCGGTCTGGCCCGAGGCGCCGCGGGGCGCCTGCCAGGAGACGGCCACGATCCCGCGCCGGTTGCGCGACACGTCGACGCCTCCGCGTTCGGCGTTGGCCGTGACGCGCGCATCCGGGTCGGGCAAACCGTCGCGGCGGACGAGGAAGGCTTGCAGCTCCACGGACTCGCCCGCGGGGGCATGCGGGGGCCCGACCGGGAGCACGCGCATGCGCCGGAACGGCGGCGGATCCAGGTCCAGTAGCCGATCCGCGGTGTTCCCGAGCGAGTCCTCCACGTGCATGGTCGCCTTGTCCACGCCCGGGGGGACCACCACCTTGACCTGCACCTCGCCCTTGGCGTTCGCCACCGCGGGGCCGAATTCGCGATCGGCGATGCGCAGCTGCACGGAGGCGTACGGCTTGGTCTCGAGAGTCATCGAGTCGCTGCCCGACAGCGGCAGCGCGAGCCACCCGAGCGCGTGCTCGCCTTCGACCTCGGCGTCGGCGCCGATCAGCGCCACCCCCGGCGTGCGGGACCGGGGCGGGGTGAACGCGGCGGTGAATGCGCCGTCGCCGGCCGGCCGCGGGTCGCCCACCGCGCCGACGTTGGTGCTGAGCGAGACCTTCGCGCCGGGGAGGGCGCGGCCGAACGTTCCCGTGACCCGCACCTCGATCCGCGCGGTGCCGTCCTTGCCGAGCGTGAGCGTGCCGGGATCCGCCGACAGCGTCACCGAGATCGCCAGGAGCGTGCTCAGCGCGATTGCCAAAGCTTCCTCTTCACCCGGACCGTGGGCGTCGTCTGGTCGCGTACGATGGTGGTGTCCACCTGCTTGCGCCGGCCCATCGGATCGATGGCCACGACGGCGACGGTCTGCTCGCCGTCGCGCAGCGGCACGTCTGCGCGGAAGGACCCGCCCGGCTCGACGGGCACCGGCTGCCCCTGGATGAACACGCGGCTGCCCGCCTCCACCTTGCCGCTCACCGGCAGGGTGTCCTTGCTGGTGGCCCGTTCCTGCGGCCAGCGGACCGCCAGCAACACGCGGCGCAGCGCCGGCGAGGCGTCCTCGGGCGCGCCTCCCGCCACCCGGCTGACGGTGCCGGGCTTCACCTCGACCTGCCTGCCGTGGGAGGTGAGGTTCACCGATCCGGTGACGGCGGCGACCGTCACCACGCCGCGGCCGTCCGCGGTGACGAAGAAGTGGCAGCCCTGGCTGTGGGCCTGCGCGTCGCTGCCTTCCACCTCCACGTCGATGCTGCCCTTGCCCGGCTCCACCTCCGACTCCACCGAGCCGCGCACCTGCGCCCGCAGCCAGCGCGCGTTCGCGTCCTTGAGGCGCAGCGCGGAGGCTTCGTGCACGCGCATCTTCACGCCGTCGACGCCGACCTCCGCCTCGCCCTCGTGGGTGCGCAGCGCGTCGCTCGGGGCCAGGCGGTCGCCGACCTGCGCGTCGGACCAGTTGCCCAGGAGACCGCGCTGCAGCTCGACCCTGCCCTTGCGCGAAATGACGGCCGCGGTGGCGCGCACTTGCGGCTCGCCGGGCGGAAGCGGTCCCACCATCTTCATGGGCGCGGCCGGGCCGGCCGGCGCACGCCCGCAGGCAGCCAGCACGGCGGCGCAGATCAGCGCGCGCCCCGCGCACGACGGGCCCCGCTCCATGTAGCGAGAGTACGGGCCGAATCGGGCCCTCCGCAAATTCCACTCCGCCGCACGTCAGGGCGAGATCGGCGACTTCATCCCACTCGCACCGACCCCGCGCGCACATTCGCTTCCTTGTGGTCGCCACCCCCGCCCGGCAAGCATCTCTCGATGCGCCTGGGGGTGAAGCTCGCCTTGCTGCTCTCCTGCGCGAGCGCCGCGCCGCTCGCGCTGGCGACCGTGGTGACGTTGCCCTCGGGGAGCCGCGAGCTGCGCTCGCAAGTGGCGCGCATCCACGCCCAGGCCGCCTCCGCGCTCGCCGACCAGGTGCAGCGCCTGCTGCTCGACAAGCTCGACGCGCTGACGCTCGCCACCCGCTCGCTGCGCCTCTCCGACCTGGACCAGGAAGCGCGCCAGCAGGCGCTGCTCCTCATCTACCAGCAGACCAAGGGCGCCGACGTCGTCGGCCTGTTCGACGAGAAGGGCGACCCCGTGGTCACGCCGGTGCGCTTCAGCCAGGTGGTGCCCGAGGCGCAAGCCGACCACGAGGAGATCGACCACGAGGCGCTGAGGGCGTACGCCGCGGCGGTTCCGCTGCGCGAGGCGCTCAAGTCGAAAGGGCTGACCCTCGGTCCGCCCTACGTGCTGCCGGGACGCGGCGGGATGCCGGTGGCGCGGCTGGTGCTGGCGCTGCCGGTGCAGGGCGCGCGCGGCGCGCGCTGGGTGCTCGCCGTCGAGCTGTCGCTGCGCTCCCTTCAAGAAAGGTTCGAGAAGCTCCGCCCCTCGGAGGGCAGCGCCTTCCTGGTGGACGGCGCCTTCCGCGCGGTGATCCATCCCGACCCCAACGTGGCGCTCTCGCGGGCCGACCTCTCGCAGCATCCGCTGCTCTCGGGGACGGACCAGGAAGACGTGCTCGGCGCGAGCGCCGACGTGGCCGTCTCCGGCTGGCGGGTGGTGGTCCAGGAGGACGCGGATGCGGCGCTGGGTCCCATCCGCCGGCTCGCGCGCGGCGCGGCATTCTGGATCGGCATCGCGCTGATCGCGGCGCTGGTGCTCGCGGTGACCACGGTGCGCCAGGTGACGCGGCCGGTGGAGCGGCTCCGCGCCGCGGCCGCGGCCGTCGCCGCGGGCCAGCTCGAGACCGAGGTCGACGTCCGCGGGCACGACGAGCTGGCCCAGCTGGCGCAGGCGTTCAACCAGATGGTGCGCGGACTGCGCGAGCGCGTGCGCCTCGAGGCGACGCTCGCCATCTCCAGCACGCTGGAGCTCAAGGAGGTGCTCGAGCGCCTCCTCGACGGCCTCTTGCGGCTGGTGACCTACCAGCGCGCCGCGGTCCTCATGAAGCGCGGCGAGCGCTACCGGGTCGCCGCCCAGCGAGGCTATCCGGAAGCCGAGCACGCCGGCGTGCTGGAGCAGGTGCTCCCGGGCGGCCCGGTCGAGCGCGCGCTCAAGGCGGAGCAGCCGGCCCTCGGATGGGGCGGAGCGGCGCTGGTGGTCCCGCTCGTCTCCCGCGGCGAGGTGGTCGGGCTGGTCGCGCTGGAGAGCAACGAGACCGGCGCGTACGACGACGAGAAGGCCCGGCTGGCGATGAGCTTCACCCAGCCGGCCGTGATCGCGGTCGAGAACGCGCGCCTGTTCGACGAGGTGCAGCGCCTCGCCACCGTGGACGGCCTGACCGGCACGCACAACCGCCGCCATTTCATGGAGCTGGCGCAGCTGCAGTTCGAGAGCGCGCGCCGGTTCGCGCAGCCGCTCACCGCGATCATGATCGACGTGGACCGCTTCAAGCAGGTGAACGATACGCTGGGCCACGCGGTCGGCGACCAGGTGCTGCGCGCGGTGGCGGAGCGGGTGAGGCGAACGCTGCGCGCGGTGGACATCCT